>DASQPJ010000093.1:0-30720 GCA_035644015.1 Sporichthyaceae bacterium
CCCGCACACCCCGCACACCCGGCGACGCCGAAGACCACCGACGACAACGGCGCCGACGACCCGGCCACGCACGACGCCAACGGCGGCCTGCGCGCCACATGCACCGCCTTCACCGCGGGCGCGTTCGGCGACCCGACGGCGGCCGCGAACAGCGATTCCTTCCGCAAGCTGGTCATCGCCGCCGGTGGCCAGGACAAGGTGGCCACCTTCTGCGCCGCGCTGCCCGCGCAGACCGACGACAACCAGGGCGACGACAACTCCGGGCACGGCAACTCCGCCAACGCCCCCGGCCACGACCCGAACGGGCCGGGCAACTCCGAGAACGCGCCCGGCCACAACAAGTCCACCACCACCACCACCAGCCACGGCAACTCCGCCAACGCCCCCGGCCACAACAAGTCCACCACCACCACCACCACCAGCCACGGCAACTCCGCGAACGCGCCCGGCCACAACAAGTCCGGCACCAGCGGCCACGGCAACGCCGCCAACGCCCCGGGCCACAACAAGGGCTAGAGCGACGACTCCGGTCAGGACGACTGACTACCCTGAGCACATCAAGGGCCCGCGGCTAACGCCGCGGGCCCTTTGTCGTGACGCACCGTCAGCTAAGCTCCGCCAACCGCGGCACGATCTCTTCACCCACCCGCTCGGCGCAGGCCGCGATGTCCCCGCGCGGCAGCTCGGAGAATTCTTGCCGCTGGGTGTGACATCCGAGCGACCCGGTGCGCTGAAGAGTGTGAAGAGCGTTCCGCGGCCCAACGGCCATTGCGGAGCGCGCATCGCGAATCCACCCGTCGACCCCTGGGGGCCCTCAACATGTACCGCACCCGTACCCGCGCCGCCCTGCTGACCGCCAAGACCGCCGTCGCGGCTGTCGCCCTCGTCTCCGCCGGCGGGGTGGCCATGGCCGCGAGCACAGGCGTGCTGCCCACGCCGATCACGCACCCGGCCACGCCCAAGACGCCCGAAGTGAGCGACGACGCGAACGACGCGAACGACGCGAACGACGCGAACGACGGCTTCCGCGATGTGTGCAAGGCCGTCGCGGCCGGCGCATTCGCCGACCCCACCGCTGCGGCGAACAGCACCTCCTTCCGGCGTCTGGTGATCGCCGCGGGCGGCCAGGACAAGGTGGCTGCCTTCTGCGCCGCGCTGCCCGCGCAGACCACCGAACAGGGGAACGACGACAACCAGGGCGACGACAACAGCCAGGGCGACGACAAGAGCCAGGGTGAGGACAACAGCCAGGGCGACGACAACTCCGCCAACGCCCCGGGCCACGACCCCAAGGGGCCGGGCAACTCCGAGAACGCTCCCGGCCACGACCCCAACGGTCCCGGCAACTCCGAGAACGCTCCCGGCCACAACAAGGGCAAGAACCAGGACGACCAGGGCGAGGACCAGGGCAACGACGACTCCGGCCACGGCAACTCCGCCAACGCGCCCGGCCACAACAAGTCCGCCAAGGGCAACCACGGCCAGAGCAAGAGCGGTCACGGCAACTCCGAAAACGCCCCGGGCCACAACAAGGGTGAGAACGACGATTCCGGCCAGGACGACTGACGTCCTTGAGCACGCCCAGGGCCCGCGGCTACCGCCGCGGGCCTTCGTCGTGACGCACCCTCAGCCCAGCTCCGCCAACCGCGGCACGATCTCCTTACCCACCCGCTCGGTGTAGGCCACCAGATCCCCGCGCGGCACCAGGTCCACCAGGCCCACCCCGAGCTTCGCCAGCTGCGCCATCTCGGCCACGAAGGCGTCCAGGTCATCGAGCGGGTTGCTCATGCACAGCACGGTCGGGGTGATCGACGCGTAGTCCCGGCCCTCCGCCTCGCAGTGCCCGCGCAGGATGTCCAGCTTGGCGCCCACCTCGGTGGGCCCGCCAAACAGGTTGCATGAGTCCGCGTACTTGGCCACCAGGCGCAACGTCTTCTTCTCCCCGCCGCCGGCCACCATGATCGGTGGGCGCGGTCGGGCGATCGGCTCGGGCACGCACAGCGTCTCGGCCAGCTCGTAGTGCCTGCCCACGTACGGGCCGTTGTTCTCACTCCACATCTGCAGGCAGATCTGCAGGCACTCCTCGAGCATCTCGAAGCGCTGCTTCAGCGGCGGGAACGCCACCCCGAGCCCCTGGTGCTCCCGCTCGAACCAGGCCGCCCCGATGCCCAGCGCCGCCCGTCCCCCGGAGAGCACGTCCAGCGTGGTCACCGTCTTGGCCAGCACGCCCGGGTTCCGGTAGGTCACCCCGGTGCACAGCAGCTGCAGGGTCACCGTGGAGGTGTGCGCGGCCAGGAAGCCCAGCCCGGTGTAGCCCTCCAGCATCGGCTGGGTGGCCTCGCCCAGCGGCGGGATCTGGAAGAAGTGGTCCATCAGCGAGACGTGCGAGACGCCCGCCTCCTCGGCGGCCGGGCCGAACCGGGCCAGCGTGGGCCCGATCGACGCCGGCGCGTCCGGCCAGCTGAACGAGGCGACGTGCAGGGCGACCTTCATGCGCGCGCCCCCATCATCGCGGCCAGGATGAAGTCGTGCGCATGCCGCGCCTTGTCCTCGCCGCGGAACTCGATCTCGTGGTGCACCCCGCCGCTGGAGGTCACGATGACCCCGCTGGTGGAGAAGAAGTTGCCGGTGAACTTCGCGTTGCTGAGCACCGCGACGCTGGCCACCTGGCTGTACGGCATGGAGACCAGGGCCACCGCCCGACCCACGAAGGACTTGTCCGCGATGATCACCCGCCGGTCGGTCAACGCGATGTAGCCGGTGCCGACGCCCTTGGCGTCGTAGACGGCGAACAGCCGTTCGCCCTGCAGCAGGCCGGACTGCACCTGCTCGAGCTGGTCGCGGCGGTCGTGAATGGGCTCCGGTGTGGTCATGCGATCCACCCTACGTACCCCTTAAACAGACACCGGCCCGGAACCGGACTTTCGTCCGATCCGGGCCAGTGCCGGGGGTCACCGTTGCCGGTGCCATGAGGTGGGCGGCGGTGTCGGTCCGCCCACCTCTTCAGAGGCTGTGACGCCGGGGCTTCCCGGGCGCGCCGGGGGGGTTGCGAGCCCGGGAAGCGTCTGATCCCAGCGGCAAACCTCTGAGATCCAGCGTTGTGGACTAGCGCTGCGAGGCCACGCGGCGCCGCAGAGCCGCACCACCGGCGATCAGAGCGAGACCGAACGGAATCATCGCCATACCGGCAGCACCGGTGTGCGGGAGAACCGAGGACTCGTGGTCGCCGTTGTGGTGCTTGTGCCAGGTCCAGTGGCTGTGGTGCGAGTGCTTGTCGCCAACCCAACCGTGGTGGTGACCGGAGTCGCCGCCGTTGCGGTTGCCCGCATCCACGTGCACGCGGCAGTCCGCAGCACCGAGCACGGCCAGGCCGCAGACGGTGACCGGGATGTTCGCGTCCAGGTTGTTCAGCAGCTGCAGGCCACTGAGCAGGCCGTGGTTGTTGAACGAGTTGGTGTCGCCCGCACTGCCACCGCGGCCACCACGAGCACCGCCGAAGCCGTTGCCACCATTGCCGTCGCCGGCCTTGGCCACGCAGTCGCCCCTGCCGGCGGCCAGGAGCAGGCCGACGCCGCAGACGTTCACGGGGACGTTGAGGGTGACGTTGTTCAGCACCTGGGCGCCGTTGAGCAGGCCGTCGTTGCGACCGGTGCGGACATTGCCCGCGTCGCCGCCGGGGCCGCCGCGGCCATGACGGCCGGAGCTGGAGCCGCCGTTGCCGTCGCCGGCCTTGGCGGAGCAGTTACCCTTGGCGGTCGCCAGCAGCGCGCCAACGCCACAGGCGTTGACCGGCACGTTGGCGGTCAGGTTGTTACCGACCTGCAGGCCGTTGAGCAGCCCCTTGTTGCGAGAGCTGGAGGTGCTGCCCTCGTCGCCACCGGCGCCACCGCGGCCGCCCCCGAAGGAAGCGCCCCCGTTGTCGTTACCGGCAGCGGAGGTGCAGGTGCCCTTGCCGCCGCCCAACAGCGCGCCAACGCCACAGGCGTTGATCGGGATGTTGAGGTTGACGTTGTTGAGGGCCTGGACTCCATTGAGCAGGCCGTCGTTGTGACCAGTATTGGTGTCTGCGTAGACAGTCGGCGCACCAAGGATAAGAGCTGCGCCCGCCGTGAGGAGCACGGCTCCCTTGACCTTCTTCGAGGCTCGCATCGAAGCCCCTCCTGTTTCGTTGATGTGGTCTGGGTCAGGTGTGGTGAGAACGGTTAGCGCTTCCGGCCCTGCCCCGAGGCAGGTCCGCCGTGACCGGGTGGCCACGGTGGCGCGACGTCAACGGCGGCTCGCACCGCGCCGGCAAGGGGCGACACTTCCCCAGCCAAGACGTCTCTGATCGGGGCAGGTGCCGTCGTCGACAGGGCCACTGGGGGCTCCGAAAGCGACGACACCGGGGGCTCAGCCGGCGAGGACACCGGCTGGAGAAGACCGCCCATCACACCGAGGGCGGGCTCACCGGGGCGGCGGACCGAGGAGGTCCGACGAACCGATGACACCGAGCCATTGGCCAGACGTGCGCCGATGACTCGTCCCTGGTACTGACCGTCGCGACACACTCGCGTCGGCTTGTCCTCATGCATGGACTTACATTCGTACTCCGCGGTAGCGGTGTTACCGAGATTAACTCGGCTTTGCCGAGACATGCCGCTTACCTTGGACGTACCCCCGAGCACTCGACCCTGCCAGAAGACCGGTTCCTCGGTCCCCTCATCCCTGGCCGTCCCGCTGCCGATGTACTCGGCAGCGACGATCGCATCCGCGCCCCCCGCGGTCTTCGCCGCAGCTGCAAGAGCACAGCCGAGCGAAGCGACAACGATCGAGTGTTGGTGTTCCACCGTCGCCGAAGCGACGTACCGGCCCATGTAGGAGGGCATGACGGCACGCGAGAGGAAGAGCTGTTGGCTCCTCATATCCCCCACGCTGATCACGCTGTGTCCTCCCCATCAGGCCCACCGGAGGCTCCGGTGGGCGTCTCACCGCCCCGAGGACCCTGTGTCGATAGGGATGTAAGGGATCAACGGGACATGTGAGGCGAACGGTCCTGGGAAGCGTAGCCCCGCACGAGCGCCCCACCGCCCATGCGAGAGAGATGACCATTCAAAGTCTGAGAAAACCCAGGAGGGCCCTGACCTGCGGTTTCGATCACCCTGCGTGACAAAATCCCCCGCTGGGGGCAGTCTCCGCGGGTCTGGGCTCCAGAGAGTTCTCACTACGGATCGTGCACGATTTCCTGCGACGCCGCAGGCGTTCTGCCCCATTGGGCAAGTTCAAACCAGGTTGGGCGCCCGACATGTCGGGCGGACACCACTGAGTGTCACAACAGTTGGGGTCAAGCAGGCGCGCCGAGAGGGTCAACGCCAACCGCGGTTTGGTCACACCGCGCAATGCAAAGAACGGCTTGAAGACAGCCGTTAACTCCGGTCCGGATCCGGGTCCGAAGGGCCATATCCGGGCCAGTGGGCGCTCCGCGCCGGTCCGGCGTCGCCGGTGCCGTCATCGCTGGGTCGTACCGGCTGATCTGGGGTGAAAACCAACGCGCAGATGCGCTGATAGAGCTCGTCCGGGCCGGTGACGAACTTCACCCGGGACAGAGCTTGATCCTGCCCAGCGGACTCCATCACGAAACTTCCGAAGCCGAGCAGCCGGCCGAGGATGGTGCGTTCGTAACGCATGTCCGTGACCTTGCCCAACGGCATCATGTCGACGTCGCGGCGGAACAGGCCGTGCACCAGCATCAGGCGCTTGTCGGTGACCACGAAGCGGTCCGACCACCAGTTGACGATCTCCCAGCCCAGGTACCAGACCGCGGCCGACCACACCAGCCAGACCACGTCGCGGGCACCCGCCGCACGCCTGGGCAGCGCAATATCGAGCAGCACGGCCAGGAAAAGGCCCCCGCCCGCGGCGGACAGCGGCACGATCAGCGCCAGCCAGTGCCGGCGCAGCGCGGCGACCACGGTTTCGCCGGGCAGCAGGTATTTGGCGATCAGCTGGGACCCGGCGGGCAATGTGGCGCCGAGAACCGGGTCGGCGACCCTGGCGTCGATGCTCACGAGCCGGGACCGCTCGGCGTCAGAGCCGGTTGACGAACTGGAAGAAGCCGTCCGTCACGCTTCCGGTGCCGTCGGTGAGCTGACCCCAGCCCTTGGATACGGCATCGGCCGACTGGGTCGGCTCGTGGGCCATGGAGTAGAGCGCGAACGCCACGGCAGACACCGTCACCATGCGCTTCATCGAGGCCCTCCATGCTGTCCGTCCGAGCGGCGAGGGCCTTACCGGTGCCCCCACGGAACAGACTAAACACAGATCACTGAAGACAACAACAGCATCACCCGTATGCGGCAAATGCCCTGAACATAACTATACGGAACTGTTCAGTGACTCCCAGCCATCGCCGGGGATCCGCTCTTCGCAGCCCCCGGAACCTCGCTCAGGGCCTTCAGGATGTCCTCCACCCGCTGCTTGGCGTCGCCGAAGAGCATCTGGGTGTTCTCCCGGAAGAACAGCGGGTTCTGCACGCCCGCGTAACCGGTGGCCATGGACCGCTTGAACACGATGACCTGCCCGGCCTCCCAGACCCGCAGCACCGGCATGCCCGCGATCGGGCTGCCCGGGTCCTCCATCGCGGCCGGGTTGACGGTGTCGTTCGCGCCGATCACCAGCACCACCGAGGTGGCGGCCAGGTCGTCGTTGATCTCGTCCATCTCCAGCACGATGTCGTAGGGCACCTTGGCCTCGGCCAGCAGCACGTTCATGTGGCCGGGCAACCGACCCGCCACCGGGTGGATGCCGAAGCGCACCTCGACGCCCTGCGCGCGCAGCCGCTTGGTCAACTCGGCGACGGCGTGCTGGGCCTGGGCGGTGGCCATGCCGTAGCCGGGGGTGATGACCACCGAGGTGGCGTCCGTCAGCAGTTCGGCGACCCCGGCGGCGTCGATCTCCCGGTACTCGCCCTGGTCGTCGCTCGAGGCCGAGGTGCCCGCCGCGACGCCGAAGCCGCCCGCGATCACCGAGATGAACGAGCGGTTCATGCCCTTGCACATGATGTAGCTCAGGTAAGCACCGGACGAACCGACCAGCGCCCCGGTGGTGATCAGCAGGTTGTTGTCCAGCAAGAACCCGGACGCTGCCGCCGCCCAGCCCGAGTAGCTGTTCAGCATGGACACCACCACCGGCATGTCACCGCCGCCGATGGAGGCCACCAGGTGCCAGCCCAGGGCGAGGGCCAGCACGGTCACCGCGATCAGCAGACCGAGCTTCGGCGTGCCGACGAACACCCCGGTGAGCGCCCCGAAGCCGATCAGCGCACCCAGGTTGAGCACGTTGCGGCCGGGCAGCTTCAGCGGCGCGGAAGAGACCCGCGCGGACAGCTTGAGGAACGCCACGATCGAGCCGGTGAAGGTCACTGCGCCGATGAACACCCCGACGAACACCTCGGAGTGATGGATCCTCAGCAACGACCCGGCGAACTCGGTCTGCCCGCTGCGGTGCTCGACGTCGTAGAAGCCGTCCCAACCGACCAGCACTGCGGCCAACCCGACGAAGCTGTGCAGCAACGCGATCAGTTCGGGCATCCCGGTCATCTCCACGACCTTGGCCCGCCACAAGCCGATCGCCGCCCCGATGACCACCGCCACCACGAGCAGAATCGCCCCGGTGGAATCGATGTGACGGGTCGCCAGGCCGATCACCGCCGCCAGCGCGATGGCCATACCCGCGACGCCGTAGATGATTCCCTGACGGGACGTCTCATGCTTGGACAGCCCAGCCAGAGCCAGAATGAACAGCAGCGCCGAGACGATGTACGCGGCCTGCGCGATCGACTGTGCATCCATCTTCGATCAGCCCTTCGAGAACATGCTGAGCATCCGTCGGGTCACCGCGAACCCGCCGAACACGTTGATGGACGCCAGCAGGATGGCGATGAAGGACAACGTCCGGATCGTGTTGTCGGCCTTGCCGATCTGCAGCAATGCCCCGACCACGATGATTCCGGAGATCGCGTTGGTGATGGACATCAGCGGGGTGTGCAAGGCGTGGTGCACCTTGCCGATCACGTAGTAGCCGACCACGATCGACAGCATCAGCACGGTGAAGTGTTCTGGGATCGGTTCCGGGGCAAACGCATTGATCAGCCACAGGGCGAGCACGCCGACGCCGACGACCCCGAGTTTGACCGCCGGGGTGAAGATCGACGGTTTCGCCGTCACCACGGCGGGCGCGGCCGCCTTGGCCGCGGGGGCCGCGGAGACCTGCACCGGCGGCGGGGGCCACATGTTCTCCCCGCCCTTGACCACGGTGATGCCGCGCTGCACCACGTCGTCCATGTCCAGGACGACCTGACCGTCTTTCTCCGGGGTGAGCAGCTTCATCAGGTTGACCAAGTTGGTGCCGTAGAGCTGCGAGGCCTGCGCCGGCAACCGGCCGGGCAGGTCGGTGTAGCCGATGATCGTTACGCCGTTGGCGGTGGTCACCACCTCCCCACGCACCGAGCCCTCGACGTTGCCGCCCTGGATGGTTGCCATGTCCACGATCACGCTGCCGGGCTTCATCGACTCGACGTCCGCGGCGGTGATCAGCTTCGGCGCGGGGCGGCCGGGGATCAGCGCAGTGGTGATGATGATGTCGACGTCGGCGGCCTGCTCGCTGTAGATCTCCGCGGCGCGCTTGTTGTAGTCCTCGGTGGTCGCGCTGGCGTAACCCGTGCCGCTCTGCTCCTGCTCGACGTCGACAGCCAGGTACTCCCCGCCCAGTGACTTGACCTGGTCGGCGACCTCGGGACGCGGGTCGGTGGCGCGCACGATGGCGCCCAGGCTTGACGAGACGCCGATCGCGGCCAACCCGGCCACCCCGACGCCCGCCACCAGCACCTTCGCAGGCGGCACCTTGCCCGCCGCGGTCACCTGACCGGTGAAGAACCGGCCGAAGACGTTCGCGGCCTCGATCACCGCGCGGTAGCCAGCGATGTTGGCCATCGAGGAGAGCACGTCGAGGGATTGGGCGCGGGAGATGCGGGGCACGGCGTCCATGGCCAGCGCGGTGATCGGCCGGGTGCCGAGCAGTTCCACCCGGGCCGGTTCCAGGCCGGGGGAGAGCAGGCTGATCAGCGTGGCGCCCTCGGGCACCTGGCGGATCTCGTCGTCGCTGGGCGGGCCGACGGCGAACACGATGTCCGCGCTCCACGCGTCATCGGTGAGCTCGGCCCCGGCGTCCTTGTACGCGCCGTCCGGGAAACCTGCGGCCGCGCCGGCCCCGTGGGCCACGGCGACCCGATAACCCAGCCCGATCAGTAGCTTCACGGTCGCCGGGGTGGCCGAGACGCGGGTCTCGCCCCGGCCCGACTCGTTGACCACCCCGATCCGGGCGCCACCTGCCTCGGTCATCGACTCTCCAGTCCTGCCCTGCTCAGCCTGTTACCCGGACGCTATCGGACACCCGGATCGACCCGATTCACCTGACAAGGCGGGTCATTCTGCTGAACCGAACAGACGGCCTCCTGCATCCCGCAACCCCGGATTGATGTAGCCGCGCGCGTCCAATCCGGGGTCGAGCCCCACAAACGGTTTAGTCCGGTGGGAGATACGGGGTAGACCCTGCCGTATGGACGAAGGCAGCGAACGCAGCCGGCCAAGCGACCTGGAGATCCGCGAACGGGCGCAACGCCGGGCCCGACTGCTGGACGAACTGAACGAAGCCCGGGAATTACTCGAGCGCGTGGCCCCCCGGCGCGCCGCCGCGGCCCGCAGACGGGCTGCGCTGCGCGCCCTCACCTTCCGCAGGTGAATCGAGGGCTGCCCCACAGCGCTGTGATCTGTAAGGATGCCCGGGTGAGGCAATGGCACACCGCTGTCGGGAGTCGCCATGGCGGATGACGCGACCGACTTCGCCGTCGTGATTTACCGCGACGACGATCGGTGGGAAGCCGACGCGCTCCCCCGCACGGTCGGCGCGGACCTCGATGAACTCGTCGAGGCCGCACGCCGCCAGGCCGGCGGGGGCGGGGCAATCGGTTTGGTGTCCATTGAGGACGACTTCTTTGTCGCGGTGCGGGTACGTGGCCGTGATGTCTCACTGCTCCTGTCCGACATCACCGCGGCCGGCGAATCGCCGTTGGCCGGGGAGGTGCTCGAGGCACTTGATCTGCCGCTACCCGGGCCCGAGGACGAGCGGGTGCAACCGGCCGGTGATCTGACGATTTTCTCTGACCTCGGCCTACCGGCCATGGAGCTCGGTGCCCTGTGCGACGACCTGGACCTCTACCCCGACCAGATGCTGGACAGCATTGCGTCGCGGCTGGGCTTCGGGGATGCCTTTCGGCGAGCCGTCGACTCTGCACTGGCGGACTGAGCAACCATCAGAAAGCGTGCTGTTCGGATCGACCTGCTTGGGAGCGATAAGTGGGGTACTTCGCGGTCGTACTCACCCGTGGCGAGGACGGGTGGGATACCAACGACATCGAGCTCGACGAGGTCGAGTCACTGGAGGACCTCGCCGACGCGATGCGGGACACCGCCGACATGGACAGTGACGGCCCGATCCTTCTCCTGCTCGAGCAGGAGGATCTGTGGTTCGCGGTGGTCCGGGTGGACGGGGAGGACGACCCCAGGGTCTTCGTCTCCGACCGCTCCGCGATCGAGCATTCCGCGTACGCGGAGATGTTGCTCGAGGCGGCCGAGTCGGAGGAGGACGCGCTGGACGTCGACGACCTCGATGAGGAGGAGGACCCCGACGACGAGGACGACCGCGCCGGCGGGGTCGATGACGGCCCGGTCGGCGACCTGGAGATCCTCCTCGACCTGGGCACCAGTGCCGACCTGCTGCGCGAACTGTGCGAGAGCAAAGGTGTGCTGCCCTCGGAGGCGCTGACCACTCTGGCCGAACGGGCCGGGGCGGCCGGCGCGCTGGAGACCGTCCGCTGAGGACGTCCCCCTGGGACGAGGCCATGCAGGCCGCGCTGGATCTGGCGCGGGTGGCGTCATTCGGCGGAGACGTGCCGGTGGGCGCAGTGGTGCTCGCGCCCGGCGGGGCCGTCATCGGGCAGGGGTACAACCGGCGCGAGGCGCTGGGTGACCCGACGGCGCACGCCGAGGTGCTGGCGTTGCGCGCGGCCGCGGTGAACCGGGGGTCGTGGCGGCTGACCGGCTGCACGCTGGTGGTGACCCTGGAGCCGTGCACCATGTGCGCCGGCGCGATCGGCCTGTCCCGGGTGGAGCGGCTGGTCTACGGGACCCCGGACCCGAAGGCCGGCGCCGTGGACTCGTTGTGGGACGTGCTGCGTGACCGTCGGCTGAACCACCGGCCCGAGGTGGTCAGCGGGGTGCTCGCCGCCGAGTGCGCAGCCGTGCTGCGGCAGTTCTTCGAGGCCCACCGGGGCTGACCGCCGCTGCTGTATCGTCCTCGGCGGTGGCGTGTCCGAGCGGCCGAAGGAGCGCGCCTCGAAAGCGCGTGATGTGCAAGCATCCGAGGGTTCAAATCCCTCCGCCACCGCCAGCCGGGCGACGTGTACGCACGTCGCCCGTCGGCGTTAAGCCCCTGCGTTCCCGGGCGCCACCAAGCGGGATGGGCCGTTCGGCCCGGGTCAAACCCGCCGAAGGTCTCTCTTGGTCGATCCGTCCGCCCGATCCGTATCTGTCCCTCCGTGACGACGCTGGAGGTACCGATATAGGAGGAGCGGACACGATGTTCGAAAAGGGCGGGGCGATCCCCCACCAGGCCACCGGAAACGGTGAGGCCGCGGCGGGTGCAAGTCGCGCCGGGGGGCTTATCCAGGTACGCGGACTCACCAAGCAGTACGGCAGCACCAAGGCCGTCGACGACCTGAGCTTCGAGGTGCGGCCGGGCATCGTTACCGGCTTCCTCGGCCCGAACGGCGCCGGCAAGACCACCACGATGCGCTGCATCCTCGGCCTGGACGCGCCGAGCAGCGGCAGCGTCGCAGTCGGCGGGCGCGCTTACCGCGACCTGCCCGCGCCGCTGCGCGAGGTCGGTGCCCTGATCGACGCGGGTGCCGTGCACCCCAAGCGCACCGCGCACAACCACTTGCTGGCCCTGGCGCAGAGCAACCGCATCCCCGCCAAGCGGGTGGACGAGGTGCTCGGCATGGTCGGCCTGGAATCGGTCGGCGGTCGCCGCGTCGGTGGCTTCTCACTCGGCATGAACCAGCGGCTGGGTATCGCCGCGGCACTGCTCGGTGACCCGCCGGTGCTGATGTTCGACGAGCCGGTCAACGGGCTGGACCCGGAGGGCATCGTCTGGGTGCGCAAGTTCATGCAGTCGCTGGCCGCCGAGGGCCGCACGGTCTTCGTGTCCAGCCACCTGATGAGCGAGATGGCCTTGATGGCCGACCACGTCGTCGTGATCGGCCGCGGCAAGCTGCTGCGCGATCAGACCGTGAACGAGTTCGTCGAGACGAGCTCCGAGCACCACGTACTGGTCCGCGCGCGGGACCTGACCGCGTTGAGCTTCCTGCTCACCGCCGCCGGCGCCCGGGTGATCGAGGCCGAGGAGGGGAGCGTGGAGGTCTTCGGGCTGGGCGCCCCCGCGATCGGTGAACTGGCCGCGACGAACCTCATCGCGCTGCACGAGCTGAGCCCGCAGCGCGGGTCATTGGAAGAGGCCTTCATGAAGTTGACCCAGGATTCCGTCGAGTACTCCGCGAGCGTGACGTCATGAGCACCCTGACCATCTCCCCGGTCCCGGCGATCAGCCAGGACAGCGACCGCGTTCGATTCGTCGACGTGCTGCGCTCGGAGTGGACCAAGCTGCGCAGCGTCCCGTCCACCATCTGGACGATCCTGGCCACGCTGGTCATCGGCATCGGCGTGAGTGCGCTGATCAGCGCGCTCAGCGCGCACGACTGGGCGAACCACGCCGACAACCACGAGGGTTGGGACCCGACCGCCATGTCGACCGCCGGCGGTGCGCTCGCGCAGTTGGCGATTGCCGTGCTCGGCACGCTGGTGATCACCAACGAGTACGCCAACCGGACGATCCGGGTCAGTCTCGGGGCGGTCCCGCACCGTAGCCGGCTGCTGGGCGCCAAGGCGGTCGTGGTCGGCGCAGTCGCACTGCTGGTCGGTGAGCTGATGGCCTTCGCGTCGTTCTTCATCGGGCAGGCGCTCATCTCCGGCCAGCACGCACCGACGGCCTCGTTCTCGCAGCCGGGTGTGCTGCGTGCGGTGCTCGGTGTCGGGCTCTACATCGCCGCAATCGCCGTGCTCGGCATGGGTCTCGGGGCGCTGCTGCGCAGCACCGCGGGGGCGATCACCAGCCTGGTGGCCCTGCTCTACGTGCTGCCCGGCCTGACCGCCGCGTTGCCGCAGGGTGTGCGTGACCCGCTGCAGAAGTACTGGCCGACGCTGGCCGGCACGTCGATCACCAACGTCGTGCAGGACGCCAAGGCGCTCGGCCCGTGGCCCGGCTTCGCGGTGTTCTGCCTGTTCGTCGCGCTGGTCCTGGCGGTCGCGAACCTGCGGCTGACCCGCAAGGACGCCTGACGCTCCACCGATTTCTAACGGGCGGCGTGACGTGCGGGGCGAACCAGGGTGGCCAGCACCGAGTCGATGAGGCCCGGGTCGACGGGCATGCCGGCCATCAACGAGCGGAAGTAAACCGGCCCGATGATTTGGTCGACCGCGTGCTCCACCGGGACGGTCAACCGCTCGGCCTCCCGATTCAGCCGCGCCTCCAGCGCCGCCCGCCGCGGGCCGGTCACCCGCTCCCGGAACGCAGCGTCCAGCTCCGGGTTGCGCGACACCTCGGCCACCAACGCGCCGATCACCGCCCGGCCCTGCGGGGACGACACGGTTTCGCTCAGGTCCGTCAGGTAGTGCCGCAGGTCGCGCTTGAGGTCGCCGGTGTCCGGGATCGGGTGCGCCTCGAATACCTCCTGCATCGCCGCGGTGACCGCGTCCACCCGGGAGGTCCAGTACCGCTGCAGCGTCGTGGTCGCCACCCCGGACCGGGACGCGACACCGTTGTAGGTGATCGAGGACATCCCGGCATCGGCCAACAACCCCAACGTGGCTGCGGCCAGGTTGCGCCGCACCGGGGTGTCCAGCCGCTGCGCGGCGCCGTCGATGAGCGCGGTCAGCTCCGGCTCGGCCAGGTTCGTCGGCCGCGCGGGCAGCCACACCATGGCCACCACCGCACCCGCGAAGGCCACCACCGCGGCCACGATCACGCTCACCGATAAGGCATGCACGAACGCCCGGTTCGCCGAATCGGTCAGCGCCTGCGCCGTCGCCGCGGGAAGCTTCCCGGCGACCACCGCGGCCGCGCCCACCGACTCCCGAGCCGCATCCGCCGCGGCCGCATTGACCTGGTGCAGCTGGTCGAACGTGGTGCTGGACGCCAGCCGGTCGCCGTACAGGGCGGTGGTCACCGAGCCCATCACCGCGACGCCCATCGCGCCGCCGATCTCCCGGGTGGTGTCGTTCATCGCCGAGCCGACCCCGGCCTTGTCCGGCGGCAGCGAGCCCATGATCGAGTCGGTGGCCGGAGCCATCGCGAAGCCCATGCCGACGCCGATGATGCACAGCACCGCGGCCACGTAGCCGTATCCACTGTCCGCGGAGATGCCCGCGAACAACAGCAGCGCCAGGCTGACCAGCACCAGCCCGCCGGCCACCACCGCCTTGGTGCCGAACCGGGCGACGAGCTTCGCGCTGGCCGGCGCCGCCACCATGAGCACCCCGGCCACCGGCAGCAGGGCCACCCCGGAGTGCAGCGGGGTGTAGCCCATGACGAACTGCAGGAACTGGCTGACGAAGAACAGCGAGCCGAACATCGCGAAGAACACCAACGTCACCGCGACCGAGGCCGCGGTGAACCGGGGATTGGCGAAGAACGACACCTCGAGGATCGGGGCCGGGCAGCGGCGCTCCCACAGCACGAACGCGGTGAGCAGCACCACTGCGGCGATGAACGACGCGACGATCAGTGGGTCACCCCAGCCGTCGGCCGGCCCCTGGATGATCCCGAACAGCAGCGCGATCAGCCCGGTGGTGGACAGCACGGTGCCGACCACGTCCAACGGCGGTGCCGCCGCGTCCCGCGAGTTCGGCACCAACGCCACCGCCGCGATCACGGTCACCGCCACCACCGGCACGTTGACCAGGAAGATCGAGCCCCACCAGAAGTGCTGCAGCAGGAACCCACCGGTCAACGGACCGATGGCCACGCCCAGCCCGGACACCCCGGCCCAGATGGCGATCGCCCGGGCCCGCTCCGCGGCGTCGGTGAACACGCTGGTCAGGATCGACAGCGTGGCGGGCATGATGAACGCCGCGCCGAGGCCCTGCACGCCGCGCATCAGGATCAGCGGGTTCGGGCTGTGCATCTGCGAACACGCGAAGGACCCCACGCCGAAGATCAGCAGCCCGCCGATCAGGCACGGCTTACGGCCCAGCCGGTCCCCGGTGTTGCCCGCGACCAGCAGGAATCCGGCGAACACGATCGTGTAGCCGTCGGTGACCCATTGCAGCTGTGTCGAGGTGGTGCCCAACTCGCGGACGAACGAGGGCAGCGCGACGTTGACGATGGTCCCGTCGATGCCGGTGACCAGCAACGCCAGGCACATCACACCCAGCACCGCCCAGCGCCGGTTGGACGCGGCCACGGTCTCGACACTCACGGCGAGCAGTCTTTCCCACCGCGGTAGCGTCGGCGTTCATGGGAGCTTCGAACGCCGTCAAGGACACCATCGCCAAAACCTTCGCCGGGCTGCACACCGCGCTGATCCGCCGCTCCGGTGGGCGCTTCGGTAAGACCTTCAAGAAGGCCCCGGTGCTGCTGCTGACCACCACCGGCCGCAAATCCGGTCAGCCGCGTACCTCGCCGCTGCTCTATCTACGGGACGGGCAGGACCTGGCGGTGGTGGCCAGCTACGGGGGCGACGATCGGTACCCGGCGTGGTTCCACAACCTGACCGCCAACCCCGAGGTCAGCGCGGAGCTCGAGGGCAAGAAGGTCGAGCTGCGCGCCTCGGTGGCCGACGCGGCGACCAAGGCCCGGCTCTGGCCGGATCTGCTGACGATGTACAAGACCTACGAGAGCTACCAGAAGAAGACCGACCGGGAGCTCCCCGTGGTGCTGCTCAGCCCGCGCTGACCTCGACCCGCACCAGCAGATCCCCGAACCCGTCCGGTGCCGGGGCGTTGGTCCGCGGCAACGGGAACAGCCGACCGGACAGGGTGCCCGGCGGGATGCGTAGGCGGACGCTCTGGCCGGGCGCGGGCACGACGATCATCGCGCCGTGCTCGGCTTCCTCCGGACGGATCCAGACCACGAGGACAAGTTCACCCGCGGAGCGCTCGAAACGGGCAGCCAGCGGCTTACGCACTGACCCGGAGTCACCGGGCCAGGACGGCCGACTCCACCGGTCGCGCTCCAACCAGTTGACGACGCTCATCATTCCCTCCCGGTGATGGCAGATCCTGCGGGTTACCCGTGAGGAAGGGAACCTCTTTCCGACGTTCCACCCGCTAACTACCTCTTACCCGTTGGACGAACCACCAACCGATTTCATTCCCGCCCCGAATACAACACGCGAAGGCGGAGCCGACCGTGGACGAACAGTTCGCCGACGTCGGCCGCGGCGGGCAGCTCTACTGGCGCGACCATTCTGCGGCGCATTGGCGCAGCGCGGCTTTTATGTAGTGCGTTTCGCTGATCGAGGGCATCACGCGCACCGCAGGCCGGGCTTAGCCCGACTGGTCGATCGACACGCCCAGGTACTCCAGCTGCGCCGCGACCGACCATTCCGCGTACGGCCACAGCACCGGATCGACATCGGAATAAACACGTTCGACCACGTCACGCGGGGTGCGATCTCCCGCAGCGACCGCGGCCCGTACCTGCTGCAGCCGTTCCTGACGGTGCTTCAGGTAGTAGCCGATGGCCTCGCCGGCGTGCGGCAGCACCGGGCCGTGGCCGGGGTAGACGACGGCCACCGGCTCCGGGGTCATCGCGTGCAGGCGCTCCAACGAAGCCAGGTAGTCGGCGAGCTTGCCGTCCGGGTGCGCGACCACCGTGGTGCCCCGACCGAGCACCGTGTCGCCGGTGAGGATCGCCCGGTCGGCGGGCAGCAGCAGGGTCACCGAGTCCGAGGTGTGCCCGGGCGTGGCCAGCACCTGCACGTCCAGGCCGTCCACGCTGATCCGGTCCCCCTCGGACAGGCCCCCGCCGCCGCGCTCCCGGAACTCCGGGTCCACCGCGCGCACCGGGGCCTGCGCGAGCTCCGCGAACGCCGCCGCGCCCTCGGTGTGATCGGGGTGACGATGCGTCACGATCACCAGGCCCACCGCGCGATCCCCCGCGGTCGCCGCGGCCAGCACCGCGGCGAGGTGCCCGTCATCCAGCGGGCCCGGGTCGATCACCACCGAGCGCCGCGCGCCCGGTTCGGCCAGCACCCAGGTGTTTGTGCCGTCCAGGGTCATCGGACTGGCATTGGGCGCCAGCACGCACAACGCGCGCTCGCTGATGGTCCCGCCGGCCCACACACTCATCGACGTACCTCGTTCCTCGGTACATCGATGAGGCACGCCGCCCTGTGCTTATTGATGAGCTCGCTGCGCTCGCTCATCGGTCTTCGGCGTCCAGCAGCACATGCACCTCGTCGCCGCGCATCGCGACCCCCGGCATGATCAGCCGGATGTGCCGGTCCGCCGCGCCGGCCAGGGTTTCTGCCACCGTCTTGAACTCGGCCAGCTCGGCCAGGGTGATCAGCGTGGGCGGCATGACCCGCATCTGCCCGGCCTTCCACCGTTCCACCGCGACCCCCGGTGCGATCCACTCGACCTGGTCGGCCTCCTCGCCGAACTCCCGGGTGCGCTGCCCGGTGGGCATGGCCGCGACGAAGAAGCGGGTGTCGAACCGCTTCGGCTCGACCTCCGGGGTGATCCAGTGCGCCCAGGGCCGCAGCAGGTCCGCGCGCACGCACAACCCACGTCGGTCGAGGAATTCAGCCAGGCTCAGCGTGCGGTCCAGCAACGCGCGACGGTCGGCCTCCCAGTCCTCCCCCGAGGTGTCCGCGACCACGCTGTGCTCGTCCGGTCCGGCGAGCAGCACGCCGGACTCCTCGAAGGTCTCCCGCACCGCGGCGCAAACCAGCGACCGAGCCAAGTCCGCGGAGACGGAGAAGGCCGCCGCCCATTCCGCCGGCTCCGGCCCGACCCACCCGGTCGCGTCCGACGCGTCGCGGGGGTCCACCGATCCGCCGGGGAACACGTACATACCGGCGCCGAAGTTCATCGTGCGCTGCCGGCGCAGCGTGTAGACCTGCGTGGCGCCGTCCCGTTCGCGCAGCAGCATGACCGTGGCCGCGTCCCGGGCCGGGACCGGCTCCACTTCCCCGGACTCCAGTTGCCGCACCCGCTCGGCGAGGCCGTCGGGCAACCGTCGGGAGGTGATGAACCCGACGAGGGAATCCGGGACAAGGCTCATCCTTCGACCTCGACCACCATCTCGATCTCCACCGGGGCACCCAGCGGCAGGGACCCCACACCGATGGCCACCCGGGAGTGCTGGCCCGCGTCGCCGAGCACGTGACCGAGCAGTTCGCTGGCGCCGTTGACCACCTGCGGGTGCTGGATGAACGAGGGCTCCGCGTTGACGTAACCGACGACCTTCACCACCCGGACGATGTTCTCCAGGCCACCGGCCGCCTCGGCCGCCGCGGCCAGGCCGTTCAGTGCGCACCGCTGCGCCAGACCCTTGGCCTGCTCCACGGTCACCTCGGCGCCGACCTTGCCGGCCAACTGCAGTTGCCCGTCGACCATCGGCAGCTGCCCGGAGACGAACACCAGGTTGCCCGAGCGCACCGCGGGAACGTACGCGGCCAGCGGCGCACTGACCTCCGGCAGGTGCAGACCCAGCTCGGCGAGCTTGTCCTCGCGCGGGCTCATCCCACCGGTCGCTTGAGGTAGGCCACCAGTTGCTCCGGGTTCGGCCCCGGCACCACCTGCACCAGTTCCCAGCCGTCGGAGCCCCAGGTGTCGAGGATCTGCTTCGTCGCGTGGACGAGCAACGGGACCGTGCTGTACTCCCATTTCTGCATGGCTCGAGCCTATGCGGCGTCAGCAGGCGAGCAGCCGGCCGGCTACGCTCCCCGTCATGGCCGTCGCCTTCCGCAACCGCTGGGCGGCCGTCGAGCTGCACATCGTCACCGGCAAGGGCGGCACCGGAAAAACCACCGTGGCCGCGGCGCTTGCGTTGGCCCTGGCCGCCGACGGTCGGCGCACGCTGTTGGTCGAGGTCGAGGGCCGCGGCGGTATCGCCCAGCTGTTCGACACCCCGCCCTTGCCCTACGCGGAACGGCGCATCGCGATCGCGCCCGGCGGCGGTGAGGTGCACGCGCTGCCGATCGACGCCGAGGAGGCGTTGCTCGAGTACCTCGACATGTTCTACCACCTGGGTCGCGCCGGTCGGGGCCTGCGCCGACTGGGCTTCGTGGACTTCGTGACCACCATCGCGCCGGGCCTGCGCGACGTGTTGCTGACCGGCAAGGCCTACGAGGCGGTCGGTCCGCGCCGCGGCGGTCGGCCCAGCTACGACGCGGTGATCATGGACGCCCCGCCCACCGGACGCATCGCCCAGTTCCTCAACATCAACACCGAGGTGGCCGGGCTGGCCAAGGGCGGGCCGGTGCACAAGCAGGCCGAGTCGATCATGCGGCTGCTGCGCTCCAAACGCACCGCGGTGCACTTCGTCACCGTGCTGGAGGAGATGCCGGTGCAGGAGACCTTGGACGGCCTGCGCGACGTGTCCGAGGTCGGGCTGCCCACCGGCGCGGTGATCGTGAACATGGTGCGCCGCGCGATGCTCTCCGAGGAGGACCTGACTGCCGCCCGGGCGGGCACGTTGGATCGGGAGGGCGTGCAGAAGTCGCTGGAGCGGGTCGGCGTGCCGGCCGGCGAGGACATCCTGGACGGGCTGTTGGCCGAGGCCCGCGAGCACGCGCTGCGGGTGGACCTGGAGCGCGCCGAGCGGCGCGAGTTGGACGCCGCCAAGCGCCCGGTCTATGAACTGCCCGCGCTGTCCGACGGCATCGACCTCGGCGGGCTCTACCGATTGGCCGACGAACTGCGCGACCAGGGGGCCGGCGCGTGACTCCCAACCGGCCCACCGAGCCGATCGGCATCGACACCATGCTCGACGACCGGGACGTGCGCATCGTGGTGTGCTGCGGGTCCGGTGGCGTCGGCAAGACCACCACCGCCGCCGCATTGGCGGTGCGCGCGGCCGAACGCGGCCGGCAGGTCGTGGTGCTGACCATCGACCCGGCCCGCCGCCTCGCCCAGTCGATGGGCCTGACCGAGTTGGACAACAGCCCGCGTCCGGTGGCCGGCCTGGACACCTCGGCGGGTGGGTCGCTCGAGGCGATGATGCTGGACATGAAGCGCACGTTCGACGAGATCGTGCAGCTGCACTCCGAACCCGGCCGGGCCGAGGCGATCCTGGCCAACCCGTTCTACCAATCACTGTCCTCGTCCATGGCCGGCACGCAGGAGTACATGGCCATGGAGAAGCTCGGCCAACTGCGCCGGACGAACAACTGGGACCTGATCGTGGTGGACACCCCACCCAGCCGTTCCGCGTTGGACTTCCTGGATGCGCCCAAGCGGCTCGGGTCATTCCTGGACGGTCGGGTCATCAAGATCCTGGCGGCGCCGGCCAAGGCCGGGGGCAAGGCGTATCTGAAGGTCGTCTCGGTCGGGTTCAACATGGTGGCCGGCGTGGTCACCAAGGTGTTGGGCGCACAACTGCTCAAGGACGTCGCCTCCTTCGTCGCCGCACTGGAGACGATGTTCGGCGGGTTCCGCGAACGCGCCGACGAGACGTTCCGGTTGCTGAAGAACCCGGAGACGCGGTTCCTGGTGGTGGCCGCCCCGGAGCCGGACGCGCTGCGTGAGGCGTCCTACTTCGTGGAGCGGCTGTCCGAGGAACGCATGCCGCTGGCCGGGTTGGTGCTCAACCGGGTGCACCACTCCGGGGCGGCGGCGCTATCCCCCGGTCGGGCGCTGGCCGCGGCCGAGGACCTGGACGCCGCCGGGGACAGCGCGGAGCTGACGTTGACCGCGGCGCTGCTGCGGTTGCACGCCGAGCGCATGACGACGATTGCCCGGGAGGAGAGCCTCACCGAGCGATTCTGCGCCGCGCACCCGACGATCCCGATCGGGGAGGTCGCCGCCCAGCCGGCCGACGTGCACGACCTCGACGGCCTGCGCATCATCGGCGCGGAGCTGGCCGCCCGGCGCTGAGCCGGCCCACATGCCTCCCCCACATAGCTAACGTCAGCGAAAGCGAGCGCTATAGCGCTCGCTTTCGCTGACGTTAGGGGGAAAAGATGCGCCCCCCGCACCTGGCTGGTGCGGGGGGCGTGAAGTCTCAGCGGGCGATCAGCCGGCTTCGGGCAGCGCCTTCGGCGAGAGGTGCTCGTCGCGGGCCGTCTCCAACAGGCCTCGCCAGTTGGTCACGTTCGGCCGGCGGCGCAGCAGCGCCCGTCGTTCGCGCTCGGTCATGCCGCCCCAGACCCCGAACTCGACCCGGTGGTCGAGAGCGTCGGCCAGGCACTCGGTGCGCACCGGGCACCCCATGCACACAGCCTTCGCGCGGTTCTGCGCAGCGCCCTGAACAAACAGCTCGTCCGGCGCAGTCTTACGGCAGCGCGCCCGCGAGGCCCACTCGGTGTCCCACATCGTTGTGCGTCCCTTCCCCCTGGCGAGCCGATCCGGCGGGCCCGAATCGTTGAGCGCCGAACAGTGACCGTACGTAGCGACGACCTGTGTTCAACAGACCCGAACGGACCAGTACCGAGTAGTCCGTAGGGGCCAGTTGCCACGGGATGTTCGTGCCGGGTTGGACGCACCCCGGTCACAGCCGGTTCCCATGAGCAGTCCCGCCGCTCTGGACTGTTTGGCACCCTCCTGATCGCTTGGTAGGCCAAAGATGAGGGATGCCCGGGCAGCCTGGAATCTCCCTTGCGCCATGTGAGGGAGCCCTCTGACCTGGGCGTTTCGGCCATAAACGGGCACTCGCGACACTTTGAACTGACCATGACCTGGCAAGCCTCTGGACATATCTGACACTCAGCGGAATGGGCATGGTCACCGTTGCGTGAAGGTCCACATCAGGGGCCCGGCGAGTCGTACTCTTTCTGTTCATGAGGACTCCGTGGGGGCGGCGGCCGAATGGCGGGCAGGACAATCCCGACAATCCGGACGAGAGCGCGCTCCAGTCACACACCGTGAACCGCGAGGCCGACGAGGAATCGTCGACGAAGCCACCGCGGCGGTTGCGCGTACCCCTGGGCCGGGCGTCCCGCCGGCGGCCGGGTAGCGCACCGAGAGTAATCACTCCGGCACTGGGCACCTTCGGTCCGGTCAAACCGAGCCGACGTACCTACGCGACCGGCTTCATGGGCGTCTGTGCGTTGTCCGGCGCCCTGGTGGCCGGCATCGCGCTGCCCGTGGTCGGCACCGGTGCGATGACCGCGAAGCACTTCGCGCAGGACTTCCAGGCGTTGCCCTCGGATCTGGAGACGCGTCCGCCGGCGCAGGCCTCGGTGCTGCTCGCCTCGGACGGCACCCGGATCGCCACGTTCTTCGATGAGAACCGGGTCAACGTCCCGCTGGACCACATCGCGCCGATCATGAAGCAGGCCATCCTGGCCATCGAGGACTACCGCTTTTACGAGCACGGCGGCATCGACCTCAAGGGCACGGCGCGCGCCTTCGTGAACAACCGGGGTGACAACAGCACCCAGGGTGGTTCGACGCTGACCCAGCAGTACGTCAAGAACCTGCTGATCCAGCTCTCCGACGGCGACCCGGACAAGATCGCCGCAGCGCGCGCGCACACCGTCAAGCGCAAGGTCCAGGAGCTCAAGTACGCCCTGGAGATCGAGAAGAAGATGCCCAAGGACCAGATCCTGGACAACTACCTGAACATCTCCTACTTCGGCTCGGGCTCCTACGGCATCGAGGCCGCCTCGCGGCACTACTTCTCGAAGAGCTCGAACAACCTGACGCTGACCGAGGCCTCCCTGCTGGCCGGCATCGTGCGGAGCCCGTCGGCCTACGACCCGATCCAGCACCCGGACGCGGCCAAGGACCGCCGCGACGTCGTGCTCAACCGGATGCGCGAGCTGAACTACATCACCGTCGACCAGCTCAACAAGGCCAAGGCGGAGGACCTCGGGCTGCGCCCGTCGGCGAACTCCAACGGTTGCACGACCTCCCCGGTGCCGTTCTTCTGCGACTACATCACCCACGTCATCCTCAACGACCCGGTCTTCGGCCAGTCCGAGCAGGAGCGGGCCGACCTGCTCTCCCGCGGTGGCCTGACCATCCGCACCACGCTGGACATGAAGGCGCAGCGCGCGACCGACCAGGCCATCCAGGACAAGACCGACCCGACCGACAAGGTCGCCGCGGCGTTGGCCTCGGTGGAGCCCGGCACCGGCAAGATCCGCGCGATGGGGGTCAGCCGGGAGTACGGCACCGGCAAGGGCAAGACGGTGATCAACTACGCCACCGACTACGCCTACGGCGGCTCCCGCGGCTTCCAGGACGGCTCCACGCACAAGGTGTTCACCACCGCGGCGGCGCTGGCCGAGGGCTACGGCTCGGAGTACAAGATCGACTCGCCGTACTCGATCGGCGGTTTCCACGCCGACCGTAACTGTCAGGGCAAGCGGGTGCCGGCCGACGGATGGCACCCGAAGAACTTCACCGACGACCAGACCAACGGTGTGTTCGGTGTGATCACCATGCGCGAGGGGCTGCGCCGCTCGGTGAACAGCTTCTTCGCGCAGATGGAGCAGAAGGTCGGCCTGTGTGACGTCGTCCAGATGGCGACCGCGGCCGGCATCCACCGCGCGGACGGCAAGCCGCAGCACGAGTTCCTGCCCTACACCCTGGGCATCAACGAGGTCTCACCGCTGACCGTGGCCGACTCCTACGCGACCATGGCCGCGCGCGGTGTGCACTGCGACCCGATCGCGATCGAGTCGATGATCGGCCGCGACGGCAAGCCGTTGCCGGTGCCCTCGGCCAACTGCAAGCAGGCCATCGACCCGAAGGTCGCCGACGCGACTGTCGACATCATGCGCTCGGTGATGGAGAAGGGCGGCTACGGCTACCCGATGGACCTCAACGACAACCGGCAGGCCGGTGGCAAGACCGGTACCACCAACAACAACATCGCGGTCTGGTACTCCGGCATCACCCCGCAGCTGGCCACCTCGGTGTGGGTGGGTAACCCGGACGACTACAACTACAAGATGGGCGACATGACCATCGGCGGGACTTTCTACCACCTGGTGGTCGGTTCCAAGGTCCCCGGCCCGATCTGGAAAGAAATGATGGACGCGGCGCTGGCCGGCGCGCCCAAGCTGCAGTTCCACCCCGCCGACGCCGCGACGCTGCATGGCACGCAGGGCTCCGGTGACAGCGGCACGGGCAAGATGACCTACAAGTACAGCGACTTGGCCTTGCCGAAGATCGGCGACAGCGGCGACACCTCGGTCAAGGTGAAGTCGTCGAAGAAGTCCAAGAAGAACGCCGCCCCGACCGACACCACCGCCTCGACCCCGGTGACCACGCAGTCGAAGCAGCGCTGACCTTCAGGTCTTCGTGGAGGGTGGTCCCCGCTGGGGCCACCCTCGCGGCGTTTCGAGCTCCAAGCAAAGCCCTGGCTTCGCCAAGCTCGGTTGGGCCGGAAGGGTGCGAGAATGCTGCGATGAGCGGGTCCGACGGCAACCCCCTGCTGGCCACGGTGGCCGGGCTGACCGCGCTCGGCGCCGGGATGCTGGCCTACGGCGCGGGGTACGAGGTGCGGGCGTTCACGCTGCGCCGGGTGACCGTGCCGGTGCTGCCTCCCGGGCAACGGCCGCTGCGCGTGCTGCAGGTCTCCGACCTGCACATGACGCCGAACCAGGCGCGTAAGCGGGCGTGGGTGCGGGCGCTGGACGCGCTGGAGCCGGACTTGGTCATCGACACCGGGGACAACCTGGCGCACGTCGACGCGGTGCCGCATGTGGTGGACGCGCTGGGTCCGCTGCTGGACCGGCCGGGCGTGTTCGTGTTCGGGTCCAACGACTACTGGTCGCCGATCGCCCTGAACCCGGCGCGCTATCTGCGCCGCGGCGCACCGCCGGTACCGCCCCGTCCGCCGGACCTGCCGACCGAGGAGTTGCACGACGCGCTGGCCGGGCGCGGCTGGGAGTACCTGGGCAACGCCCGCACCCGGCTGAAGCTGGACGGCCGGGTGGTCGACCTGGTCGGCGTGGACGACCCCCACGTCAACCGGGACCGCTACGGCGACGTCTGCGGGCCGGCCGACCGGGCCACCGACCTGTCCCTGGGCGTGGTGCACGCGCCGTACCTGCGGGTGCTCGACGCGATGGCCGCCGACGGGCACCAGCTGATCATCGCCGGCCACACCCACGGCGGGCAGCTGCGCCTGCCCTTCTACGGCGCGCTGGTGACCAACTGCGACCTGGACCGCAAGCGGGCCCGCGGCCTGTCCCGCCACCCCGACTGGCGAGTGCCCGGCGCGGCCTGGCTGCACGTCTCCGCCGGCCTGGGCACCTCCCCCTACGCACCGGTGCGGATCTGCTGCCGGCCCGAGGCGACGTTGCTCACCCTGACGGCCGAGGACGACGTCTAACCGGTTTCGGCCCGACCAGCCCGCCCGGATACACTCGCCCGGCGCGGTTGTTGGCCGACCGCGGCGCTCGGCAAGTCACGAAAACAGCAACTTCGGGGTATAGCGCAGCTTGGTAGCGCGCTTCGTTCGGGACGAAGAGGTCGTGGGTTCAAATCCCGCTACCCCGACGCAATTCAGCGGCCCTTCCGGGAGACCGGGAGGGCCGCTGACATAGAAGCCCAGATCAGGGTGTCACGTTCGGCTTTATCGATCGATCCTCACGACCCCGACTCGGCCACCGCGTAGATCAGTCCGACGTTCATCCTCCGCGACATCGCGCTCTGCTCGGTGCGGACCCGGAAGTTCTTCGACGCCAGGAATTGCGCCACGACCGGCGACCTTTCGGTCCATCGCTCCACCTCGAGGGCAAGCTGGCGAATGGTGGGCCAGTGGCGGTCCTCGATGCCGTTGAGGACGTCGAGCTCTGCGCCCTCGACGTCGATTTTCAGCAGATCGATCGCGGTGAGGCCGAGTTCATCGATCACCGCCGAGAGTGGGCGGACCCGGACGGGAAACGTCTGGGATTCCAGATTGGCGAACATGCGCCGCACGACCTGCCTGCTCACCGAGGCCTGCGCCCGCTTGACGGCAGACAGCAGGCCGGTGGGTCCACCCCACGTGTTCATCCGGGCCACCATCTCGTCGGCTTCCGTCTCGAGAGTTTCCGCGGTCCGACGCGAGGAGGACAGCACGGTCGCCTTCGGGAAGTAGGTGAACTCCAGGTCCTGCTCCCGGTCGGATAGACCGAAGGGGAACGCCGTGGCGCGGGCACCGCATCGTTCGCGCATGTTCCGCTCGAGCACCGCGAAGACCGGGGGCATCGGCTCGAAGGCGCAGATCCGTACGTCACCGCCCAGCAGATGATGAACGTATGCGGAGAAATAACCGATGTTGGCGCCCACGTCCATGACCGTCGCGCCGGCGGGCAGTGTGAACTCCGGCGCGATGTAGCTCTTCACCTCGGATCGCAGAATGAAGGCCTCACCCGCGTTGATGTGATGCAGCTTCGGCATACGGCGCCGGGGCGCCCTCGCCAGGAGCGAGCTGCGCCACGGCGGGGAAATACCCTGTCCAGCCGGGGTCACGGGAGGGATCTCCAGACCATCGAATTCAGCTCTCTGCGGCAGGATGCCGACGTGGCGGCAACACGGATGAACGGTCGCTCTCGGCAGAGCGCCCACCCGGCCGTAGGTTATGCCGGACCCGCGAGCGCCGGCGCAAGAAGCGGTCCTTCATTCAGTCAAGATCAACATACGGCGGACCGGGCAACGGCACGATCGAGCGGCAACCCGAAGACGAAGAGGTCGTGGGTTCAAATCCCGCTACCCCGACCAAAGCCCAAGGGCCGAGCTTCACGCTCGGCCCTTGCGTCGTTCTTGGACGTGTGCGGGTCGCGGCCTACGGCTTCCCCACGATGAACGTCCCGTTCATGTCGGGGTGTGGATCGCAGCGGAAGAACCATCGACCGGCCGGCAGGGCCGGGACCGAGTAGGTGGTGAAGCCCGGCCCGTTAATGAGATCGCCCTTGAAGAGCAACTTCCCGGCCGCCTGGTCCCGGTAGATCGCCAGATTGTGCGGAAGACCGCGGTCCAGGTTCTTGAAGTCGATGGAGAAGGCCTGGCCGCCCGGGGCGGCCAAGCATTTCTTGTCGAACTTGCCGTCGAAGGCGACGATCGACAAGGAGGTGCCGTCGGGGCTGCAGGTGCCCCCATCGGATTGCGAGACGGCGAAGGACGGGACGCCGGCCAGCCCGACCAGGCAGACGGCGGCGACCGCCGGTGCCAGCCGGGCCGCGACGTTACGACCAGTGGTCATCTCCGGTTGACCTCAGCGCAGCCGGGGGCAGTCCGCGGGCGGCGCCTGCGTGAAGTCGTCGGCCGCGATGGTGTTGCCGACCACCGGCGCCGGGTTGGTGTCGTGCGGCAGGTTGACGTACATGGTGGTGAGCAGGACGTCGTCCTTGCCCTCGTTGAACGCCATGTGGCGATGCGCCGGGTGGAAGAAGGCCTGGCCGGCGTCGTACTTCTCACTGGTGTCGCACTTGCCGTCCCGCGCCATGACGTAGCTGAGTACCCCGCCCGACACGATGTTCACGGCCGGTAGGTGCGTGAGCCAGCCGCTGCTGAAGCCGGGTGAGAGGTCGAGGAAGCCGACGAAGACGTCCTTGCCGGCCTCGATGTCGAGCTTCGCGCCGTTGCCGAACATGCCGGGCATCATGGTCGCCGCCTCATGGCCGGCCATCGACACTCCCGTGGGGGCCGACGCCGCCCGGAACCCGGCCGCACACTTGGTCGGGGCCGCGGCCGTCGCGCCCTCGACCAACGGTTTCGGGGCGCCGCGATCCTGATCGAAGAAGACGCCGTAGAGCTCGAGCGGCTCCTTGCCGGCGTTCTCGATCAGGTACGTACCCCCCGGCACCACCGATGCCTGCCCGAGGGCGTAGTTCTTGGCGCTGCACCCGTCGGCACGGCGCACCGTCATGGTCCCCTTCGTCACGGCGAGGACTGCGGCGCCGGGCAGCCGCCGCCACCCGGTCTCACCGCCGGGAGCAAGCGTGTACGCCCCCGACACCAGAGTGGTGCCGGGCTTGATCGGCACGGAGGCGCTCTCGACCGCCTGTGCCCGAGCGAGGTCCTTCAACTGGACACCGCCCGACGGCGGGGTGGCACGGGCGACGCCCGTGCTCAGGACGCTGATGGACACAACGGTTGCGACCACACCGACCTTCGTGACGACTGAGATTCCGCGCATGGCTGAGCCTCCTCATGCGGTCTGCACGGGGGACGAGGGGGACCGCTCGTCTCCGTGCGCCAACTTACTCAGGAGAAATTAAGAAAACCAGGGCAAACCGGACAATCGTTGCAATCCGCCTTGCCCTCCGCTAACCCGCGCGGAAGCCCGACCCAGACCTGAACTGACGCCCTGTCAGCGCGCGGGTGCGGCCCCGGACGTGCCCCCTGGGTGGCGTCATCCGGTCTCTTTATGGGGTTCTCTTATGTTTTTCTCAGGAAATGTGCGACAGTGCGAGAACAGTTCGTACTTAAAGGGTCCACGTCCCCCGTGGATCGCCGGGTCGCGTCCGCTCAGGGCTGCCCACGCCCCCTCCGGACCGATTGCCTCGCCGGCACAGCCGACTCGACCCCCCGACCTGGAGTACCTGTGCGAACAATGACCAGACAGCGATGGCTGTATCTGACCCCCACGGTGATCAGCGCGACGTTGGTGCTCGCGGCCTGCGGCAGCGGTGGCGGTACCGCCAGCGTGGCCGAGCAGCCCGCGGCCCCGGCCGCGCAGGCCGCGGACCCCGGCACCTCGGCGGCCACCGCGCCTGCTCCTCCCGAGGCCAAGGGAGCCACCTCGACCGGCACGTCAACCGACGTGGGAGCCCCGGTGAAGGCCGCCACGGCACTGGCTCCGGTCGCCAAGGCAGGCACTGCGCCCAAGGCGAAGTCCACGAAGAACCAGAAGGCCGCCGGCACCAAGGCAGCGCTCGCCTCCGCCGATGGTGTGCATTCGATCGACGACGCGTCTCAGGCCGCGGAGAACGAGAAGATCGCAGCGGCAAAGGACGGCGCCACCGACGTCGGCGTGACCAAGGATGAGATCAAGTTCGGCACGATCTCGATGCACGGTATGGCGCTGGGCAACGTCCTGGTTACCCCGCTGGTCAACGGCATCCGGGCGAGCATGAGCGCGATCAACGACCGCGGCGGCATTCTCGGCCGACGGTTGTCCCTCATCGACTGCGACGACGGCCCGGGCGAGGTCTCCCGGACCAAGGGCTGCATCAAGAAGCTCGTCGGTCAGGACAAGATCTTCTCGATCATGAGCATCTCGAGCTGGGGCAGCGGCTCGGTGCACGACGACCTCAAGCAGTACCAAATCCCGGCGTTCGGTATGTGGGCTTACTCCCAGACCGAGTGGCAGGACCCGTTCATGTTCCCCACCCACATGTCGATGATCCACGAGGCGATGGCCGGGGCGAACTGGGCGAAGAACGTCATCCAGCCCAAGACCTACGGGCTGATCTGCCTGACCTCCCCGGAGATGCAGCTTGCCTGCAACACCGTGGCGAAGGTCCTCGACGCCTCCGGGGCGAAGATGGTCAAGCGTGCCGACGTCTCGATCTCCGAGACCTCGATGTCCGCCTACGTGCTGTCGATGCGGGCAGCCGCGCCGGAGCACATCATTCACTACGTGATCAACCCGGCCACCATGGCGAAGTTCATGGTCGAGGCTGCCCAGCAGGGTTACTACCCGCCCAAGGGCATCAGCGGTAACCACCTCGCGGCGGAGGTGCTCGGTTCGCTGTTCGGCAAGTGGCCGGTGAACCGGTACTGGACCAACACCACCTACAAGCTGTGGGGCCCGGAGTTCATCTCCACGATGAACAAGTACGCCCGGACCAACGCCGGTACCAACCACCACATCGTCCAGGCCAGCTACGTCGGGGTGAACATCTTCGCCTCAGCCGCGAAGGCCGTCGGCCCGAACCTCACCCGTGCGCGGATGATGGCGCAGTGGGACAACGGAACGATCTACCAGTCCGACGCCTCACTGGACCAGCGTTTCGCCTACACACCGGCCGAGCGCACCAGCAGCAACTGGAGCCACGACCTGGGCCAGGGCCGCGAGTTCATCTACAAGTACACGGCCAGCAACACCACGTCCAACCCGGACGGTTCGCCGAACGGCTTCGTGCCGGACCCGGACCAGTTCGTGATCTACACCTGGAAGTAAGCCTCGCGATTACGAAGAGGGCCTCACCGGAATCCGGTGGGGCCCTTCTTCGCGCAAAGCTCACGGCGGAATGAGCTGAAATCAGGACCATTGCCTGCACCGCAGAGTCCACGCAAGCGATGATCAACTGGTGTCCACCGCCGCCGCAGCCCCGCCCGTGGAGCTGTCCGCACTGACCAAGACCTTCGGTCAAACGACCGCGGTCGACGACGTGTCGTTCAGCCTCGCGCCGGGTTCGGTGACCGGTTTCCTGGGCCCGAACGGGGCCGGCAAGACCAC
>DASQPJ010000094.1:0-6225 GCA_035644015.1 Sporichthyaceae bacterium
GCCCGGGCCGGCTACGAGCGCACCGGGCTGGTGTGCGAGCCCGGCACCCTCGGGGTGTGGCTGGTCGGCGAACAGGGCGCGCTGCTGGTGCGTCCCGGAGGGCGGCGGGTGCACTGCTACTGCGTGCGCGTGCCGGAGCCGAACCTGCCCCGCGCCGACCGGGTGGCGCACCTACTCCTCGCGTTGCGGATGGACGAGCGCGGGTTCGCGACCCTCGCCAACGGTGCGTTCTGCGGCGTCCGCTGGCGGGTGCGGCGCCGGCTGGCTGCGGGCATGCGGCCGGGATTGGACGCCGCGGCACGCCTCGCGCGAGCTCGGGTGTAGTACTGGAGGTCCGGTCACGCCCCGAGAAAGACGTGAGCCATGAAGCTGTCGTGCGGGTTCGCTACCTCGCTGGACTCCCCGGAACACGTCCGCATCGCCGAGGAACTCGGCTATGAGCGGGCCTGGCTCTACGACTCCCCGCCGATCCTGGCCGACGTGTGGACCCAGCTGACCCGCGCGGCCGACCGCACCGAACGCATCGGGTTGGGTGCGGGCGTACTGATCCCGAACCTGCGTCACCCGATGACCACCGCCTCCGCGATCGCCACGCTGGTCGGCGTCGCCGGCCGGGGCCGCGTGGTGGTCGGCATCGGCACCGGGTTCACCGCGCGCATCGCGATGGGTCACAAACCCCTGACCTGGGCCTCGGTGGCCGAGTACATGCGCACGGTCAAGGCGTTGCTGCGCGGCGAGGAAACCCTGTGGGAAGAACGCCTGATCTCGATGATGGCCTGGCCCGGCTTCCTGCCCGACCGGCCCATCGAGGTGCCGTGGATCGTCGCCGCGATGGGTCCCAAGGGTGAGGCGACGGCGCGGGAGTACGCCGATGGTGTGTTCGTCGCGGACGCCCCGCTGCCCGGCTTCGACTGGAGCGTGATGCTGCAGGCGGGCACCGTGGTGCGCGACGGGGAGGACCCGAACTCGCCGCGGGTGTTGGCGGCGGCCGGCCACGCCGCCGCGGTGATGTACCACTTCGGCTACGTGGGCGGGAATCTGGAGAACATGCCGCGCGGCAAGGAGTACGCCGCGCTGTACGACGACGTGGCCCCCGAGCGGGTGCACCTGGAGATGCATTACGGCCACCTGTGCGGGCTGAACCAACGCGACGCCACCTTCATCGACGGTGACTTGCTGGTCGCCTTCGGCATGGCGCGGTCCCGGCAGGGCTGGCGGGAGCGGTTCGCCCAGCTGGCTGAAGGGGGGATCACCGAGCTGGTCTACTCCCCGGCCGGACCGGACATCCCCGGTGAACTCGAGGACTTCGCCGCGGCATTCCGGGGGGTCTGAGGATGACCGGTATCGCCGATGCCCTGTTCGACCTGAGCGGCAAGGTCGCGGTGGTCACCGGCGGCAGCCGCGGCCTCGGCCACGAAATGGTGCACGCCTTCGCCGCGCAGGGCGCGGACGTCGTGGTGTCCTCCCGCAAGTCTGTCGACTGCGAGTCGACCGCGGCCGAACTCCGCGAGCGATACGGGCATCGCGCGGTCGCCCTGCCCACCAACGTCAGCGAATGGACGCAGTGCGACATCCTCGTCGAGCAGGTCTACAACACCTTCGGCCGCGTCGACATCCTGGTGAACAACGCCGGCCTGTCCCCGCACTACGACGGCCTCCTCGACGTCAGCGAGGCCCTGTGGGACAAGGTGATCGGGGTCAACCTGAAGGGCCCGTTCCGGCTCACCGCCCAGTTCGGGGAGCGGATGGCCGCGGACGGCGGCGGGTCGATCATCAACATCTCCTCGGTCGGGTCGATCCGGCCCTCGCCGGACTATCTGCCCTACGCCGCGGCCAAGGCCGGGCTGAACGCGCTCACCGAGGGCTTCGCCCGGGCGTGGCCGCCGCACGTGCGGGTGAACGGCATCATGGCCGGCCCGTTCCGCACCGACATCGCCAAGGCCTGGGATCCGACGCAGGAGCAGGAGTGGTTCGGCGCGATGGCCATGGGCCGGGCCGGGGAACCCGACGAGATCGTCGGCGCCGCGCTGTACTTCGCCTCGGCCGCGTCCAGTTTCACCACCGGCGCGATCCTGCGGGTGGACGGTGGCACTCCGTGACCGGCATCAGGACCGCATAGGGATTCCCGGTCGGCGCGTAGGGATCGCGTCAAGATCGGCAGCGGCGGCATCGCCCGAGGGTTGTAGTGGGTGCCGCTCGCCACCCCGGCGAGCATCTGCCCGTGCTCGGAGGCCTCGTGACTGGGACAGACGTGCTCTACGTCTTGTTGACCGTGGCAGTGTTCATTTTGTTCGGCGCTGTGATCCGCGGATTGGGCACTCTGTGAGCGGCGACAACGTGGTCGGGCTGATCATCGCCGCCGCGCTCATGGTGTTCTGCCTCGCGGCATTGCTGTTCCCGGAACGGTTCTGATGGGCGCCACCGGCGCGGGCATCGTGTTCATCGCGACGCTCGCCCTGCTGCTCGCGGTCGTGCACGTTCCGCTCGGTGACTACATGTACCGCGTCTTCACCTCGCGTCGGCACCTGCGCGCGGAACGCGTCCTGTACCGGGCCATCGGGGTGGACGCCGATGCCGAACAGACCTGGAGCGCCTACGCGCGCAGCGTGCTGGCGTTCTCCGCGGTTTCCGTGTTCGGCCTGTACCTGCTGCTGCGTCTGCAGGGTCACCTGCCCGGCAACCTCGGGTTCTCCGGCGTCGCGCCCGCCCTGGCCTGGAACACCGCCGCCAGCTTCGTCACCAATACCAACTGGCAGGCGTATTCCGGTGAGTCGACGATGGGTCACCTGGCCCAAATGGCCGGGCTCGCCGTGCAGAACTTCGTCTCCGCGGCGGTGGGGATCGCGGTGGCGATTGCGCTGGTGCGTGGCTTCGCGCGCAACCGGACCAGCGGCCTGGGCAACTTCTGGGTCGACCTGACCCGTACCTGCACCCGGATTCTGCTGCCCATCTCGGTGGTCGGCGCCACCGTGCTGATCGCCGGCGGTGCGGTGCAGAACTTTCACGGCAACCGCACGGTGAGCACATTGGCCGGTGGCACGCAGGCGATCACCGGCGGCCCGGTGGCCAGCCAGGAGGTCATCAAGGAGCTCGGCACGAACGGCGGCGGGTTCTACAACGCGAACTCCGCGCACCCGTTCGAGAACCCGACGGCGTGGACGAACTTCATCGAGATCTTCCTGCTGCTGGTGATCTCCTTCTCGCTGCCGCGCACCTTCGGTCGGATGGTCGGCGACGTACGGCAGGGCACCGCGATCGTCGCGGTGATGGCGATCCTCTGGATCGGCAGCGTGATCGCGATCAACGCCCTCCAGATCGCGCACCACGGCACGAACCCGATGTCCGCCGGCGGCGCGTTCGAGGGGACGGAGACCCGCTTCGGGGTCCCGGACTCGGCGACGTTCGCCTCGTCGACGACATTAACGTCGACCGGTGCGGTGAACTCCTTCCACGACTCCTACACCGCCCTGGGCGGCGCGGTCGTGCTGCTCAACATGATGTTGGGCGAGGTGGCACCCGGCGGTACCGGCTCCGGTCTGTACGGCATGTTGATCCTCGCGGTGATCACCGTGTTCGTCGCGGGCCTGATGGTCGGGCGCACCCCGGAATACCTGGGCAAGAAGATCGGCGCCCGGGAGATGAAGTTCGCCGCCACCTACCTGCTGATCACCCCGATCGTGGTGCTGGTCGGCACCGGCATCGCGATGTCCGTGCCCTCGGCGCGCGGGACCATGCTCAACCACGGTCCACACGGGTTCTCCGAAGTGCTCTATGCGTTCACCTCAGCGGGCAACAACAACGGTTCGGCGTTCGCCGGCATCGGGGTGAACACCACGTTCTGGAATACCGCGCTGGGCCTGGTCATGCTCATCGGCCGGTTCCTGCCGATGTTGTTCGTCCTCGGCCTGGCCGGAGCGTTGGCCAGCCAGGGCACCGTCCCGCCCTCGGCAGGCACCTTGCCCACGCACCGGGCGCAATTCGTCGGCATGGTCACCGGCGTGGTGCTGATCGTGGTGGCGCTGACCTACCTGCCGGCGCTGGCGCTCGGCCCGTTCGCGGAAGGAATCTGACGTGACATCGGATCTGCACCCGGGGCCGGCCCCGGTGGTCGCGCCGGAGCCGGTCGCGCCCGCACCGGCGGCCACCAAGATCGGCGGAGGTTTGCTCACCCCGAGCATGCTGATCACCTCGCTGCCCGACGCCGTGCGCAAGCTGGACCCGCGCACGCTGTGGCGCAATCCGGTGATGTTCGTGGTCGAGGTCGGCGCGGTGTGGACCACCGTGCTGGCCGCCCGCGACCCGTCCTGGTTCGCCTGGGCGATCACCGTGTGGCTGTGGCTGACCGTGGTGTTCGCCAACCTCGCCGAGGCCGTCGCGGAAGGGCGGGGCAAGGCCCAGGCGGCCACGCTGCGCGCGGCCAAGCGGGACACGATCGCCACTCGGCTGGTCGGCTGGACGCCGGGGAGCGGCGATTCCCGCCACGCCCCACGCGAATCGGTGCCCGCGGCCGCGCTGGCCCGCGACGACTACGTCGAGGTGACGGCCGGTCAGAGCGTGCCCGGTGACGGGGACATCGTCGAGGGCATCGCCAGCATCGACGAATCCGCCATCACCGGGGAGTCCGCGCCGGTGATCCGCGAATCCGGTGGCGACCGCTCCGCGGTGACCGGTGGCACCCGGGTGCTGTCCGACCGCATCGTCGTGCGCATCACCCAGCGCCCCGGTGAGTCCTTCCTGGACCGGATGATCGCGCTGGTCGAGGGTGCCAACCGGCAGAAGACCCCCAACGAGATCGCGCTGAACATCCTGCTCGCCTCGTTGACCATCATCTTCCTGCTGGCCGTGGCCACCCTGCAGCCGATGGCCATCTTCGCCAAGGTGACCCAACCCGGCGTGCCGGACTCCGCGGCGCTGACCAACAACGGGGTCACCGGCCTGGTGCTGGTCTCGCTGCTGGTCTGCCTGATCCCGACCACTATCGGGGCGCTGCTCTCCGCGATCGGCATCGCGGGCATGGACCGCCTGGTGCAGCGCAATGTGTTGGCGATGAGCGGGCGCGCGGTGGAGGCCGCGGGTGACGTCAACACCTTGCTGCTGGACAAGACCGGCACCATCACCTACGGCAACCGGCAGGCCACCGCCTTCCACCCGGCGCTCGGGGTCAGCAGCACCGAACTGGCGCACGCGGCCACCCTGGCCAGCCGCGCCGACGAGACCCCGGAGGGTCGCTCGATCGTGGTGCTGGCGCAGCGCGACTTCGCCGTGCCCGACGAGCCGGCGTCCTACGGCACCACGTTCGTGCCGTTCACCGCGCAGACCCGGATGAGCGGTGCGGACATCTCCGCCAACGGCTCCTCCCGCCGACTGCGCAAGGGCGCGGCCACCGCGGTCGCGGCCTGGGTCCGGGAGAACGGCGGGTCCGGGGAGTCCGACGAGGTGCACGACATGGTCGACGCCATCGGCGGGGTGGGCGGTACCCCCTTGGTGGTGGCCGAGTGGGTGCCCGGCTCCCCGGCCCGGGTGCTCGGCGTGATCGCGCTGTCCGACGTGGTCAAGGTCGGCATGCGGGAACGCTTCGACCAGATGCGCCTGATGGGCATCCGCACCGTGATGATCACCGGGGACAACCCGTTGACCGCGCGGGCCATCGCCGCGGAGGCCGGCGTCGACGACTTCCTCGCCGAGGCCACGCCCGAGGACAAGATGGCGCTGATCAAGAAGGAGCAGGCCGGCGGCAAGTTGGTCGCGATGACCGGCGACGGCACCAACGACGCGCCCGCGCTGGCCCAGGCCGACGTGGGCGTGGCGATGAACTCCGGGACGGCCGCGGCCAAGGAGGCCGGGAACATGGTCGACCTGGACTCCGACCCGACCAAGCTCATCGAGATCGTGGAGATCGGCAAGCAACTGCTGATCACCCGCGGTGCGTTGACCACCTTCTCCATCGCGAATGACATCGCGAAGTTCTTCGCGATCATCCCGGCGATGTTCGTGGTCGCCTACCCGCGGCTGGACCGGCTCAACGTGATGCGGCTGCACAGTCCGCAGTCCGCGATCCTGTCCGCGGTCATCTTCAACGCGCTGATCATCATCGCGCTGATCCGCGAGCAGCAGGAGGAGGGGAGGCTCGTCGCGATGACCGGCGATGGCACCAACGACGCACCGGCGCTGGCCCAGGCCGACGTAGGGGTCGCGATGAACACGGGCACCCAGGCCGCGCGCGAG
>DASQPJ010000095.1:0-9199 GCA_035644015.1 Sporichthyaceae bacterium
GCCAAGCCGCCGCCGCGGCCCGTGACGGCGCGCTCGGTGAGCCCATGCGGCTGTCGAACGTGGTGTTCATGGGCATGGGGGAGCCGCTGGCCAACTACCGGCGGGTGGTCGACGCCGTCCGCCGGATCACCGACCCGGCACCGACCGGGCTCGGTATCTCGACGCGCGGGGTCACGGTGTCCACCGTCGGACTGGTACCGGCCATCGACAAGCTCGCCGCCTCCGGTCTCGGGGTCACCCTGGCGTTGAGCCTGCACGCGCCCGACGACGAGCTGCGCGACACCCTGGTGCCGGTGAACCGGCGTTGGCCGGTGGCCGAGGTGGTCGGGGCGGGGCACGACTACTGGGCGCGCACCGGGCGTCGGGTGTCGATCGAGTACGCATTGATCCGCGACGTCAACGACCAACCCGACCGAGCCGACGCGCTGGGTCGACTGCTGGTCGCGGCCGGTCAGGGTCAGGGACCGGGGTGGGTGCACGTCAATCTGATCCCGCTCAACCCCACCCCGGGCTCGGCCTGGACCGCGTCCCGACAACGCGACGAGCGCACCTTCGTGCGCCGGCTCGAAGGCCACGGCGTGGCGGTCACCGTGCGGGACACCCGGGGCCGGGAGATTGACGGGGCGTGCGGGCAACTGGCCGCCGCACCCCCCTCATCTTCGTCCGGCGTTTCGGGCTATCCGGAGGCCGTGATAGCCCGAAACGCCGGACGAAGTGGCGAGGGCGAGGGATGAAGAGCGCCAGCGAAGCGATGGGCCGACACCTCAACGACTGGTTCGGTGGCCACCAGGTGTTCGCCCTGGACCCGCCCGCGGACCTCGCCGACCGGGTGCCGGGGCTGCAGATCGTCGAGGTGCCCGCCGGGCCTCGGTTCGAGCTGTGCACGTACCTGACGCTGGGGTGCTTCGACGCGGTCGGGACCAACGGTGAGGGCCGCGAGTTCGTGCTCACCGCCGCCGAACCCGATGCCGCGCACGTGGAGTCGGTGGCCATGGCTGCGGCGCAGCACTGCGGCACCCCGGCCGGTCGATTGGACCGCGGCTCGGTGGTGCCGCTGGGCCGGCCCTGGATGCCCGCCTCGGCCTGCGATCGGTTGCTTGTCACGCTGCCCTACCCGTACGGCCCGGCGTTCGAGTACGTGCGCTGGCGGCGCAACACGGTGCAGCTGCTCTGGCTGCTGCCGATCACCCCGGCCGAGGGTGCCTTCGTTGCGGTGGACGGGGTGGAGGCCTTCGAGGCCCGCCTGGAGGGCATGGCTCTGTCGTTCACCGACCCCGGCCGGCCGTCGGTGATTTGAGCGGTGCCCGGACCTCAGGCCGGATGCGGGATCTTGAACGGGATCGTGCTGCCCGCGTCGATCACGTGGGTCGTCCCGGTGATCCGGCGCGCCTCGTCGCTGGCCAGGAACAGCACCGTGTTGGCGATGTCCACGGCCTCGCAGCCCTCCACGTTCAGCGCGTGCATGTAGCGGAAGGCGTCTCGGGCCTCGTCCACTGTCGGATTGTCCAGCATCGGCAGGAAGAGTTCGTAGGACGCGGGGTTGTGCACCATGTCGGTGTTGACGATGGTCGGGTGCACCGAGTTCACCCGGATGCCGTGGGGTGCGAGCTCAACCGCGAGCGTGCGCATCAGGCCGACGACGCCGTGTTTGGCGGCGGTGTAGTGCCCGATGCCCGCAAAGGCGTACAGCCCGGCGATCGAGCTGGTGAGAATCATCGACCCGCCCCGGCCGGCCTCGATCATCGTCGGGATGACGGCCTTGGCGGTCTTCCAGACGCCGGTCAGATTGACCGCGATCATCTCGTCCCACTGCTGCTCGGTCAGCTCCCACGTCGCGCCCATGGTGGCGATGCCGGCGTTGGCCACCACGATGTCGATGTGGCCGAACTCGGCGACCCCGTCCGCGGCCGCCGCTTGCAGCGCGCCCAGGTCGCACACGTCGACCTGGCGGGTCAGCACCCGGCGGTCGCGCTCCTCGACCAGCTTTGCGGTCGCGGCCAGGTCGTCCGGGGTGGCCAACGGGTACGGCACGGTGTCCAGCTGGGAGCAGATGTCCACCGCGATGATGTCCGCGCCCTCCTCGGCCAAGCGCAGCGCGTGCGCGCGGCCCTGGCCGCGGGCGGCGCCGGTGATGAAGGCGACCTTTCCTGATACGCGTCCCATGCGATGCTCCCGAGTCGATCGGCGTGTGCAGGGCAGCCTGGCCTGAACTGACGGCAGGCGCAAGGATGGCGGCATGGGTGCCTACTCCGACGCGTTCCGCCGCAGCCTCGACGACCCGGACGGTTTCTGGGGGGAAGCCGCCGACGCGGTCGACTGGGTACGCGAGCCGACGGTGGTCTGTGACAACGCCGCCTCCCCGTTCGTGCGCTGGTTTCCCGACGGTGTGCTCAACACCTGCCACAACGCGCTGGACCGCCATGTGGACGGTGGTCGCGGCGACCAGATCGCGTTGATTCACGACAGCCCGATCACCGGCACCGGACGTAAACTGACCTACCGTCAGTTACGTGATGAGGTGGCCCGGTTCGCCGGCGTGCTGGCCTCGCTCGGGGTGGGCCGCGGGGACCGGGTGGTCGTCTACATGCCGATGGTGCCCGAGGCCGTGGTGGCCATGCTGGCCTGCGCCCGACTCGGCGCGGTGCACTCGGTGGTATTCGGCGGTTTCGCCCCGCGCGAACTGGCCGACCGGATCAACGACGCCGAACCGGTGGTGGTGGTGGCCGGATCCTGCGGCATCGAGCCCACCCGCATCGTGGAGTACAAGCCGATGTTGGACGCTGCCATCGAGGCGGCCACGCACAAGCCGCGGCACTGCGTGATCCTGCAGCGGGAGCAGGCCCGGGCCGAGATGGGGCCGCGGGACGTCGACTGGCACGAGGCCATGGCGACCGCGCAGCCGGCCGACTGCGTCCCGGTGGACGCCACCGATCCGCTCTACATCCTTTACACGTCGGGTACTACCGGTCGGCCGAAGGGCATTGTCCGGGACAACGGCGGACACGCGGTGGCGCTGCTGTGGAGCATCCGCAATGTCTTCGGGCTGAACCCCGGCGAGGTGTGGTGGACCGCCTCGGACGTCGGTTGGGTGGTCGGGCACTCCTACATCGTCTACGCGCCGTTGTTGCTCGGTGCGACCACCGTGCTCTACGAGGGCAAGCCGGTGGGCACCCCGGACGCGGGCGCGTTCTGGCGGGTGATTGCCGAGCACGGGGTGGTCACTCTGTTCACTGCGCCGACCGCGTTCCGGGCGATCAAGCGGGAGGACCCGGAGGCCAAGTTCCTCGCCGACTATGACCTCTCCGCGTTCCGGTCGCTGTTCCTGGCCGGCGAACGACTGGACCCGGACACGTTCCACTGGGCGGGGGAGAAGCTCGGTGTGCCGATCATTGACCACTGGTGGCAGACCGAAACCGGGTGGCCCATGGTGGCCAACCCGCTGGGCCTGGAACCACTGCCGATCAAGGCCGGCTCGCCCACGGTGCCCATGCCCGGCTGGGACGTGCAGGTCCTCGACGGGGAGGGCAAGCGCTGCCCAGCGGAGGTCGAGGGTGCGATCTGCGTGCGACTGCCGCTGCCACCCGGCGCGCTGCCCACGCTGTGGCACGACGACGAGCGCTACATCGCCTCCTACTTGTCCGCGTTCGAGGGCTGGTACCTGTCCGGGGACGGCGGCTATGTCGATTCCGACGGCTACGTGTACGTGCTCGGGCGGACCGACGACGTGATCAACGTCGCCGGGCATCGGCTGTCCACCGGGTCCATGGAGGCGATCCTGGCCCAGCATCCGGCAGTCGCCGAGTGCGCCGTGATCGGCGTGCGGGACAAGCTCAAGGGTCAGGTGCCCCGCGGCTTGGTGGTACTCAAGGCCGGCGTGCAGACCGACGACGCGGTGGTGTGCGCCGAACTGGTCGCCGCGGTCCGCGATCAGATCGGCGCGGTGGCCGCGTTCAAGCGGGCCGACGTGGTGCCCGCGCTACCGAAGACCCGCTCGGGGAAGATCCTGCGCAAGACCATGCGCGGCATCGCGGACGGGCGCAACGAGCCGATTCCCTCCACCATCGAGGATGCCTCGGTGCTCGACCGGTTGCGCCCGATTCTGACCGCGGAGGACTAGCCCTTCTTGAGGTCGGCGCAGGCCAGCTTCGGCGGCTTGGCCTCGTCGGTGGTCGAGCCGGCCGCCCGCTTCTCGTGGATGACCACGGACTTCGCGTCGGAGTTCACCGGCTTGTCGGTCTTGGTCGTTGCGCTGCCCTTGCCCGCGCTGGTCACCGTCACCGGGGTCAGCCAGACCTCGTTCGGGGGCTTCGGGTCGCCACCGGGCTCGAACTGGAAGTGCGTGCCGCCCTCCATCTCGGAGCAGGACGCCTTGTGCACGTGCGCCACGTAGACGACCTTCGGGTCCAGCCCGGTGGCCGCGATGCTCACCGTGGTGCCGGTCTTGGTCTGCACCATGGTCGCGGTGCCGGCGATCGCCTTGGTGCCGTCCGGGGCGTCCGCGACGTTGCTGAATGTGCCTTCGTAGGTGCCGGCCTTCAGTGCCTCCGCCGGGGTGGCGCTCGGGGACGGCGACATGTCCATGCTGGGCATGGCGGACGGCGTCGAGCCGGTGTCGCTCCCGGTGCTGCTCGGCTGGCTCGTGTTGTCCTTGCTGTCACTGCCGCCACACGCGCTCAGCAGCACCATCGCGGCCACGGCTCCCGTTGCGACCATTCCCCGTCGCGCGTTCAAACCCCGCCCTGACACCCGGTAACCGGTCAACGGTCCGCCTCCTCGTTGTGGATATAACCAACGAGGATTGGTATATCGGCATACCCCCATCCGGTGCCAGCAGGAGGAAATACCGGTCCTGTAACGGGAGTGAAACACCCCCAACGTGCCTGCCGGGCGCGGACGGGGGTGAAGAATGGGCAGGTGAGCGCGACCCGCGAGGTGGTGATCCTGGGTTCCACCGGGTCGATCGGCACCCAGGCCCTGGACGTGGTGCGCCACGACCCCGGTCGGTTCCGGGTGGTCGGGATCGGCGCGGGTGGCGGCAACGTCGAACTGCTCGCGGCGCAGGCGTTGGAGTTCGCCGTCGACGTGGTCGCGGTGGCCAAGGCCACTGCGGTCGGCGATCTACAGCTCGCGTTGTTCGCTGCCGCCCAACGGCATGGCTTCAGCGCCGGGCAGTACCCGTTGCCGAAAATCCTGGCCGGCCCGGACGCACTGACCGAGCTGGCTGCCTGGCCCGCCGGCGTGGTGCTCAACGGCATCACCGGGTCGGTGGGCTTGGCGCCCACCCTGGCCGCGCTGGGCACCGGCCGGCCGTTGGCCCTGGCCAACAAGGAGTCGTTGATCGTCGGCGGCCCATTGGTGACCGCGGCGGCGGCGCCGGGGCAGTTGATCCCGGTGGACAGTGAGCATTCCGCGATCGCGCAGTGCCTGCGGGGCGGTCGGCGGGACGAGGTGGCCCGCCTGGTGCTCACCGCGAGCGGCGGACCCTTCCGCGGGCGCACCCTCGCCGAACTGCAGGACGTGACCCCGGCGCAGGCGTTGGCGCACCCGACCTGGGACATGGGCCCGGTGGTGACCGTCAACTCGGCCACGTTGGTGAACAAGGGCCTGGAGTTGATCGAGGCGCATCTGTTGTTCGACATCCCGCTGGATGCCATCGACGTGGTGGTGCACCCGCAGTCGATCGTGCACTCGATGGTCACCTTCACCGATGGCTCCACCATCGCCCAGGCCAGCCCGCCGGACATGCGGTTACCGATCGCGTTGGGCCTGGCCTGGCCGGACCGGGTACCGGGTGTGGCCACTGCGCTTACCTGGGACGCGACTGCCCGGTGGGACTTCGCTCCGCTGGATCACGACGCGTTCCCGGCGGTGGACCTGGCCCGCCGCTGCGGACGCGACGGCGGCACCATGCCCGCGGTGTTCAACGCTGCCAACGAGGAGTGCGTGGCTGCTTTTTTGGCCGGCCGGCTACCGTTCGTCGGCATCGTGGAGACAGTGGCCCGGGTCGTGTCCGATCATGAGGGGCGCGGTGGTGACGGCACGCTGAGCCTCTCCGATGTCCTGGAGGCCGAAAGCTGGGCGCGCGAGCAGGCGCGACATAGGGTCGCAGCGGGGACCGGGTCGGGGAGGGGGGCAGGATGCTGACGCTTATCGGGATCCTGCTGTTCGTCTTCCTGCTGATGATGTCGGTGGCCATCCACGAGTTCGGTCACCTGCTGACCGCGAAGGCCTTCGGCATGAAGGCCACCGAGTACTTCATCGGCTTCGGCACGAAAATCTGGTCGTTCCGCCGCGGCGAGACCGAGTACGGGCTCAAGGCCATCCCGGCCGGCGGCTACGTGAAGATCGTCGGGATGTCCGACCTGGAGACGGTCTCCGAGGCGGACGCCCCGCGCGCGTTCTACCGCTTCTCCGCTCCGCGCCGGCTGATCGTGCTCTCCGCCGGGTCCGTCTCGCACATGCTGATCGGCTTCGTGCTGTTCGTGATCGTGCTGTGCGGGTTCGGCACCAGCGCGCTGAGCACCTCGCTGGACAACGTCGCGGCGTGCATTCCGGCCGCCGGGTCGACGGCACCGTGCGGTCCTGCCGACCCGCCCTCGCCGGCCCGCGCGGCCGGCTTGCAGGCGGGGGATCGGATCCTGGACGTGGACGGCAAGCCGGTGCACAAGTGGGAGGACGCCACCCGGGCGATCCGGGCGCACGGGCCCGGCCCGTTGCCGATCACCGTGCAGCGCGGCGAACAAACTCTCACCCTCACCCCGGAACTGGTCAGCCGCAGCCGGCCGGACCTGGACCACCCGCAGCGCAATGTGCAGGTCGGCGTGCTCGGGGTGGAGCCCCAGGAGCACAAGGTGCATGCGGGCCCGATCGCCGGCGCCCACCGCTCGATCACGCTGATCGGGGAGACGCTCAAGGCGAGCGTGTCCGCGCTGTGGCACATCCCGCAGAAGATCCCGAACCTGATCTCCTCACTCGACGGTGGGCAGCGGGACAAGCAGGGCCTGGTCGGGGTGGTCGGCGCGGCCCGCATCTCCGGGGAAACCTTCTCCACCCACCACGCCACGTTCTCCGACCGCATCTCCAGCGTGCTGCTGAACATCGCCGGGCTGAACATCTTCATCGGCCTGTTCAACGCGCTGCCGTTGCTGCCGCTGGACGGCGGCCACATGGCGGTGGTCGGTTACGAGTCCAGCCGCCGCCGGCTCTACCGCCGTATCGGGCGCGCGGACCCGGGCCGGGTGGACATGACCAAGCTGCTGCCGATGGCCTACGGCTTCCTGATCCTGGTCATCGGACTCACTGTTCTCCTGGTGGCCGCCGACCTCGTCAACCCCGTCACCATCAGTTGAAAGTAGTCTCGCGAGTATGACCGTCGCGCTTGGCATGCCCACTGCTCCAAAGCCGCAGTTGGCCCCTCGGCGGCGCTCCCGGCAGATCATGGTCGGGTCGGTGGCCGTGGGCGGGGACGCGCCGGTGTCGGTGCAGTCGATGTGCACCACACTCACCGCGGACGTGGACGCCACCCTGCAGCAGATCGCCGAACTGACCGCCGCGGGCTGCCAGATCGTGCGCGTCGCGGTGCCCAGCCAGGACGACGCGGACGCGCTGCGCGAGATTGCCCGCCATTCCTCCATCCCGGTGATCGCGGACATCCACTTCCAGCCCAAGTACGTGTTCGCCGCGATCGACGCCGGCTGCGCCGCGGTGCGGGTCAACCCGGGCAACATCAAGAAGTTCGACGACAAGATCGGCGAGATCGCCCGGGCGGCCAAGGATGCCGGGGTGTCCATTCGGATCGGGGTCAACGCCGGTTCGTTGGACCCGCGGCTGTTGGCCAAGTACGGCCGGGCCACCTCCGACGCGCTGGTGGAGTCCGCGCTGTGGGAGGCCTCGCTGTTCACCGAGCACGACTTCCACGACTTCAAGATCTCGGTGAAGCACAACGACCCGGTGGTGATGATCGACGCGTACCGCAAGCTGGCCGCCGCCTGTGACCACCCGCTGCACCTGGGCGTGACCGAAGCGGGGCCGGCGTTCCAGGGCACCATCAAGTCCGCGGTGGCCTTCGGCGCCCTGCTGGCCGAGGGCATCGGGGACACCATCCGGGTCTCCCTATCCGCGCCGCCGGTGGAAGAGGTCAAGGTCGGCAACCAGATTCTGGAATCGCTCGGGCTGCGTGAGCGCGGCCTGGAGATCGTGTCCTGCCCGTCCTGCGGGCGCGCGCAGGTCGACGTCTACACCCTCGCCGAGCAGGTGACCGCCGGGCTGGAGGGTCTGGACGTGCCGCTGCGAGTGGCGGTCATGGGCTGCGTGGTGAACGGCCCCGGCGAGGCCCGCGAGGCCGACCTCGGGGTGGCCTCGGGCAATGGCAAGGGGCAGATCTTCGTGCGCGGCGAGGTGATCAAGACCGTGCCGGAATCGATGATCGTGGAAACGCTCATCGAGGAGGCCATGCGCCTGGCCGAGCAGATGGCCGCGGACGGCGTAGCCTCTGGGGAACCGTCGGTCGAGGTCTCGCCGCGGTAGGTCCGCGTCGGTCGGAAAAGGAGCCTGCGGTGCTCGATACCCCTCGGGTTGCCACCGGCTATAGGACCCCTCCCACCCCGCTGTCCACCGGCGGCACCGTGCGGGTCCTCGGCCCCGCCGACCTGCCGGCCGCGACCCGGCTGGCCGCGCTCGACCCGGTGGCCAACGTCTTCGTGCTCTCCCGGCTGCGCTCGGTGGGCCTGGGCGCACCGCGGTCCGGCGGGGAGATGTGGGGCCACCACCGCGACGGCGAACTGACCGCGATGTGTTACCTGGGCGCGAACGTGGTGCCGGTGGGCGCGGACGCCGAGGCGGTGGCCGCATTCGGTGAGCGGGCGGCCACGCTGCCCCGCCGCTGCTCCTCGATCGTCGGCCGTGCCGAGCAGGTGCTGCCCCTGTGGCGGGCGCTGTCGGCGGTCTGGGGCCCGGCTCGCGAGGTGCGGGCCGGCCAACCGCTGCTCGAACTCGACGGTCCGGTGCGCCACGCACCGGACCCGGCGGTCCGCGTGGTCCGCCCCGGCGAACTGGACCTGCTGTTGCCCGCCTGCGTGGCGATGTTCACCGAGGAGGTGGGGATTTCTCCGATGGCCGCCGACGGTGGCGCGTTGTATCGGGCGCGAGTGCGTGAGCTCATCGAATCCCGACGCGCGTACGCCCGCATCGAGGACGGTGA
>DASQPJ010000096.1:0-20110 GCA_035644015.1 Sporichthyaceae bacterium
ACGCCGATGATCGCCAGATAGCCCAGCCCGAAGCACGCGTAGGTGACCGGCATGTACTTGCGCAGGTTGCCGTAGCGCCGCATGTCGGTGTTGTCGTTCATCCCGTGCATCACCGACCCGGCGGAGAGGAACAGGCCGGCCTTGAAGAAGCCGTGGGTGAGCAGGTGGAAGATCGCGAACGCGTAGCCCGCCGGACCGAGACCCGCGGCCAGCACCATGTACCCGATCTGACTCATCGTCGAGGCGGCCAGCGCCTTCTTGATGTCGTCCTTCGCGGTACCGATCAGCGCACCGAGCAGCAGGGTGATCGCCCCGACGATGGCCACGGTCAGCCGCGCGTCGTGGGACAGGTTGTAGATCGGCGCGGAGCGCACGATCAGGTACACGCCCGCGGTCACCATGGTTGCCGCGTGGATCAGCGCGGACACCGGGGTGGGGCCGGCCATGGCGTCCAACAACCAGGCCTGCAGCGGGAACTGCGCGGACTTGCCGACCGCGCCGAGCAGCAGCATCACCCCGATCGCGGCGAGGACGCCGCGGCTGGAGCCGGGTGCCGCGGCGAACACGTCGTGGAAGCCGAACGAGCCGTAGTTGTCGAACATGATGAACATCGCCACGAGCAGGCCGATGTCCCCGACCCGGTTCATGATGAAGGCCTTCTTGGCCGCGGTGGCGTACTCCGGGACGTGCTGCCAGAACCCGATCAGCAGGTAGGACGCGAGACCCACGCCCTCCCAGCCGACGAACAGCAGCAGGTAGGAGTTGGCCAGCACGAGCAGCAACATCGCGGCCACGAACAGGTTCATGTACCCGAAGAAGCGCCGCCGCCGCGGGTCGTGGGCCATGTAGCCCACCGAGTACACGTGGATCAGGAAACCGACGAAGGTGATCAGCAGCACGAAGCTGATCGACAACTGGTCAACCTGGAAGCCGACGTCCAGCTTGAGCCGGCCGGAGTCCAACCAGTTGTAGAGGTGCTGGTTGACCGAGCGGTGATCGGAGGGCCGGTCGGTCAACTTGATGAACTGCAGCAGACCGATGACGAAGGACCCGAACACGCTGGCGCAGCCGAGCAGATGGGCCTGCTTGTCCCCCCGCTTCCCACAGCAGAGCAGGATCGCCGCGCTGAACAGCGGGAAGGCGATCATCAACCAGGTCGCCGAGAAGATCCCGGACGCGTTGGTCACCTGCTCAGATGCCACAACATTCATCGCGTCGCCCTCAGTACTTCAGCAGGTTCGCGTCGTCGACCGAGGCCGAGCGTCGGGTCCGGAAGATGGTCACGATGATGGCCAGACCCACCACCACTTCGGCGGCAGCGACCACCATCACGAAGAACGCGATGATCTGCCCGTCGAGGTTGCCGTAACGGCGGGAGAACGTGACGAAGGACAGGTTCGTGGCATTGAGCATCAGCTCGATGCACATGAACACGATGATCGCGTTGCGCCGGATCAACACCCCTGCCGCACCGATGGTGAACAGCAGCGCGCTGAGGTACAGGTAATTCGCCGGATTCACGGCGTGGGCCCCTTCCCCAGCTGTGACCCGTGGGTCATCGACGCGTCGGGGTCGACCTCGGGCAGATCGGCCATCGGGGTGCGGGCACCGCGACGGGCCGACTCGATCGTGCGCACGTCACCGCGGGCGCGCAGCACCCGGGAGACGGACAGCTCGGACGGGCTGCCGTCGGGCAGCAGTGCCGGGGTGTCCACCGCGTTGTGCCGGGCATACACACCCGGCGCCGGCATCGGGGTGACGATGCCACCGTCCTTGAACCGCTGCACGGACAGCATCTGCTGGGTGCGCCGCTCGCCGATGCGCTCGCGGTGGGTGAGCACCATGGCGCCGAGTGCCGCAGTGATCAGCAGGCCGCTGGTGACCTCGAAGGCGAACACGTACTTGGTGAAGATCAGCGTGGCCAGCGCCTCGACGTTGCCGTTGGCGTTGGTCCGGTCCAGGCCCTGGAACGTGCCGATGGCCGCGTTGCCGAACCCGGCCAGCAGCAGGATGCCGAAACCCAGCCCGGCCAGCATGGCCGCAATGCGTTGCCCGCGGATGGTCTCGATCAGTGAGTCGGCGGAATCCACGCCGACCACCATGAGCACGAACAGGAACAGCATCATGACCGCGCCGGTGTAGACGACCACCTGCACCACGGCGAGGAACGGGGCCGACTGCACGGCGAAGAACAGCGCCAGGCAGATCATCACCACGGCCAGCAGCAGCGCGGAGTGCACGGCCTTCTTGACCCCGACCATGCCGAGAGCGGCCAGCACCGAAGTGGGGCCGAGAATCCAGAACAGAAAGGCCTCGCCGGTGGAGGTGTGCTGCATCAGTTCTCACCGGCCTTCAGCGCCGGGTCCGCCGCGACGACCTTGCCCTGGTAGTAGTCCTGCTCGGTGGTGCCCGGGTACATCGGGTGCGGGGCATCCACCATGCCGGGCAGCAGCGGGCCGAGCAGTTCTTCCTTGGTGAAGATCAGCCGGGCGCGGCTGCTGTCGGCCAGTTCGAACTCGTTGGTCATGGTCAGCGCGCGGGTCGGGCAGGCCTCGATGCACAGACCGCAGAAGATGCAGCGCAGGTAGTTGATCTGGTACACCCGGCCGTACCGTTCACCGGGCGAGAACCGCTCGCCGTTCGCGTCATCGTTGGTCGCACCCTCGACATAGATGGCGTCGGCCGGGCAGGCCCAGGCGCACAGCTCGCAGCCGATGCACTTCTCCAGCCCGTCCGGGTGCCGGTTGAGTTGGTGGCGACCGTGCACCCGGGGCGCGAGGCGTGGGCCACCCTCCTGGCCCTTCACCTGCTCCGGGTAGAACTCCGTGGTCTTCTTCCGGAACATCGCGATGAACGTGACGTAGAAGCCCGCAAAGGCATCGGTGAGCTTAGGCACCTTCGTCCTCCTGACCGATGGTGCGAGTCGCCGCACCGCTGAAAGCGGAGGCTGCCACTTGGCCGGGCAGCGGCGGCACCGGGAAGCCGCCGGCGAACGGGTCGAACACTTCCGCGCCGGCGCTGGGCTCGGCCGGCTGACGCCGGCTCAGCTCCCAGATCCAGGTGCCGACCAGCACGACCACGATCGCGCCGGCCGCGACCAGCACGATGTTGCGCACGTCGTAGCCCTCGTTGCGCACGCCCTGGATGGTGGCGACCAGCAGGATCCAGGCGACCGACGCCGGGATCAGCACCTTCCAGCCGAACTGCATGAACTGGTCGTAGCGCATCCGGGGCAGCGTGCCACGCAGCCAGATGAAGAAGAACACGAAGGCCAGCAACTTGCCCAGGAACCACAGGACCGGGAACCAGTTCTCGTTGGCGCCCGGCCAGATCGGCCCGCCCAACGGCCACGGTGCCATCCACCCGCCGAGGAACATGGTCACGGCCAGCGCCGAGACGGTGGTCAGCGCGATGTACTCGCCGAGGAAGAACAGCGCGAACTTGATCGAGGAGTACTCGGTGTGGAAGCCACCGACCAGCTCGCCCTCGGCCTCGGGCAGGTCGAACGGCGGGCGGTTGGTCTCGCCCACCATCGCGATCACGTACACGATGAACGAGGGCAGCAGCGCGACGCCGAACCACAGGTTCTGTTGTGCGGCCACGATCTCCGAGGTGGACATCGAGCCGGAGTAGAGGAACACCGCGACGAAGGCCAGCGACATGGCCAGCTCGTAGCTGATCATCTGCGCGGTGGAGCGCAGGCCACCGAGCAGCGGGTAGGTCGAACCGGACGACCAGCCGGCCAGCACGATGCCGTAGATCCCCGAGGATGCGGCGGCCAGGATGAACAGCACCGCGATCGGGGAGTCGGTCAGCTGCAGCACCGTGTGGTGGCCGAAGATCGACACCTCGGGCCCGATCGGGATCACCGAGAAGGCCAGGAACGCACCGGTCGCGGAGATGACCGGGGCCAGCACGAACACGAACTTGTCCGCGTTCTTCGGGATGATGTCTTCCTTCAGCATCAGCTTGATGCCGTCGGCCAACGATTGCAGCAGGCCCTGCGGGCCCACTCGGTTCGGCCCCACACGCTGCTGCATCCAGGACACCGCGCGCCGCTCGAACCAGATGTTGAAAAGCGTGAACACCATCAGGAACACGAAGACGACGAGCACCTTGATCAGCATGATCCACCACACGTCGTGGCCGAACTTGGCCAGATGCGAGCCATCGGCCCCACCGTGGTTGAACGGCACCATCGCGGCGATCATGCGGCACCTCCCGCGTGGATCCGGACCACGGCGCCGGGGCGGGCACCGAGGTCGCGCAGCACGGCACTACCGGGCGACTTGGTCGGCAGCCAGACCACCCGGTCCGGCATCTCGGTGATGGCCAGCGGCAGTCGCACCGTGCCGCGTTCGCCGGAGACCACCACCAGCGATCGGTCATTCGCACCGATCTCCGCCGCGGTGTTCGCGGACAGCCGCACCACCGGCCGGCGGGCGGTGCGGGCCAGGTGTGGCTCACCGTCCTGCAGGCGGCCGAGGTCGAGCAGCATGCGCCAGGACGCCAGGACCGCCTCGCCCGCGGCCGGGGTGGGCACCTTGGGCGCGCCCGATGACGGCGGCACCGGACGTGGTCCGGCCCAGGTGCCCAACGAGGCCAGTTCGGCGGCCGCGGCGGCGGTGTCGCGCAGACCCAGGCAACGATCCATCTCCTCGGCGATCGCCTCGAGCACGCGCAGGTCGGTCATCGTGCTGGCGCCGCGCAACGCCTGCGCGAACGGCCGGGCCCGACCCTCCCAGTTGAGGAAGGTGCCCTCCTTCTCCGCCACCGGCGGGATCGGGAACACCACGTCGGCGCGCTCGGTGACCTCGCTGGGTCGCATCTCCAGGCTCACCACGAAGTCGACGATGCTCAACGCGGTCAGTGCCGCGTGCGGGTCGGGCAGGTCATCGGTATCCACGCCACCGACCACCAACGCCTTGAGCTCGCCGGCCGCGGCCGCGGCCAGGATGCCCGCGGTGTCCCGACCGACTGCTTGCGGCAGATCGGCCAGACCCCAGGCGCGGCCGATCTCGCGGCGGGCGTCCTCGTTGGTGACCGGCCGGCCACCGGGCAGCAGGTGCGGAGCGGCGCCGGCCTCGAGCGCACCGCGCTCCCCGGCCCGCCGCGGGATCCAGGCGATCGCCGCGCCGGTGGCCGCGGCCAACCGAGAGACCGCGGACAGGGCACCGGGGATGGAGCCGGCTCGCTCGCCGACCGCGATGATCGCGCCCGGTCCGCGCAGCTTCTCGGCCACGTCCCCCTCGCCCTTGGCGATCTTGTCCAACGTCGCGGGCTCGTCGCCGGGCACCGTCGGGATCAACGTGCCGCCGCACTTGATCAGGCCGTTGGTGGCGAACGGGGCGAGGGAGTACACCGGCTGCTTGCGCTTCAGATGCGCCTTGCGCAGCCGCAGGAAGACACCCGCGGCCTCCTCCTCGGCCTCCAGGCCGACCAGCAGTACCACCGCGGCGTGCTCCAGCCCGCGGTAGGTCACCGCATCCGGCGTGCCGCGGGAAACCCCCCGACCCACCACGTGCGCGGCCAGGAACTCCGCCTCCTCGACCGAGTGCGGGCGGGTCCGGAAGTCGATGTCATTGGTGTCCAGCGCGACCCGGGCGAACTTCGCGTAGGCGTAGTTGTCCTCGAGGGTCATCCGGCCACCGACCAGCACGCCGACCCGGCCCCGCTCGGCCTCCAACCGCTCGGCCACCACGGCCAGGGCCTCCCGCCAGGACGCGGGCACCAGGGTGTTGTCGGTGTCGCGGATCAACGGGGTGGTGATGCGGTCGGGGCGCTGGCCGTAGACGAACGCGAAGCGGCCCTTGTCGCAGTTCCACTCCTCGTTGACCTCGTAGTCCTCGCCGGCCAGCCGGCGCATGACCTTGCCCCGGCGGTGGTCGGTGCGCAGCGCGCAGCCGCCCGAACAGTGCTCGCACACGCTGGGCGAGGAGACCAGGTCGAAGGGACGCGAGCGGAACCGGTAGGCCGCCGAGGTCAGCGCGCCCACCGGGCAGATCTGGATGGTGTTGCCGGAGAAGTAGGACTCGAACGGGGTGTCCTCGTAGATCGACACCTGCTGCAGTGCGCCGCGCTCGAACATGTCGATGAACGGGTCACCGGCGATCTGCTGGGAGAACCGGGTGCAGCGCGCGCACAGCACGCAGCGTTCGCGGTCCAGCAGCACCTGCGCGGAGATGGACACCGGCTTGGCGAAGGTGCGTTTGACGTCGGCGAACCGGGTCTCCGCGCGGCCGTTGGACAGCGCCTGGTTCTGCAGCGGGCACTCGCCGCCCTTGTCGCACACCGGGCAGTCCAGCGGGTGGTTGATCAGCAGCAGTTCCATCACACCCTGCTGCGCCTTGTCCGCGATCGGCGAGGAGACCTGGGTGTGCACCTCCATGCCCTCGGTGACCGTGATGGTGCAGGAGGCCGCCGGCTTGCGCTGCCCACCCACCTCGACCAGGCACTGCCGACAGGCACCCACCGGGTCCAGCAGCGGGTGATCGCAAAACCGCGGGATCTGGACGCCGACCTGCTCGGCGGCCCGGATCACCAGCGTGCCCTTGGGCACCGAGACCGGGATCCCGTCGATGGTCAGGTTCACCAGGTCGGTTGCCTGGGTGACTTCCACGGTCATACCGACGCCCCTGCAAACAATGTCGACGCGACCGGGTCGAACGGACAGCCGCCGTCGGTCAGGTGTTGGATGAACTCGTCGCGGAAGTACTCCACCGCCGAGGTGATCGGGCTGGTGGCACCGTCGCCCAGCGCGCAGAACGAGCGGCCGAGGATGTTGTCGCAGATGTCGAGGAGCTGGTCGATCTCCGCCTCGGAGCCCTGGCCCTTCTCCAACCGCTTGAGCATCTGCACCAGCCAGTAGGTGCCCTCGCGGCACGGGGTGCACTTGCCGCACGACTCGTGCGCGTAGAACTCCGTCCAGCGCAGCACGGAGCGCACCACACACGTGGTCTCGTCGAAGCACTGCAAGGCCTTGGTGCCGAGCATGGAACCGGCGGCGCCGACGGCCTCGTAGTCCAGCGGGACGTCCAGGTGCGCGTCGGTGAGGATCGGGGTGGAGGAGCCGCCCGGGGTCCAGAACTTCAGTTGGTGGCCGGGTCGCATGCCCCCGGACAGGTCGAGCAACTGCCGCAGCGTGATGCCCAGCGGGGCCTCGAACTGGCCGGGGTTGGCCACGTGGCCGGACAGCGAGTACAGCGTGTAGCCCTTGGACTTCTCGGTGCCCATGGACTGGAACCAGGCCGCACCGCCGGCCACGATCGAGGGCACCGAGGCGATGGACTCCACGTTGTTGATCACCGTCGGACTGCCGTAGAGGCCGGCCACCGCAGGGAACGGCGGGCGCAGCCGCGGCTGACCGCGCCGACCCTCCAGGGAATCCAGCAGCGCGGTCTCCTCGCCGCAGATGTAGGCACCTGCGCCGGCGTGCACCACGATCTCCAGGTCGTAGCCGGTGCCGAACACGCCCTTGCCTGCGTAGCCCTTCCGATAGGCGTCGGCCACCGCCTGCTGCATCCGACGGATGACGTGCAGCACCTCACCGCGGACGTAGATGAACGCGTGCGAGGCGCGGATCGCGAACGCCGCGATGATCACGCCCTCCACCAACACGTGCGGGTTGGCCAGCATCAACGGAATGTCCTTGCACGTGCCCGGTTCGGACTCGTCGGCGTTGATGACCAGGTAGTGCGGTTTGCCGTCACCCTGCGGGATGAAGCTCCACTTCATGCCGGTGGGGAAGCCCGCCCCGCCGCGGCCACGCAGACCGGATTCCTTGACCAGGGCGATCAACGCGTCGGGGTCCATGGACAGCGCCTTGCGCGCAGCGTTGTACCCGCCGTGCCGCTCGTAGGCGTCAATCTGCCAGGAGTCCGGGTCGTCCCAGTGCCGGGACAGCACAGGAGTGAGCATCCGTCAGATCCCCCCGTCGGGCATGGCGGGCGCCTGGTCGCCGCGTTGCTTGGCGTATTCCAGTCCGAGCAACGTCGGCGGCCCCCCGGCGGGACCCTCGTCGGCCCGGCCGTCCGGGAACCCGGCCAGCACCCGGGATGCCTCCCGCCAGGTGCACACCGAGTTCGCGCCCCGGGTCGGCGCGGGCGACTTGCCGCTGCGCAGGTCGTCCACCAACTGCCGGGCCGAGGACGGCGTCTGGTTGTCGAAGAACTCCCAGTTGACCGTCATCACCGGCGCGTAGTCGCAGGCCGCGTTGCACTCGATGTGCTCCAGGGTCACCTTGCCGTCGGCCGTGGTCTCGTCGTTGCCGATGCCCAGGTGCTTCTTGAGGTCGGCGAAGATCGCGTCGCCGCCCATCACCGCGCACAGCGTGTTCGTGCAGACCCCGACGTGGTACTCACCGATCGGGCGACGCTTGTACATCGTGTAGAAGGTCGCCACCCCGCCCACCTCGGCCACGCTGAGGCCGAGTTCCTCCGCGCACATGGCCACGGCCTGCGGGGAGACGTAGCCCTCCTCGGCCTGGCACAGGTGCAGCATCGGCAGCAGCGCGGACCGTGATTCCGGGTAACGCGCGATGATCTCGCGCAGTTGCTCGCGGGTCCCGTCGGACAGACTCATCTGTCGACCCCTCCCATCACCGGGTCGATCGAGGCGACTGCGGCGATCACGTCGGCGACCAGGCTGCCCTCGCACATCGCGGCCACCGACTGCAGGTTCACGAACGAGGGATCGCGGAAGTGCACCCGGAACGGGCGGGTGCCGCCGTCGGAGACCAGGTGCACGCCGAGTTCCCCGCGCGGGGATTCGATGGCTTGGTAGACCTGCCCGGCCGGCACCCGGAAGCCCTCGGTGACCAGCTTGAAGTGGTGGATCAGGGCCTCCATGGACTCGCCCATGATGTGCTTGATGTGTTCGAGGGAGTTACCGATGCCGTCGCCGCCCAGGGCCAACTGCGCGGGCCAGGCGATCTTCTTGTCCTCGACCATGACCGGCCCGGGGTTGGCCTCGAGCCGGTCCAGGCACTGCTCGACGATGCGGATCGACTGGCCCATCTCTTCCAGCCGGATGATGTAGCGGCCCCAGGCATCGCACCCGTCATGGGTGATGACGTCGAACTCGTAGGTCTCGTACCCGCAGTACGGCTGCGACTTGCGCAGGTCGTGCGGCAAACCGGTGGCCCGCAGGATCGGGCCGGTGATCCCGAGGGCCATACACCCCGTCAGATCCAGGTACCCGACGCCGACCGTGCGGCCCTGCCAGATCGGCTGGCCGTTGAGCAGTCGGACGTAGTCCTTCTTGCGCTCGGGCCAGACCTTGATCAGGTCCCGGGCCATCGCGATCGCGGTGTCCGGCACGTCGTTGGCCAGTCCACCGGGACGGATGAAGGCGTTGTTCATCCGCAGCCCGGAGATCTCCTCGAAGATGTCGAGGATCTCCTCGCGTTCGCGGAAGCCGAACATCATCGGGGTGATCGCGCCGATCTCCATGCCGCCGGTGGCCAGCGCCACCAGATGTGAGGAGATGCGGTTGAGCTCCATCAGCAGCACCCGGATGACCGAAGCCCGCTCCGGGATCGCCTCGGTGATGCCGAGCAGTTTCTCCACGGCCAGGCAGTAGCCGGCCTCGTTGAAGAACGGGGAGAGGTAGTCCATCCGGGTCACGAACGTGACGCCCTGCGTGTAGGTGCGGTACTCGCAGTTCTTCTCGATACCGGTGTGCAGGTAGCCGATACCGCAGCGGGCCTCGGTCACCGTCTCGCCGTCGAGCTCGAGGATGAGCCGGAGCACGCCGTGGGTGGACGGGTGCTGCGGCCCCATGTTCACCACGATGCGTTCCTCGGGCGATTCCCCGAGGTCGGCCACCAGGCCGTCCCAGTCGCCACCGCTGACGTTGAAAATTCGTCCCTCGGTGGTGTCGGTGGCCGGTGCGTAGGGGTCGGCGGTGTTGGGAGTGCTCACGTATTCGGTCTGCTCGGTCATCAGTTGTACGACCGCCTTTCGTCCGGCGGGGGAATCTGCGCGCCCTTGTACTCCACCGGGATGCCGCCCAGCGGGTAGTCCTTGCGCTGCGGGTGACCGGGCCAGTCGTCCGGCATCTCGATGCGGGTCAGCGCCGGGTGGCCGTCGAAGATGATGCCGAAGAAGTCGAAGGTCTCCCGCTCGTGCCAGTCGCAGGTCGGGTAGACGTCGAAGACCGAGGGCAGATGCGGGTGCTCATCGGGGACCGATACCTCGAGGCGGATGCGCCGGTTATGGGTGATCGAGGTCAGGTGGTAGACGGCGTGCAACTCGCGGCCGGTCTGGTGCGGGTAGTGCACGCCGGACACCGAGGAGAGCAACTCGAAGCGCAGGTCCGGATCATCGCGCAGGGCGCGGCAGACCTCGACGATGCGCCCGGCCGCGATGTGAAAGGTCAGCTCGCCGCGGTCCACCACCACCGCCTCGACTGCCTGGTACCAACTCAGTCCGAGCGGCACCAGAGCGCGACGCAGGTTCTCCGACAGCTCGTCGAACCAGCCGCCATAGGGCGGGCGGGTGGCCTCGGGCAGCTGCACCTCGCGGACCAGACCGGAGTACCCGGAGGTGTCACCGGACCCCCGTACGCCGAACATGCCGTGGCGCACGTCGACGGTGACCCCCTGGCCACCCGGCGGGGTGGGCAGGTTCTCCGGCTGAGAGCTCGCCGGCTGCTCGACCGTCATCGCAGCAGACCCTTCATCTCCGAGGTCGGCTGCGCCAGCAACGCGGCCGCCTCCAGTTCCTTGCGCTCAGCGACGGCGTGCGCCCCGAGCTTGGTGTGCTGGATCTGGTCGTGCAGCTTGAGGATCGCGTCCAGCAGCATCTCCGGGCGCGGCGGGCAGCCGGGCAGGTAGATGTCCACCGGCACGATGTGGTCCACGCCCTGCACCACCGCGTAGTTGTTGAACATGCCGCCGGACGAGGCGCACACCCCCATCGCCAGCACCCACTTGGGGTTGGCCATCTGGTCGTAGACCTGGCGAACGACCGGGGCCATCTTCTGGCTGACCCGACCGGCCACGATCATCAGGTCGGCCTGCCGCGGCGAGGCCCGGAACGCTTCCATGCCGAATCGCGCGATGTCGTAGCGGCCGGTGCCGGTGGCCATCATCTCGATGGCGCAGCAGGCCAGCCCGAACGTCGCGGGCCACAGCGAGCTCTTGCGCATGTACCCGGCCAGACCCTCGACCGTGGTGAGCAGAAAGCCGCTGGGGAGTTTCTCCTCGATCCCCATGGGGTTATGTCCTTAGTTCTCTAGGCAGATGGGTGAGGCGGGGTCAGTCCCAATCCAGACCGCCTCGGCGCCAGACGTACACGAAGGGCACGAACACGGTCACCATGAACAGCACCATCTCGATCAGGACCGAGATGCCGAAGGAGTCGAAGGTGACCGCCCACGGATAGAGGAAGATGATCTCGACGTCGAAAATGATGAACAGCATCGCGGTCAGGAAGTACTTGACCGGGAAGCGTCCACCGCCGACCGGCTGCGGGGTCGGCTCGATACCGCACTCGTAGGCGTCGAGCTTCGCGCGGTTGTACCGCGAGGGCCCGGTGAGCATGCCGGACACCACCGAGAAGGCGGCGAATCCGAACGCGAGTGCGGCGAGCACGGCGATCGGAATGTAGACGTTTCCGTCCATCGCTCCTGCTCCCTTCTGCTGGTCGGCGGCCCGATCCTATGGATCGTGTTCGTCGTGTTCGGCGCCGGGTCAGGCCGCCGGCGCGAGTCTGGACAGTCCGTTGATGAGCCGATCCATGGCGTCACCACCGGTCGGGTCGGTGAGGTTGGCGAGCAGCTTCAACGTGAAGCGCATCAGCGTCGGGTGCGGCAATCCGTGCCGGGTGGCCAGCTTCATGACGTTCGGATTGCCGATGGCTTTCACGAACACCCGACCCAGCGTGTAGTACCCGCCGTAGGCGTCCTTCAATGCCTGCGGATATCCGTGCAGGGTGCGTTCGCGTAGCTCGTCGCAGCGCGCGGCCAGCGCCTGCACCACGACGTCCGCGGCCAGCGCGGCGGACTCCATCGCGTAGGCGATGCCCTCGCCGTTGAACGGATTGACCATGCCACCCGCGTCACCGACCAGCAGCACGCCGCGGGTGTAGTGCGGGGTGCGGTTGAAGCCCATGGGCAGCGCGGCGCCCTGGATCTGACCGCGGCGGTTCTCCTCGCGGAACCCCCATTCCTCGGGGGTGGAGTCCATCCAGGTGCGCAGCATGGCCTTGTAGTCGGTCTTGCCGAACGCGTTGGAGGTGTTGAGGATGCCCAGGCCCACGTTGCTGGTGCCGTCGCCGACCCCGAAGATCCAGCCGTAGCCGGGCAACAGGCGCGGGGTGGTGCCGGAGCGGTCCCACAGCTCCAGCCACGACTCCAGCCAGTCGTCGTCGTGTCGCGGGCTCTCGTAGTACGTGCGCACCGCGACGCCCATCGGGCGGTCGTCGCGCTTGTGCAGGCCGAGGCTCAAGGCCAGCCGGGTGGAGTTGCCGTCGCAGGCCAGCGTGATCGGCGCGCGGTACTCGGTGACCGCGCCCGCCTCCTTGGCCGTCACGCCCACGACCCGGTTGGTGCGTTCGTCCAGGATCGGGCCGGTGACGTTGGCGCCCTCGTGCAGCCGGGCGCCCGCCTTCTCGGCGTGCCGGGCGAGGATCTCGTCGAAGTCCTGCCGGGTGCGCACCAGGCCGTAGTCCGGGAACGAGGACAGGTCGGGCCAGGGGATTTCCAGGCGCGAGCCGCCGCCGATGATGCGCAGGCCCTGGTTGCGGATCCAGCCGTCCTCCTCGCGCAGGGGGACGCCCATCGCGACGAGTTGCTTGACCCCGCGCGGGGTCAAACCGTCGCCGCAGACCTTTTCCCGGGGGAACTGGGCCTTCTCCAGCAGCAGCACGTCGACCCCGGCGCGGGCCAGGTGAAACGCGGCAGTGGAGCCCGCAGGACCCGCGCCGACGATGATGACGTCGGCGTCCCGGGCGGTCGTGTCACCCAACGGGACCTGCCTTGTGAATCGATTCACGAGAACGCGCCAGGGGCGAGTCTACGCCCGCCGCAGGGGTGCTCTCGCACCGGCGGTGGGGGTCGTGACGAGGTTCACCGGAGGTCAATCCGGGCGTCGCCCGCGGTGCAGGGCCACGATGCCGCCAGACAGATTGCGCCAGCCGACCCGGTCCCAGCCCGCGGCGGCCAGTAACCCGGCCAGGCCGGCCTGGTCCGGCCAGGCACGGATGGATTCGGCCAGGTAGACGTAGGCGTCGGGGCTGCTGGACACCCGGCGGGCCACCGCGGGCAACGCGCGCATCAGATATTCGGTGTAGACGGTGCGGAACGGCGCCCAGGTGGGCCGACTGAACTCGCAGACCACCAGCCGGCCGCCCGGTCGGGTCACCCGCAACATCTCCGCGGCGGCCACCGCGGGGTCGGCTACGTTGCGCAGCCCGAAGGAGATGGCCACCGCATCGAAGGCGCCGTCGGCGAACGGCAACTGCATGGCATCGCCCGCGGTGAAGTCCAACTCCGGGCGGCGCGCTTTGCCGACCGCGAGCATGCCCGGCGAGAAGTCGCAGCTGATGGTGCGCGCCCCGGCCGCGACGAACGGCAGCGAGCTGGTGCCGGTGCCGGCCGCCAGATCGAGCACCCGCTCGCCCGGGCCGGCTCCGAGCGCCTCGGTGACCGCATGGCGCCAGCGCCGGTCCTGACCCAGGCTCAGCACGTCATTGGTCAGGTCGTAGCGGCGCGCGACGCCGTCGAACATCGCGGCCACCTCGGCCGGCTGCTTCTCCAACGTCGCCCTGGTCATGGGCTCATCCTGCCCTGACGGGCGGGTGCTTTCGGACTCCGGCCGGCGCGTACCCTGAACCCGTGAGAGCCGAGGGCGAACGTTGAGCACGGCGGCCTCGCTCGAGTCGCTCACCGTGCGCACGGTGGAGTTGGCCGCCGCGACGGTCCCGGACCTGATGGCGGTGTTGCCGCCGACCGCGCCGCTCGCCTGGATCCAGCATGGCGAGGGCTTGGTCGGTTGGGGCGAGGCGGCCCGGTTCACCGTCTCGGGTCCGGATCGTTTCCAACGCGCCGTGGCGTGGTGGCAGTCGCTGGGACTGAGCCCGGAGCTGCACGCCGGACTCGGCATCCCGGGCAGCGGGCCGGTGGTGTTCGGCAGCTTCGCCTTCGCCGACTCACCGACCCCCTCGGTGCTGGTGCTGCCCCGGGTGCTGCTGGGCCGCCGCAGCGGGCGTACCTGGCTCACCACGATCGGTGAGCCGGACGAGGTGATGATCGCGCCCACCCCGCTGCCGCGGCCGCCGGCGGACGTGGTGATCGGCGAGGGCGCGTTGTCCGAGGACGCCTGGGCGGCCGCGGTGACCATCGCGGTGACCCGGATCCGCAATGGCGACTTGTCCAAGGTGGTGCTGGCCCGCGACCTGCTCGGACGGGCCCGCGAGCCGGTCGACGTGCGCTACCTGGTCCGCGACCTGGCCGACCGGTTCCCGGAGTGCTTCACGTTCTCGGTGGCCGGTCTGGTCGGCGCCACGCCGGAGTTGCTGATCGCCCGCGAGGGTCGCCGGGTCAGCTCGCGGGTGCTCGCGGGCACCGCGTGGCATGCGGAGGGAGACGGCGTCACCGACGCAGCGGTGGCCGCACGCCTCACCGGGTCGGACAAGGATCGCGAGGAGCACGACTACGCGGCGCGCTCGGCCGCCGAGTTGCTGCGGCCGTTCTGCAGCCGGCTGTCCGTGCCGGACGAGCCGACTGTGATGGCGCTGCCCAACGTGACCCACCTGGCCACCGAGGTGACCGGGACGCTGCACACCGAGATCCCCGCGCTGGAATTGGCCGGTCGGCTGCATCCGACCGCGGCGGTCTGCGGCACCCCGACAGCCGCGGCCGAGCGGTTGATCGCTGACCTGGAGGGCATGGACCGCGGCCGCTATGCCGGTCCGGTCGGCTGGATGGACGTGCACGGGGATGGCGAATGGGGCATCGCGTTGCGTTGCGCCCAGGTGGACGGCGCCCGACTGCGGCTGTTCGCCGGCTGCGGGATCGTGGCCGGCTCCGACCCGAGCGTGGAGTTGGCCGAGGCCGAGGCGAAGTTCCTCGCGATGCGCCGGGCGTTGCGTCAGGACGACTGACGCATCGTCAAATAACGATCAACCGGTGGCCGCCCACAGTGCACCCAACATCGCCTCGTCCGGCGGGGTGGCGCCAAGCGCCGCGACCGCGTCGGCGTAGATACGGGTCTTGAGCCCGGCCACGGTGGCCCGGTCCCGCCCGCCCAGTGCGCTCGCCGTGGCCATCGCCCGCTCGGCCAGTTCCTCCAGGGGGACCGCCTCCGCCACGATGCCGAGGGCGGCTGCCTCCGGCGCTCCCAGGCGGGCGCCGAGGATCATCGTGCGGTGCGCGGCGGCCGGGGTCATCACCGCGGTGAGCAGTGCGGTCATGCCGGGGGTGAACACCACGCCCATATCCACCTCGGGCAGGCACAGGAAGCCACGGTCCGCGCGCATCAGCCGCACGTCATGGGCCAGCGCGAGCATCACCCCACCGGCGAACACGTGCCCGCCGACCGCGGCGATCGTCGGGATCGGGAAGGTCAACACCCGGGCGAACAGCTTCTCGGTGGCCACCATGGTCGCCGGGGCCTCGCCCTTGTGCGCGCCCAGCCAGTCGGTGTCGAACCCGTTGGACCAGATCTTGCCCTCGGCGGTGGTGATCAGCGCGGTGGCGTTGCTCGCCTCGACCTCGTCCAGGCACTTGTGCAGCCCGGCGATGGAGTCGCCGTTGAACCGGCCCTCCCCGGAACCCAGGGACAGCAGGGCAATGGTGCCGTTCATGCTCAGCGACGGGGTCGCGGCGAGCTGCTCGGTGCTCATCGGGTTCCTCTCAGATCGTGCTCAGCTGAGCGGAACCCTAACGTCGCAGCCGGGCGCGTTCACTCCCAGGCAAGCGGTCGCACGATCTGGCGGTGGCTGGGTCCATCGGCCAGAACCAGTTCGCCATTGGGACGCTGGCGCTGCCCGGTGCGCCGGTGCAGTGGAGCCGGAAGGAGTCCCAGCGGGTGGTTGCGCAGCTGCCACATTTGGTAGACCACCAATACGGCCAACAGCCAGAACAGGACCAGCGACGCATTCAGCGTGCCCCAACCCAGGCCGCCCTCGGAGGTGGGCTTCACCAAGAAGTCGCCCCCGGCGGCGCCGAGCGGGCGGGTCAGCACGAAAGCGATCCAGAAGATCAACGTTCCGCTGATCGGGGTCAGGTAGTGGGCCGCGGTGAGCAGCAGCATGATCCCAGAGAGCACGAAGAACGCGCCGCGGAAACCCAGCGACGTGTCGTGCGCGAGCACGTCGCCGCTGGAGGTACCCAACGTGTTGGACACCAGGATCGCTATCCAGTAGAGGATCTCGCCCTTCCTGGTGGCGATGTTCTCCACCTCGAAGGTTTGCCCGGTGCGCCACCAGACCAGGAACACGATCGCCAGGATGGTGGTCAGGATCGCACCGCCCGCGGTGTAGCCGATCCCGCCGGCGTCGGTGCTGGCATGACCGAAGCCCCGGTTCATGAGATCCGATATCTCGGTGCCGACGAGGCTGGTCGACAGGATCACCGTCCAGTAGAGGGCGGGGTGGAACCGGTCCGCCCACACCTGCCAGGTGACCACCACCAGAAAGAACAAGAAGAATGTCCCCACCATGGCGGCATAGCCGACCTTCATGGTGATTCCGAATTCGTCACCGGCGGTCTCGCCCAGGGTCACCGCGATTGTCTTGAGAATCCAGAACAACAGGGTGATGTGCGGCAGCTTCCGCAACACGTACGCGGCCGGCTTCGTCTCCGGCCTTGCGGTCTCCACAGCGGACAACGCGTTCCCCTTTCCGGCCGGGCCGCGTCCTCGGCGGCCGCGGCAGCGATCAGCCTGCTTTGAAACTGTCTATCGACCCTGGCGAAAAGATCATGTGAGGAACGTTTAGTGAAAAACCATCGGGTTAGCGCCTGCTTTGCTGTGCGTTAGGTCACACAGTAGCCGGGCCATTGCCGCGCGCTGACGATGCTCGCCGTCCGGTTCGCCCACCAAGGAAACAACCGGCGGATGCCGAAGCCTCCGCCGGTCGCGAACTGAGGTGGAGCAGGGTGAACGGCCCTAAGGGCGCCAGCCGCCGTCCCCGTCCCGGCCGCCACCGTCCCGGCCGTCCCCGTCCCGGCCGCCGTCCCACCGGCCGCCACCGTCCCGGCCGTCCCCGTCCCGGCCACCGTCCCAGCGGCCGCCCCCGTCCCGGCCGTCCCCGTCCCGGCCGCCGTCCCAGCGGCCGCCGCCGTCCCACCGGCCACGATCCCGGCCGCCCCCGTCCCAGCCGTACCGGCAGTGGTGGCGATGCCAACCGTGACGCCAGCAGTGGTGGTGCCAACTCGCGTTTGTGGTGACCGAGGCGCCACCCGACGCCACAGCGGCATCCTTGATGGTTGCCGCCCCTGCAGCTGGAGCGATCACGGTGGCGATGGTGGCCGCAGCGAACAACGTTCCCGCCGACTTGATGATCTTGTGCACGTTGACCTCCCATGGGGTGTCGGCCCCGCTCGGCCGCACATGCCGATCATCGATACTTCGGACATTCTTGGATATCCGAATTTTCTAAAGAAGCTCACACACAGCTCACATAAAGCCAGGGCAGTGACATATGTCATTGCTTGCGGTTAACTCAACGGAGCGCGGCCAAGGCGGGCGACAGCTCATCTGACGTACAGTCATTATGCGGTTCATTCGCGTTAGGGCCGCTAAACGATCTTCACATGTTTGTTGCGCGAGATTCGGGCATCACAACCAAGTCCGGCATCCCCACCGGCAGCTCCCTGGAGGACTCCGTGCATCCGATGAATCGTTCCCTGATCGGCGCATGTACTGGGTTGGCGTTCTTTGTGGTCGGCGCAGGCACCGGCAGTGCAGCCACCCTTCACGTATCCGAATCAGGCACAAGCATTCCCACCACTCAGTGCAACGCTGACCCGGGAATCGACGCCTCGAACGACCCGGTCCACTGCCACTACGAGCACCCACTTCCGGTTCCCCCGTGGCGACAAGTTCCCCAGCCCAAGCATCACCACCACCACCACGGGTGACCTGCCCGAAGGCGGAGCTCCGGGCCCGGCGCTTGCCGAACCCCGAGCTACTAATCTGACGCTAAGTCAGACCACTACGTGCATGGTTTCCCGTGGCTGGCGTCCAACCGGTAGCCCGCGCCGCGCACCGTCTGGAGATCGTGTCGCCCGAACGGCTTGTCGATCTTGCGACGCAGGTAACCCACGTACTGATCGACGATGTTGCTGGCCGGATCGAACATGGCGTCCCAGACGTGCTCGAGAATCCGAGTGCGGGAAAGCACCTCGCCGGGACGGCGCATGAACAGCTCCAGCACCGCGAACTCCTTCGCGGTGAGATCCAGCTGCTGCCCCCCACGGCTGGCCGTCCGCGTCACCGGGTCCAACAGCAGGTCGCCGCACTGCAGCGTAATGGGCCGGGCAGGCGCCCCCCGACGCAGCAGCGCCTGCATACGCGCGACCAGCTCGGTGAACGCGAACGGCTTGACCAGGTAGTCGTCCGCACCCGCGTTCAACCCGGACACCCGGTCGGCGACTGTGCCGCGCGCGGTGAGCATCAGCACCGGCGACCAACGTCCCGCGGCACGCAACCGACGACATACCTCGAACCCGTCCAGATCGGGCAGCATGCACTCGAGCACTACCACGTCGTAGTTGTATTCGACGGCCATCCACAACCCGTCGGTGCCGTTGGCGGCCACGTCGACCGCGAAGCCCTCTTCCTCCAGGCCGCGACGAGTGACAGCGGCCATCCGCACCGAGTCCTCTACGACGAGCACGCGCACTCGCCCAGGGTGGTCCATCGGAGATGTGAGCCGGATGTGAAGACACGCGCTGTGACCGCTCGATTCTGCCTGATGGTTCGTCAGATGTACTGTCCGTCTGCCTGATCCCCATTGCGCACCGATTGCGCCGCCGCCCTCAGCCGAAAGGTTGACCCAAGGATCAACTGATCGGGATAACCGACGGCGCACCGGCCGCGTCGAACCCCCGCAGGCACCGGGTGGGGGCCGATGCCGCGGCTATTGGGGGAGCGTTGTTGCGCATTCGTCGGTTGGTCACCAGCGGTGCCCTGGTGGCCGGGCTCACCGTCTCGGGCCTGGCGCTGGGCGCCGGTGAGGCCGCAGCCGTCTCCACGAGCACGATCCAGATCGTGGCACACCGCGGCGATACCAAGGATGCCCCGGAGGCCACGCTGGACGCGTTCGGTGCGGCGATCAAGAAGGGCACCGACGCGATCGAGTTCGACATCAAGTTCACCAAGGACGGCGTACCGGTCGCCATGCACGACGACACCGTGGACCGCACCACCGACGGCACGCACTGCAGCGGCCTGGTCAGCAGCCTCACCTGGTCCGTCCTGCATATGTGCGACGCGGGCAGCTGGTTCGGCCACGCATTCAAGGCCGTCCACGTGCCGACGGTGGATGAGGCGCTCACCTTCATCGCCGCGCACTCGGGGACCACGAAGATCTACCTGCACATCAACACGGCAACCCTGTCTTCCTCGCACGCGAAGAGGTTGGTCAAGGTCGTGTCCGACGATCACCTGAACACCTCGCGGACCACCTACGTCGGTGAGAACGAGACCGAGATGCGCACGCTGAAGAAGGCGAAGGCGCACCGGCTCGGCCGCATGGTGCACACCGCGGCGGACTGGAAGCTGACCAAGTACCCGGTGCTGGTGCCGTTCAGCCCGTACACCTCGGTGGTCAACGCGCACTACATCAAGAAGGCGGTCAAGCGCGGGCAGCTGGTGCTGCCCGTGGAGGGGCACCCGCTGACGCTGTCTCAGATCGTGAATGACGGGGCCAACGGGGTGTACGTCAACAACCTGAAGGCCGGGCTGAAGTTCCTGGGTCGGACGCTGCCGACACCCCCGAAGCCGACCCCGCCCAAGACCACGCCGCCGGTCACCACACCGCCTCCGGCGACCACACCGCCGCCCGCCACCACACCGCCGCCGCCAGCCACCACAACGCCGCCGGCCACCGATCCGCCTGCCACCACCCCGGCCGCCTCGCGGACGGACAACGGCGACTAGGCG
>DASQPJ010000097.1:0-5578 GCA_035644015.1 Sporichthyaceae bacterium
GTCGTCCCGGTGCTGGCCTGGTGGCGCGAGCCGTCACCGGTGCACGCCGTGGACGCCGATGAGGTGGCCGCGGTGCACATCGTGGCGCTGGACGACCTGGTCAACCCGGCGAACCGGGTGACGGTGCATCACCCCCCGACCGGTCGGACGATGGCGGGCTTCCAGGTCAACGGCATGTTGGTCTGGGGCTTCACCGCCGGCCTGTTGGACAAGCTGATCCGGTTGGCCGGCTGGGAGCGGCCGTGGTCGACCGACGTCGTCGTCGATCTGCCGGAGGACGTACTGCGGCTGGCCGGGTACCCCTCGCCGGACGAGGTCGGCGCGTGATGGTCGACATCATCTTGTGCATCTCGGCGTTGTCGTTCGCGGTGGCCGGGTACCGGCAGGGCTTCCTGATCGGCTTCTGTGCGTTCGCCGGGTTCATCAGCGGCGGCCTGATCGGCATCTTCCTGGCGCCCAAGATCGTCAAGGTGGTGCACGACCAACTCAGCCAGGCGATCTTCGCCGTGGGCCTGGTGCTCACCCTGGCCACCATTGGTCAGTTGTTGGGCTCGGTCGCCGGCACCACCATGCGCAACCGTCTGATGTGGCGGCCCGGGCACGTCATCGACGCGAGCACCGGGGCGGTGTTCGGGGTGATCTCGCTGCTGGTGGTGGCCTGGTTCGTGGGCAACGCGCTGGCCCGCGCGCCGATCCCCAACGTGACCAAGAAGGTGCGCGAGTCCGAGGTGCTCGCGGCGGTCAACAAGATCATGCCCGCCTCGGCGAACAAGCTGGACCGCTCGCTGTCCCGGATGCTCAACAAGAACGGGCTGACCCAGGTCTTCGGGCCGTTCGACAACGAACGCATCCTGCCGGTGAACCCGCCGGACTCCGGGCCGCTGGCCGCCCCGGAGATCCGGGCCGCGCGCAAGAGCATCGTGAAGGTGGAGGGCGCGGCGTTGTCCTGCCGCAAGGCGTTGGAGGGCAGCGGGTTCGTCTTCGCCAAGGAACACGTGATGACCAACGCCCACGTGGTGGCCGGGGTGACCGACCCGACGGTGTCGGTGGGCGGCACCGGAGCGCGGCTGCCGGGCAAGGTCGTGCTGTTCGACCCGCGGCGGGACATCGCGGTGATCTACGTGCCGGGGCTGGACTCCCCATCGCTGCACTTCGATCTGTCCGGGACGCGTCGGGACTCCGCGGTGGCCGCGGGCTTCCCGCTCAACGGTCCCTACCAGCTGGCCAAGGCCCGCATCCGGGAGGAGATCAACGCCCGCGGCCCGGACATCTACGACTCGGGCACCGTGGACCGCGACGTGTTCTCCATCTACGCCGAGATCGAGCCGGGCAACTCCGGTGGCCCGCTGCTGTCCTCGACCGGCGACGTGTTCGGGGTGATTTTCGCCAAGTCGGTGGAGAGCAGCGAGACCGGCTATGCGTTGACCGCCAAAGAAGTACAGCCCGACGCGGAGAAGGCGCGCAACGCCACCGACCGCGTCGGGACTGATTCCTGCGTGTAGCGGATCAGTCGTCGCCGCCGTGGCCGTGGTGGCGCTGGTCGCCCTCGCGCCAGTGGCCGCCGAAGCCACGCCAGCAGCTGCTCGGGTTGCAGCGCTCCAGGTCGTCGTCCCAATTGCGCGCCTGGCGCGGGTGACGGGCCTTCATGCCGACGATGGTGTCGTCCTGGTGGTTGCGGTCGCGGTCGTGCCGCCAGCCGTGGTTGTGGTCGTGGTCGTGGTCCTCTCCCGGCGCGGCGTAGGCGGTGCCGCCCGCGCCCAGCAGCGCGGTACCGGCCAGACCCACGGTCGCGGTGAGCAGCGCGGCCCGGCGCAGGATGTGCGTTGCGTTCATGGTTCCCCCAAATGCCTGATTTCGTCGGCTTGGGCCCCATTGGCACCCCTCGCGGGGTAGCGCCGCCACCGCGCTGCGCCGAACGAGTTATGGCTGCGCTAGCCGGGATCTACTGCTCGGCGAGCCAGCGCAACAGTGCGGCGGTGACCACCTCGGGCGCTTCCTCGTGCGGGAAATGCCCGGCGTCGGCCACGGTGGACCAGGAGTACGGCCCGGCCACGTACTGCCCGGAGCCGGCCGCGCTGCTGGGCAGCACTGCGGGGTCGCGGGCGCCGTGTAGTTGCAGGACCGGGCGGGCGATCGGCGTTTGCATGCGCCGGGCGAACCGCATGCCGTCCGGTCGGAACAGGGAGCGCACCGCCCATCGGTGGTACTCCAGCGCACAGTGCGCCACCGCCTCGATCTGCATGGCCCGGCGGTAGCGGGCAACGCTGTCCGGGTCGGGCCAGCCCCCGTCGCCGGCCCAGGCCCGCAGCAGCACCTCGACCTCGGCGGAGTCATCGGCAATCAGCTTCTTCTCCGGCACCCAGGGACGCTGGTAGCCGAGCACATAGGCCGACGCGGCCAATTGGCGTCGGTCGGCCGCCACCGCCGCGCGCATCCGCCGGGGGTGCGCGGCGGAAAGCACCGCCAGGCGGGCCACGATCTTGGGTTCGAGCACCGCGGTGGTCCAGGCCAACAAGCCGCCCCAACCGTGGCCGACGAGAGTGGCCGTGGCGCTGCCCAGGGAGCGGACCACCCCGGCCACGTCACCGGACAGCGTGAACGGGTCGTAGCCACGCGGGGTCTTGTCGCTGCCGCCGTAGCCCCGCAGGTCCATCGCCACCGCGCGGTAGCCGGCCTCGGCCAACGCCGGGAGTTGGCGGCGCCAGGTCCACCAGAACATGGGGAAGCCGTGCAGCAGCAGGACCAGCGGGCCCTCGCCGGCCTCCACCACGTGGAATCGGGCCCCGTTGGCCGCGACCTGGCGATGTGTCCAGGGACCTTCGGCCAGGACGACGTCGCCATCCTCACCCATGACGACGCTCTGTCATGACGGTCGGTCAGCCGGCCGGGGCGGCGGCCTTCTTGTCCTTGCCCCGCTTCTTCAGCACCGTGACGGTCTCCTTGGCGGTGCGCACCGTGCGCTCGGGCGGGCCGATCTTCTTGACTGCACCGAGGCCGACGAGGCCGCAGATTGCGGCGATCAGCAGGTAGGCACCGGTGACGATGAGGAACGCTGCCCAGGTCGGCAGCACCGTGTCCAGGCCGTATGCCGCCGCGAACGAGCCCATGATCAGGCCGAACAGGCCGAACACCGCCGCGCCACCGAACATGCCGCCGCCAACCGCGGCTTTCTTGACCTCAGAGCTCAGCTCCAGCTTGGCCAACTCGATCTCGCTGCGCACCAGCACCGACATGTCCCGGCTGGCCGCGGCGACCAACTCGCCCAGCGACGGTTCCTGCTCGGTCGCGGTCGGTGCCTCGCTCATCGTTGCGCCTCCGCTCGGGGAAATCCGGTCGGGCGACAGTCTGCCCTGCCCGCCGGTGCAGGGCACCCCGGTGGCCCCGGGTTAGCGTCCAACCATGAGCCCGAAATCGGAATTTCTCCCCGCCGCCCTCGGTGCCTACGTCGAGGCGCACGCCACCCCGGCCGACGGTCTGCTGCGTGAGTTGGCCGAGTACAACGCGGGCCTGGGGCGGGTGTCGAGCATGCAGATCTCGGCGTCGCAGGGCGCCTTCATGACGCTGCTCGCCCGCGTCGTGGCGCCACGCTTCGCGGTCGAGGTGGGCACGTTCACCGGGTACTCCTCGATCTGTGTGGCCCGCGCACTGGCACCGGACGGGCGCCTGCTCTGCTGCGACGTCAGCGAGGAGTGGACCGCGATCGCGCGTAAGTACTGGGAGCGGGCCGCGGTCGCCGACCGCATCGAGCTGCGTCTGGCCCCGGCCGCCGAGACGCTGCGCGCGCTGCCCACCGATCCGGTTATCGACTGGGCGTTCATCGACGCGGACAAGACCGGCTACCGCACCTACTGGGACGAGATCGTGCCGCGGCTGCGTCCCGGCGGGCTGGTGCTGGTGGACAACGTGTTGTGGTCAGGGAAGGTCGTCGACGAGACGGTCGACGACGCGGACACCGTCGCGCTGCGCGAGTTCAACGACCATGTGCTGGCCGACGAGCGCGTCGAGCATGTGCTGCTGCCGGTGGCCGACGGGCTGACCGTCGCGCGCAAGCGGTAGGCCCCCTCATTCCCCGCGGATCGAGCGGCGGCCCAGCAGGTCACGCAACGCCCGGGTGTGCCGGCGGCTGACCGGCAACTCGTCGGTGCCGAGCACCACGGTTGCCTGGCCCGGCGCGAAGCGCACCTCCTGCACGTGGGCCAGCGACACCAAGAAGCTGCGGTGGATGCGCACGAAACCGGCCGACGCCCAGCGTTCCTCGAGGGTGGACAGCGGCACCCGCACCAGGTGCGAGTCGGTCGCGGTGAACAGTCGCGCGTAGTCACCCCGGGCCTGCGCGTAGCGCACCTCGGCGCGCGGCACCAACCGGATGACACCGGCCAGTTCGATGGCAATGGACTCCTCGTCGGTCTGCGGTGCGGGCGGTGTCGGCCGGGGCAGCGCCGCCAGTGCGGCGATGCGGCGCACCGCCTCGCGCAGGCGCTCCGGGCGGATCGGCTTGAGCAGGTAGTCCGCGGCTGCCAAATCGAAGGCGTCCAGGGCATGCGCGTCGGAGGCGGTGACGAACACCAGGGCCGGGGCGCGGGCCATTCGGTTGACCACGCGGGCCACGTCCACCCCGGAAAGGTCCGGCATCTTGATGTCCAGGAACACAGCGTCGGGGGTGTTGTCGGCCAGCATCCGCAGGGCCTCGGCGCCGCTGCGCGCGGTGAGCACCCGGTGCACCCTCGGGTCCGCCCGCAACAGAAAGCCGAGTTCGGACAGGGCCGGCGATTCGTCGTCCACCGCGAGCACGGTGAGCCCGCCCGCCGGCCGACCATCGCCATCCGGCCGATGATGACCCGCCAGCCCGTCCATCGCCTCGCGTTCCGAGTGAGGATTATCGTCGGTTGTGACGCTAGTGGCTCGCGACCGTTGCGCCCCGGCAAACGCGCCGCCGGTGGGCGTTTGCCGGGCGCTAGCAGTCCACGATCGCCAACCCGGCAGCCATGCGCCTACGCTGCTGCGATGCCGGAGGCAATCGATCATCTCGCTGCCTTGACCACGCTGCCCGGCGTCGCCGATGCCGCCGCGGGTGCGCGGGCAGCGGTGGATCGATTGGGCGGGCAACGAGTGCTGCGCACCGACGCGGCCGCCGTGCGACTGGAGATCGCCTGGCGGGCGGTGGTCGCCACCGCGGCGTTGGCCGACCTGGAGGTCTCCCTCGATGACGTCCGGGCCGGGTCGCTGCCCGAGGACTCGGCGGGAGAATTCGTGCGTGCCGCGATGCGGGTCAGCGCCGAACTGGACATGCTGGGCGCGAGCTGGGCCACCGCACCTCGGCAGGTGTTGGCTCGGTTGCATGCGCTGGCCGCGGTGGAGTCGCAGGCGCCCGGGGATCTCGGCCGGCCCGCCTCACCGAGCGCGGCGAGCAGGCTGGACCTGCTCACCGACGCCCTCACCCGGCCGACCTCTGCGCCCGCGGTGGTGGTGGCGGGGGTGGTGCACGCAGAGCTGATCGACGCGGCGGCGTTCGACACCGCGGGGCCGTTGGTGGCCCGGGCCGCCGCCAGGCTCGTCTTGATCGGGCGGGGGGTAGACC
>DASQPJ010000098.1:0-9192 GCA_035644015.1 Sporichthyaceae bacterium
CCGCAGGCCTTCGCGCCGCCGGTGGTCGCGGTGTTGTCCGGGGGCAACGTGGACCCGCTGCTCATGCTGCGGGTGCTGCGCCACGGGTTGTCCGCGGCCGGCCGCTACGTGGCGTTCCGGCTGCGGGTGCCCGACCGGCCCGGCGCGCTGGCCGCGATGCTCGGCGAATTGGCCGCGGCCGACGCCAACGTGCTCGAGGTGGAGCACCTGCGCACCAACCCGCGGTTGCGCGTGGACGAGGCCGAGGTCAACGTGCAGGTCGAGACCCGCGGCGGCGCCCACACCGACGCCGTGCTGGCCCGGATGCGCGCGGCCGGCTACACGCTGACCTTCGGCTGAGCATCCGCTGAGCCTCCGCCGGCGCAGAAGCGGTGCGGGCGTGGCGCTGGGCAGGGATCATGCACAGCGTGGGCGACGCGATCGTGGTCGAGGGACTGGTGAAGCGCTACGGCGAGGCCATGGCGTTGGACGGCCTCGATCTGCGCGTGCCCGAGGGCAGCGTGTTCGGTCTGCTCGGGCCCAACGGGGCGGGCAAGACCACCACGGTGCGCATCCTCACCACGCTGCTCCGCCCGGACGCCGGGACGGCAGCGGTGGCCGGTCTGGACGTGACCAGCAACCCGGCCGACGTGCGCCGGCGCATCGGCATGGCCGGGCAGTTCACGGCGCTGGATTACACGCTGTCCGGCCGGGAGAACCTGGTGATGTTCGGTCGGCTGCAGCGCCTGGGCCGCCGGCAGGCCAACCGTTCCGCCGACCGGCTGCTGGGCGAGTTCGGCCTCACCGAGGTGGCCGGCAAGGCGGTGAGCACCTACTCGGGCGGGATGGCCCGGCGCCTCGACCTGGCCGCCGCGCTGGTGGCCACCCCCACGGTGCTGTTCCTGGACGAGCCGAGCACCGGGCTGGACCCGCCGTCCCGGCTGGAACTGTGGGACCTGCTGGAGGGGTTGGTCGCCTCCGGCATGACCTTGCTGCTCACCACCCAGTACTTGGAGGAGGCCGACCGATTGGCCGACCACGTCGCGGTGGTCGACCACGGCCGGGTGATCACCTCGGGCACACCGGACGAGCTCAAGCGCCGGATGGGCGGCGAACGGGTCGACGTGCACCTGGCCGACCCGGCCGACCTGGATCGCGCGGTCACCGCGCTGCGCCCGATCGCGGCGGGCGAACCGGTCGTGGACGCCGCGGCCGCGGTGGTGGGTGTGCCGGCCCCGGCCGGCGCGTCCGCGGTGATCGCCGAAGTGGTCCGGGCGCTGGACCGCCACCACGTCGCAATGTCCGACATCAGCACGCACCGCCCCACGCTGGACGACGTGTTCCTCGCAGTCACCGGACACACCCCATGACCACGACTGCGGAGGGCCGCGGGCGCCGGCACGGCGCCGGAACCGCGACGCGGCGGCGCGCCCCCGATGCGGGTTCACGCTGGTCGGAGCTGGCCTGGGCGCTGTCCGACGCCGCGGTGATGACCCGGCGCAACCTGATCCACACCGTGCGGGTGCGCGCCCTGTGGCCGTTCATCATCGTGCAGCCCGTCACGTTCGTGCTGTTGTTCGCGCTGGTCTTCGGCGGCGCCATCGACTTGCCCGGCGGCGGCAGTTACCGGGAATACCTGATGGCCGGGGTGTTTGCCCAGGCGGTGGCCTTCACCACCTATCCCACCGCGGTCGGCGTCGCTTTCGACATGCAACTGGGTCTGATAGACCGCTTCCGGACCATGCCGATCCACCCCTCGGCGATGTTCATCGGCCGCACCCTGGGTGACCTGGGCCGGATGGCCATCTCGATCACCGTGATGGCGTTGTGTGGGCTGTCCGTGGGCTGGCGGATCAACGACGGGTTCGCCCGCGCGGCGGGCGGCTTCGCGCTGCTCGCACTCTTCGGTTACGCGATGAGTTGGATCGGTGCGTATCTGGGGTTGACCGCGCGTAGCACGCAGGCCGCGCAGAGCCTGCCGATGCTGTGGCTGTTCCCGTTGACCTTTGTGTCCAACGCGTTCGTGCCCACCCAGCACATGCCCGGGGTGCTGGAGGACGTGGCGAACTGGAACCCGGTGTCCTCGGTGGCCGCCGCCACCCGGACGTTGTTCGGCAACCCGCACCCGTTCGCCGACCCGGACTCGTTCCCCGCGCAGCATTCGGTACTGCTCACGGTGCTCTGGTCGGTGGCGTTGACGGTGATCGCCGCGGTGCTCTGCACCCGACGTATGCGCGCCGTCGCGCGTTGATCGCTTTTAGTTAACCGAAATCCATGACATATGTAACCAGAATTGGCCCTGTCGGAATTTCTTTAGGGCTTGCGGATATTCACGGAATGTCGGATATGCCGATGATGGGGGAGCGTGCGGCCGAGCGGGCCGGCACTTCATGGAGGTTCACAGTGCACAAGATCATCAAAGCCACGGGGACGTTCTTCGCCGCGGCCACCCTCGCCCTCGTGGTCGCTCCCGCGGCCGGGGCGGCAACGATCCACAGCGCGCAGGCTGCGCCGGTGGCCGTGTCGTCGGCTCCGGTCGGCACCTCGATCACCACCGCCGCATCCCACGGGTGCTGGCGGCATGGCTGGCGCCACCACCACTGCCGGGACAGCTGGGACGACGACGGCTGGGACAACGACGGCTGGGACGGCGGCGGCTGGGACGACGGCGGCTGGGACGGCGGCGGCTGGGACCACGGTGGCGGTGGGTGGGACCACGGTGGCGGTGGCTGGGACCACGGTGGCGGTCACTGGCGCCGTTAGTTTCACACCGCACCACAGCACCTCTACGAACGGCGGCGGCCCCCGGGGCCCCCGCCGTTCGTTCGTCACGGAGTGTCGACACGGGCGCTGACCTGCGAAGTCGGAATAATTTTCCCAGATTCGCCCGGAATGAGCCAAGATGTGCTTGGCCTTACCAACCGGCCGGTCACCCCCTGGAGGTCAATCGTGCGCCATCTGAGCAGGGCGGTAGGAACCACGTTCGCTGCCGCCACCATCGCCCTTGGTCTGGCGCCCGCCGCCGGGGCCGTCACCACCGATGCGACCACCGGTGCGGCGGCGGCACCTGCAGCCGTCGCCACTGCGCCGAGCAGCGCCGATGCGGCGAGCTGGTACTGGAAGTGCCGCTGGCCGAGCTACCGGCACGCCCACCCGTGGCGCTGTCACCGGCACTACCGTCGCCATTGGGACGGCGGAGACTTCAACAACAACAATGGCAACAACTGGCACCACAACAACGGTGGTAACAATTTCCCCCACCGCGACGGTGGTGACAATTTCCCGCGCCACGACGGTGGTGACAATTTCCCGCGCCACGACGGCGGTAACGATTTCCCGCGCCACGACGGCGGTAACGATTTCCCGCACCACGACGGTGACGGGAATGGGCCGCGCACCAACAGCAATGGCGGCTGGCGCGACCACACGAACAACAACAACAACAACGACAACAACAACCCCGGCGTGCAGAACAACAACCCGGGCATGGGACAGGGTCAAGGTCAGCCGGGCGGCGGCGGCCGACCCTGGCGGCAGCGCTGAGCAGTAGGCCTGTTTGACACCAACGCCGCCGGCGGGATCCCTCGGGACCCGCCGGCGTCGTGCGTCTCAGTGTTGGTGGCGGCGGCGCAACCCGGCCCGGTCGGTGATCACGATGCTGCGCGACTCGGTGCGCAGGTAGCCCCGCCGGCTGAACGAGGCCAGCGCCTGGTTCACGCTGGGCCGCGAACCGCCGACCATCCCCGCCAGGTCCGACTGGGTGAGCGCGAGGTCGAGCCGGATGCCCTCGGGCTCGACGATGCCCCGTTCCTCGGCCAGCCGGTCCAGACACTTGGCCAGTCGGCCCTCGAGGTCCAGGAACACCAGATCCGCGGTCTGCTCGGACAGCCGACGCACCATGTCGCACAGGTAGACCAACAGGGCCCGGGCGATCGCCGGATGGGTATCCAGCACCGCGTCCACCGCGGCCCTGGTCAGCACGATGACCTGCACCGGGCCCACGGTCTCGATGGCCGCCGAGCGGGCCCGACCGTCCAGGAAGGACAGTTCGCCGAAGCAGTCCTCGGGTTCCAGCGTGCAGAACAGCACCTGCCCGCCGTCGGGGGAGTTGACCAGCACCTTCACCGAACCGGACAGCATCGCGAACATCGCGTCGCCGGGGTCGCCCTGCTGGAAGATGAACTGGCCGCGCTTGTACTGGCGGACCACGGCCAGCCCGGCCAATACCTCCAGCGAGGCGGTGTCCAGCCCTGCGAACAGGGTGGTACCGGCCAGCACCTTGGCGATCCGCTCGGGGTTCACGGGCGCGACGGTACTCCGGCGCCCGGGTGCGGACTGTTCGCCCGCCGACAGCGGGGGTGTTCAGCGACAGACGCTCAGCCGGTGAACGGGTGCGCCTCGACCACCGTGACGCTGAGCTTCTTGCCGCTGGGCAGCTCGTAGGCGGCATTCTGGCCGGGCTTCTTGCCCAGGATGGCGGAGCCAAGCGGAGACTTTTCCGAGTAGACCTCGAGGTCGCCCAGGTCGACCTCGCGCGAGCCGAGCAGGAACTTCTGCTCATCGCCGTCGGCAAAACGGACCTTGACGATCATGCCCGGGCGCACGATGCCGTCGTCGGCGGGCGCCTCGCCGACCTTGGCCTTCTGCAGCAGGTCGGTGAGCTGGCGGATGCGGGCCTCCTGCTTGCCCTGCTCCTCTTTGGCTGCGTGGTAGCCGCCGTTCTCCTTGAGGTCGCCCTCCTCGCGGGCGGCCTCGATCTTCTTGGCCAGCTCGCTCCGACCGGGCCCGGAGAGTTGCTCCAGCTCGCCGCGCAACCGGTCGTAGGCGTCCTGGGTCAGCCAGGTGACGCTTTCCGTCGATGTCTGGGTCACGGGAACTCCTCGATTGCTCGTCGAACGCCCTAGCTTACGGGGCAGAGGGCCCGGCGTCGTGGTTCGCGGGGCTGTGGCGGAGCTCGCGGCGGCCCCAGGAACACCGGGCGCGGCGGCGGGGTTGGACACTGTGGCGCAGACCCGCGCGACCAGACAGTGTGACGAGGAAGGACGGCCCTGGTGCCCACCGGTGACCGGCTGCGGTTGATGGCTGTGCACGCCCACCCGGACGACGAGTCCAGCAAGGGTGCGGCGACCATGGCGATGTACGTGGCCCAGGGCGTTGAGGTGCTGGTGGTCACGTGCACCGGCGGCGAACGCGGCTCGGTGCTCAACCCGCGGCTCAAGGACGACCCGGAGGTGGCGCTGCACATCCACCGCATCCGGGCCGACGTGATGGAGGCCGCGCGCCGCATCCTGGGCGTGCAGCAGGCCTGGCTGGGCTTCATGGACTCGGGCCTGCCGGAGGGTGATCCGCCCCCGCCGCTGCCGGAGGACTGCTTCGGTGTGCAGCCACTGGAGGTGGCCGCGGCCCCCCTGGTGCGGCTCATCCGCGAGTTCCGCCCGCAGGTGATGACCACCTACGACGAGAACGGCGGGTACCCGCACCCGGACCACATCCAGACGCACAACGTCTCGGTGGAGGCCTTCGAGGCGGCGGGCGATCCGGACCGTTACCCGGACGCGGGCCCGGTGTGGCAGCCGCTGAAGCTCTACTACGACGTGACGTTCTCCCGGGCCCGGCTGGAGGCGTTGCACCGGGGCATGCTCGACCGCGGGCTGGACTCGCCCTACCAGGAGTGGTTGGAGCGCTGGAAGGATCGGCCGCCGCGTAAGGTCACCACCAGGGTGCGCAGCGGCGACTACTTCCCGGTGCGCGACCAGGCCCTGTTGGCGCACGCCACCCAGGTGGACCCGGACGGCTTCTTCTTCAAGGTCCCGATGGACCTGCAGCAGGAGGTCTGGCCGTGGGAGGAGTTCGAATTGGCCCGCTCCGTGGTGGACACCGAACAGCCGGAGGACGACTTGTTCGCGGGCATCCGGGAGCGCAGCGAGGTGGTTGCGTGACGCTGCTCTGGCTGGCCGCGCCCTCGCCGGGCCCGGTGGACCCGGACAAGGTGCAGCCCGGCTTTCTCGGGCTGAGCTTCATGCTGCTGTTGGCCGGGGCGGTGGTGGCGCTGTACTTCTCCATGCGACGCCACCTCGGCCGCATTGACGTCGGGCGCCACCAGCGAGAGCAGGGGGCGAGCGAACCGCCGCAGCCGGGCGAACCGATCTGACGGTCAGTCAGTGATAGCTGTAGGCGGTGATGGACACCGCTACGTAATGCACGATGTAGCCGATGATCGTGCAGGAGTGGAACACCTCGTGGAACCCGAACCAGCGCGGTGACGGGTTGGGCCGCTTGATGCCGTAGACCAGCCCGCCGAGGGAATAGAACACCCCGCCGACCACGACCAGCACGAACGTGCCGACCGCGCCGGTGCGCAACAGATCGGGTACGAAGAACACCGCGGTCCAGCCCAGCGCGAGGTACACCGGGGCGGACAGCCATCGCGCGCTGTGGATGAACACCGTGCGCAGCGCCACCCCCAGCAGCGCGCCGGTCCACACGATCCACATCATCAACCGGCCGCGGTCCCCACCGACCAGCAGCAGGGCGAACGGGGTGTAGGACCCGGCGATGATCAAGAAGATGTTCGCGTGATCCATCCGTTTGAGGATCTCGCGGGTGCGGGGCGACCAGTTGCCGCGGTGATAGAGCGCGCTGACCCCGAACAACAGTGACGCGCTGCACGCGAACACCGCGGAGGCCACGCGTGCCTTGGGGTCGTGTGCGACCGCGACCAGCACGATGCCCGCGATCACCGAGGCCGGGAAGATGCCCAGGTGCAGCCAACCGCGCAAACGCGGCTTGACCACCGCCTCCACACGATCCAGCACCATCGTCACACCCCCAGGTTACGCTACCGTAGGTTAGCCGGACGCGAACCCCGGAAGTCTCCGCGGCGATGTTCCGAGGCCGTATGGTGAGCGCGTGTCGCGGTCCGCTTTGGGAGCAGCTCGGGTGCCGGCCCGTCGGGCGCGCGCGCAGCTGAAGGAATTGGCTTACCGCGCCTACGAACGCCGGTTGGCCCGCCGGTTGCCCGTCGATCGTGCGCCGCGCCACGTCGGGGTGATCTTGGATGGCAACCGACGCTGGGCGAAGGCCGCGGGCGGGAGCCCGGAGCACGGCCACCAGGCGGGTGCGGACAAGATCCACGAACTGCTGCACTGGTGTGCCGAAGCCAACGTCGAGGTGGTCACGCTGTGGCTGCTGTCCACCGACAACCTGACCCGCCCGGCGGCCGAACTGCAGCCCCTGTTGCGGATCATCGAACAAACGGTCAGCGACCTGGCCGCGGCCGGGTGGCGGGTGAACCCGGTGGGCGCGGTTGACCTGTTGCCCACCGAAACGGCCCGGGTGCTCAAGCAGGCGGCGGACGCAACGGTGGAGAAGCCGGGCCTGGTGGTCAACGTGGCGGTTGGCTACGGGGGCCGCCGGGAGATCGCCGACGCGGTGCGCTCGATGCTGCACGAGCAGGCGAAGCGGGGCACCTCGATCGAGGAACTGGCGGAGGTGCTCGACGTCGAGCACATCGCCGAACACCTCTATACGCGCGGCCAACCCGATCCGGATCTGGTCATCCGAACCTCCGGTGAACAGCGGCTGTCCGGCTTCCTGCTCTGGCAGAGCGCGCACTCGGAGTTCCACTTCTGCGAGGCCTACTGGCCGGATTTTCGTCGCGTGGATTTCCTGCGTGCGTTGCGCGAATATGCCCGCCGCGACCGACGTTTCGGCGGCTGACCGGTCGGTGCCGTCGGCAAGTCCGGACATGTCGGTAGATGTCCGTCGGGACCGCATCCACCGTTCGGTGGGGGATGGCGTGTCAGAGAGATTTATCCAAGAGCGGGGCGTACCGTCAAAGTCATCGGGCGACAATCCTGTTGTCCGATCCGGGAGGCCCTCGTTGCCCACGAAGCAGCGGTTCTTCTCCGCCGATAACCGGCGGAGAGAGGGGCCGGCACCGGGCCCCTGTGGCCACGACCGGTCCAGCGCTGAGACCCTGCGCGGCGTCGGTGTCGCGTCCGTGCCCGGAGCGCATTGTGGCCAATGCAAGCCGTCGCCGTCCGCCCAGGAACTCCCGCCGCACCTACGTCCTGGACACCAGCGTTCTGCTTTCCGACCCTCGGGCGATGACCCGGTTCGCTGAGCACGAGGTCGTTATCCCGATCGTCGTCATCACCGAACTCGAGGCCAAACGCCACCACCCCGAGTTGGGCTTCTTTGCCCGCTCCGCACTGCGCATGCTCGACGAACTGCGCGTGGAGCACGGCCGGCTCGATGCGCCGCTGCAGATCAACGACGAGGGCGGCACGCTCATCGTCGAGCTCAACCATTCCGAGGTCGACGCGCTCCCGCTGGGCTTCCGGCTCGGGGACAACGACACTCGCATCCTGGCCGTCGCCCGCAACTTCGCCGCCGAGGGCCGCGAGGTCACCCTGGTCTCCAAGGACCTGCCGATGCGGGTCAAGGCCTCCGCCGTCGGCCTGTTCGCCGAGGAGTACCACGCGGACCTGCCGGTGGAGGCCGGCTGGACGGGCATCACCGAGCTGACCGTCGGCTCCGATGTGATCGATTCGCTCTACGAGGGCGAGCCGATCATAATTGACGCGGCGTCAGAAATGCCGTGTCACACGGGTTTGGTGCTGCTCTCGGACCGCGGCAGCGCACTGGGCCGGATCATGCCGGACAAGAAGATCCGCCTGGTCAAGGGTGACCGGGACGCCTTCGGCCTGCGTGGGCGCAGCGCAGAGCAGCGCATCGCGCTGGATCTGCTGCTCGACCCGGAGATCGGCATCGTGTCCATCGGTGGCCGGGCCGGCACCGGTAAGTCGGCGCTGGCCATGTGCGCGGGCCTGGAGGCGGTGATGGAACGCCGCCAGCACCGCAAGGTCGTGGTGTTCCGTCCGCTCTTTGCCGTCGGTGGTCAGGAACTGGGCTACCTTCCCGGCTCCGAAGCGGAGAAGATGGCGCCCTGGGCTCAGGCGGTCTTCGACACCCTCGGTGCGGTCGTCGCGCCCGAGGTCGTCGAGGAGATCATGGCGCGCGGCATGCTCGAGGTGCTGCCGTTGACCCACATCCGCGGTCGCTCGTTGCACGACTCATTCGTGATCGTGGACGAGGCGCAGTCGTTGGAGCGCAATGTATTGCTCACCGTGCTCTCCCGGATCGGCGCGGGCTCCGCGTCGTGCTCACCCACGACGTCGCGCAGCGCGACAACCTGCGGGTGGGCCGACA
>DASQPJ010000099.1:0-24099 GCA_035644015.1 Sporichthyaceae bacterium
GGAAGATGCCCGACGTTCGAAGGAGCTGCCATGACCCCCGCACCCGCCCGCGCTTCCGGAGAGTTCCGCATCGGCGGCACGCTGCCCGTGGTGCGCCTGGGCTACGGCGCCATGCAACTCACCGGCCCCGGCGTGTGGGGCTACCCGGCCGACCCGGACGAGGCGGTGCGCGTGTTGCGCCGCGCGGTCGAGCTCGGGGTGAACTTCATCGACACCGCGGACTCCTACGGCCCGGTGGTCTCCGAAGAGCTGATCCGCAAGGCGTTGCACCCGTATCCGGACGACCTGGTGATCGCCACCAAGGCCGGATTGACCCGACAGGGGCCAAGCGTCTGGACGCCGGTAGGGCGCCCGGAGTACCTGCGCCAGCAGTGCGAGATGAGCCTGCGGCACCTCGGCCTGGAGCAGATCCCGCTCTACCAACTGCACCGCATCGACCCGCAGGTGCCGGTGGCTGATTCCGTCGGCGAACTGAAGGCGTTGCAGCAGGAGGGGAAGATCGGCCACATCGGCCTGTCCGAGATCTCGGTGGACGAGCTGCTCGAGGCGCAGAAGACGGCGACCATCGCCACCGTACAGAACCTCTACAACCTGTCCAACCGCAGCGCCGAGGCGTTGCTGGACCACGCCGCGGCGCACAACATCGGCTTCATCCCGTGGTTCCCGCTGGCCACAGGCGAACTGAGCAAGCCCGGCGGCCCGCTGGCCACGATCTCCGAGCAGCACGGGGCCTCGCCCTCGCAGCTGGCACTGGCCTGGCTGCTGCACCGCTCGCCGGTCATGCTGCCGATCCCCGGCACCTCGTCCGTGGCGCACGTCGAGGACAACATCGCGGCCGCGGGCATCGAACTGAGTGACGCGGAGTTCGAGGCCCTCGCCGCCGCCGCCAAGGCCTAACGTCAGCGAGAGCGGTCGCTATGGCGACCGCTCTCGCTGACGTTGGCTCAGGACCACGCCCGCGGAGCACGCGAGGATAATCACCGAGCAGGCGAAGCAGATCATCCGACGTTGACCTCACCGAACAGGATCGGCGAGCCGAACATCGCCCACGCGTCGTTCAGTGAGGACTTGGTGGCCATGGGGTTCTGCGCGTTCCAGAACGGCGTGAGGAAGTGCAGGTAGAACTCGTCGGGCCGCGCGCCGCGGCGGTCGTAGGCGACGGCGATGAACGGGTGCAGCACGTCCTCGCACACCTGGCCACCCATCGCGGTGATCGAACGCATGGTGCCCCGCGCGGTGATCGAGTGCAGATGCTTGTCGACGCTGTAGCTACTCACCCTGGTCGCGTACATCATCATCGCGAACGGGCCCGAGGTGCCCGCGCCGGTCGGCAGCGAGCCGGTCATCGGCACCGCGCCGGGCGAGTTGCCCAACGAGCCGACGCCGCAACTCACCGCGGACGGATTGATGGTGAAGGTGGAGATGCCCATCGCGGTGTCCGGGCCGACGTGCATGCCCGCGCCCGCGTTCTGCAGCGCCCCGCCTCCGTGCGCCTTGCGCGATTTGCCGGACACCGTGCCGGCGCGCACGGGCACCTCGAGGGTGTCGGCGGCGCGAGCTTGGTCATGGCCGAGCAGGGCCCCGACGCTCGAGCCGGCCAGCACGGCGCCGCCCACGCCGGCCAGCGCCCCGACGAGAACATGCCGCCGGGATGGACTCGACATCGGTGCTGCGCGGGGTGAAGTCATACCGGCAGTTTTATGTATGCATACATAACTGTCAAGACCGCCGGTGCGCCTCGTGCTCAGGCGGCGTCGACCGCGAGCACGCCGGCCACCAGCAGCGGGATCGACTTGCTGAAGTCGGTGAACGGCAACGATGACTGCCTCGCCCGGGCCACCACAATGCAGCCCTCGACCCCGCTGACCAGCAGGGAGGCGAGTTGGTTGCCCTGGGCCTCGGTCAGACCCTTGGCCACCAGCTCACGGCTGATCGAGCCGATCCAGACGGCGAACGCCGCGGTGATGGCCGCCTGCAGCTCCGGTGACTCGACGTCACCACTGGCGATGATGCCCATCAGCGGGCAGCCCAGCTCGTAGCCGGAGTTGACCAGCCGCTTGCGGTGGTGGTCGACCAGCTTCTGCAGGAACGGGATCGGTTCGGCGATCTTGCGGGAGTGGTAGGTGACGAGTTCGTCCACCTCGCGGCGCACCTTGTCGGCGACCTCGATGGCGAGCTCAAGCTTCCCGTTGGGGAAGTGGTAGTAGATCGAGCCGCGCGGTGCCTCGGCACGCTCGATGACGTCGAGCATGGTGACCCCGTAGCCGCGCTGGCTGAGCAGGTCCTCACCGGCGCTGACCATGCGCGCACGCACATCGGTCCGACTGGCCACCTGGACCTCCTTTGTGTTCATCCGAAATCGGCAGTATGCAGACCACTATAAACCCGCCGGCAGCAATCCTGCTGCCGGCGGGCCGGAGTGCTAGAGCTGGTGCACTTCTTCCTCGGTGAACAGCACGGCGGGCGCGCCGCCGCTGGAAATGGAGAACGCGTGCCCGGCCACCTCTTGGCCCTCCGGGGTGCCCAGGAAGCCCTGGATGGCCTCGATGGACGGCGCCCAGATCTCGGCCATCAGGTAATACGGCGACTCACCGGCGGCCGAACCCTTGATGTGCGTGACGGCCAGCTTCATGCCCGCCATGTTCTTCTGGCACAGCGGGACGTGCTCCTCCTGATAACGCTTGTCGAACAGCCCAGCGTCGGTCGGCTGGGGGTAGAGCACAACGAGCTTTGCCATGACGTTCTCCTCGTGAGGGCGGATCAGATCATTGCGACGACGGACTTGGTTTGGGTGTAGGCATCGAGCACCTCGTGCCCGAATTCCCGGCCCCACCCGGACTGCTTGTACCCGCCGAAGGGCAGCGAGGCATCCAGGACGTTGAAGCAGTTGATCCACACGGTGCCGGCCTGCAGTTGCTTGGCCACCCGGTGCGCCTTGGAGACGTCCTTGGTCCACAGCCCGGCCGACAGGCCGTAGATGGAGTCGTTGGCGGTACCGACGATGTCGGCCACGCTCTCGAATCGGTCGGCGACCACCACCGGGCCGAAGATCTCCTCACGCACCACCTCCATGTCCGGACGGGTCGAGGTGAGCACGGTCGGCTGGTAGAAGAACCCGCCGCCGGCGATGCGCTCCCCGCCGGCCGAGGCGGTGGCGCCGTCGGCGATACCCCCGGAGACGAAGCCGGATACCCGGGCCAACTGCTCGGCCGAGACCAGCGGACCCATCACGGTGTCCGCCTCGCGGCCGTCGCCGACCTTGATCGCACCCGCGATCGCGGAGACACCGGCGATGACCTCGTCGTAGATCGGGGCCTCGACGTAGAGCCGTGAGCCCGCGCAGCAGACCTGGCCCTGATTGAAGAAGATGGCGTTGGCCGCACCTTCGATGGCCGCCGGCACGTCCGCGTCGGCGAAGATGATGTTCGGTGCCTTGCCGCCGAGCTCCAGGGTGACCTTCTTCAAGTTGCCCCGGGCGGCGTTCACGATGAGCTTGCCGACCTCGGTGGAGCCGGTGAAGGAGATCTTGTCCACGTCGTCGTGCGCGGCCAGCGGGGCACCGGCGGTCTCGCCGTGGCCGGTGAGGATGTTCACCACGCCGGCGGGCAGGCCGGCCTCGACCAGCAGCTCACCCAGGTAGAGCGCGGCCAGCGGGGTCTGTTCCGCGGGCTTGAGCACCGCGGTGTTGCCGCAGGCCAGGGCCGGCGCCAGCTTCCACGCGCACATCATCAGCGGGAAGTTCCACGGGATGATCAGGCCGACCACGCCGAGCGGCTCGCGCAGCGTGTAGGCGTGGAACATCGCGCCGGGGGCGTAGGGGGTGGACAGGGTCAATGTGTTGCCCTCGAGCTTGGTGCACCAGCCGGCCATGTAGCGGAACACGTCGGCGGAGACCGCGACGTCCACGAACTGCGCCTGCAGCTTGGGCTTGCCGTTGTCCAGCGATTCCAGCTCGGCGAGGGCGTCCGCGTGCTCCTCGATGAGATCGGCCACCCGCCACAGGACGCGGCTGCGCTGACTGGGCGTCAGCGTGCTCCACTCACCCTGGTAGGCCTTGCGGGCGGCTGCCACCGCGAGGTCGACGTCCTCGGCCTGCGCGTCGGCGACGGTGGCCAGGGTCTGGCCGGTGGCCGGGTTCGGGGTGACGAAGGTCTTGCCGGACAGGGCCGCGCGCCACTCGTTGTTGATGAGCAGCTTGCCCTCGGTCGCGAGGAAGTCGTTGATGCGCTTGTTGGTACTGATCTCGGGCACAGTGTCTCCGGTCCATGAGATATGACGTTGAGTCAGATGGAACGACCGCGCCACACTCCCAGGACGGAGGGCAGGTCAGTTCACGTGCGTGCAGAGAGCCTAACCGGCTGCGATGACCTCCTGTGTTTCCGGAATGGTCCAGCCGGTTACGAGTTCGCCCACTGGTTCACTGCAACAGAACCACGGCTCCATAAATTGCGGCACGACGACGTGGGGATGCTCGCCACGTGCCGGCGGGCAGCCCCCGGCGAGCGTCCACAGCCGGTCGAAGGTCGTGTACCGGTCCGCGCCGTTGCGTCCGGCGTCGGCAACCTCGGCCTCGAATTCCCTTTGCAGGCCGTCCATTGCGGGATCCGGGTGCGTCCAGGGATACACCAACCGATCCCGATCGAGGGACTGCCACAGATGTGCGTACTCGGGCAGCCCCAGCAGCAGTGAGCCCTCCGGCACCAACAGACGGGTCGTCAGTTGGATCGGCGCCAGCGACCCCACCAGGTCCAAATCGTTGAGCACGTCGAAGGTGTCCAGCAGACCCGCGCGGGTCAGCCAGGGGTGGAAGGCCACGAACGTGGGGTTCATGACGACGCCGGCCTCTCGGCAGGCGGCCACGGATTCGATGAACTCCGCGCGGGTGTGCCCCTTGTCCAGAATGGCCAGCACGGTGTCGTCCACCGACTCCACCGCGCTGGTCACGAACAGGCAGCCGGTGGCGGCCAACACGGGCAGCAGCTTGACGTGCCGCAGCAGGTGTTCCACCTTGATGGTCACGTCGTAGGTGAGGTCCGGCCAGCGCCCGTGCAGGTCCTCGATGACGCGCACCGCATGACCGGAGGCGTTGAAGAAGTCGGGGTCGCCGAAGGTGATGTGCTGCGCCCCCGCCACGACCTGCGCGGCGACGTCGGCGAGCACCACGTCGCGCTGCACCACCCGCACCCGACCGCCGTAGACCGGGGCAACCGGGCAGTGCCGACACAGATGTCGACAGCCACGGGTGGACTCGGTGTAGCCGACCACCCGGCGCTCGGCACCCACGGCCAGCTGCGCGTAACTCGCCAGCGGCGGTAATCCGGACCGGTCCGGCACCACGAAGTCCAACTTGTCGAGCATGGTCACCCGACGGTGCGCGGGAATGGGCGATCCACCGTCATCGGAGACCCAGGCGAGCAGTTCCGCCTCGTACTCCCCGCTGATCACCGCGTCGGCGCCGAGCGCGGTGAGATGGTCGAGATTCGCCTGCCCGTACAGCCCGTAGAAGCAGATCCGGGCTTGGGGGTTGATGGCCCGCACGGCGGCGTAGGCGTCGATCGCCAGCCGGGTCGCGGTGTGCATCGGGATGTGGAACGCGATGGCGCTCGCCCCCGCCACCAGCGCCGGGTCCAGCGGGCACCGCGAGAGATCCAGACAGTCGACCCGGTGACCGGCCGCGGTCAGCCACGCCGCGGGTGAGGCCAACCCGAAAGGCTGGTGCCCGAGGTCGTAGGTGGACAGCAGCAGCACCCGACCCCGGGCCGCGTCCTTGCGGTCCACGGGTCGGGTACCGGCTACCGCGGTCATGTTCAGTGCGAAACCACGAGGGTGTGCTCGCCGATGGTGGTGTCGATGACGATCATGCCATTCCCCTTGTCGGTGAAGGCCGTTGTCTCGCTACCGTCCACGACCACCCGCGGGGCCCCACCACCCAGGTTGCTCACCGTCAGCGTGGTCGCTGACCCCACCGGGCTGGCGTCCTGTCCGGCGCAAACCGTGACCGCGAGGCGCCGGCTTCCCTCGTCGTAGTAGGCCTGACGTACCGTCAGGTTCGGGTAATCCACCCCGGACAGGGTGGGCTGGGAGAACTTCTTGGTGTTCGGCTCGTTGTACATGCGTGCCGTGCTGCCCGGGCCACCGGCGGCGGAGAAGCCCAGGATGTGGTTGATGATTCCGCGCGGCCACGCCTCGCCCAGGTTGAAGTGGTACCCGAACTCGCCGTCGGTGTGCTTGGGCTCCCAGGCCCGGTCCACGTAGGCGCGCAGCCGCGCCTCCGTGTCGGTGTCGCCGAGTTCGTGGGCGGTGGCGATGGCGAAGGCCTGGCCCCACTGGTCATCCAGGGTGAGCGGGCCCGCGATGTGTGGTGAGTGGCAGATGCGCAGCGCGCCGTCCTCGTCGCGGGCGAACTTGGCCAGGCAGTCGCGCATGATCTTCTCCGGCCAGGCCCGCTCGAACGGGGTGGTGTTGTAGGCCACCGTGGTCCAGAAGCACGGCATGTCGTTCTGCGGCTGGTTGAGCGCCACATTGATGTCGCGGTCGTAGTAGACGGTGCCCCAGGTGTAGGGGTCCTCCGGCTTCTCGTTGCCGCCGAACACCCAGGTCTTGGAGAAGTCGAGGTAGCGCTGGTAGCCCACCTGGGTCTGCGTGCCCTGGATCGCGTCCCACAGCCGGTGTCCGAGCCCCGCGACGCCGACGCAGAGCGGGAAAACCTTGCCGACCTCGCAGTCGATGCCGAACAACATGAGCGAGCCGCCCGCGTCCATCGGCGCTTGGAAGTTCTCGTTGAGCTTGTCGGCGATCTGCTGCGCGGTGTAGTCCCACTGCAGTTCGTCGTCGTAGACGATGTGTTGATTGCCGGCCCAGCGGTCCTGGTCCCCGGAGATGCCCAGGCCGACCGCCAGCTGGTCGAGGTAGTAGCCGCGGTACATCATGTTCGAGCTGTCGTGCCCGCGGACCGGGTCCGGGTCGTACTGCCGTCCGACCGCCGGGAAGTGGTTGTACGTGTAGGGGTGCACCGGGTTCGGCTCGACCGGGGCCAACATGATCGACTGGAAGAACCCGGGCATGGAGACCGACAGACCGTTGCCCGCGTAGCCGGGTGCGTTGTACCAACCGCCGGTGCCCCACGGCATGGTGTGCCGGTAGTAGAAGTACGGGTACTTGTCGCGGTTGGGGTCCAGGCCCTTCTGCTCGATCCAGTCGTAGATCGAGACGTAGTCGTTCATCCGCGCGGAGATCTTCGAGGCGGCTTGGGCACACACCTCGCGCCAGGCCGGGATCTCCTGGGCGATCTTGCCGAGCATGCGGACCGCGAAGGTGAGGTTGTAGGTCACCTTCGCCATGTAGGGCCAGTAGGTCCAGCGGTCCCAGGCGGCGTGGATGGACCCGCCCTTGGTCCAGTCATCCTCGATCTCGGACAGCCGCCAGACCATTTTGAGCAGCCCGGCCGCCTCCTGGCTGATCGCGGGGAAGCCATCGACGGTCGCCAGGTGCGCCGGGTTGGCTGCGGTGATGGTGGACGTCATGCTGTGACCTTCTATGCTGACATACATAATTGTCAAGTCTTTCGGGCGCGCCACGACCTTGACAATTCTGCATGTGGACATACATTCTCGGGCCCGGCGCACCGTGGCGTGCGGCCCAGGACTGCCCGCCACGGTGCGCCTACCAACCGAGCACCTTCATCAACTCGGGACGTGGGCTGTGCAGGTGGCCGCGGACCGTCGCACCGCGCTGCGGGCGACACCGGTGTGGGCCGACGACGACGTCGCCGACCTACCGGTGCTCGACGCGCCGGTGACCACCGTGGGCGGCGGGTTGGCGAGCCTCGCACTGGTGCACACACTGCGCGTGGCCGGCGTACCGGCCGCCCACCTCCGGGTGGTCTCCCCCGCGGCGGACCCGGCGGACTCCTTCCGTCACCTGGCCCGCGCTGCGCAGTTGGACGAGCACCAGCGGTTGCGGTCGGACTCCGCGACTCGGATGGACTCCATGTGGGGCTTCCCCGGCTACGCGCTGGAAGAGTCCGCCGTGCGCCGCTCCCCCGCGCCGTTGTGGCGGGTGTTCGCCGAACCGCTGGCTGCCGAGGTGTTCACCCCGGTCAGCGGCCACGTCTACCACGGCATCACGGCCGAGGCCGAGCGGCTGGGCTGGGCGTCCATGCTGGTCCGCGGACGCGTGAGCATGGTCCGCCCGCGCCGTGAGGGCGGCTTCTTCAGCCTGGTCGATGACGACGGGCACTGCTGCTCGGTGATCCGCAGCCGGTACGTACATCTGGGGTTGGGCTACGCCGGACTGCGACTGACCGAGGAACTCGCCCGGTATCGGGCCCAACACGGCGACAGCTTCTCATGCGTGAACGCCTACGAACCGCACGACCATGTCTATCGGGTGCTGGCCCGCACCGGCGGCACCGTCGTGGTCCGCGGCGCGGGTATCACCGCGTCGCGGATCATCGAACGCCTCCTCGAGCTCCGCGACCGCAGCGGACGCGATCTTCATGTGGTGCACCTGGTGCGCCGCTCGGCCCGCCGTCCCGGCGCCGATCCCACCGCCGTCTGGGACCACCAGCCGTTCAATTTCCCCAAGGCCGCGCTCGGCGGCCAACTCGCCGCCCGGGTCGCGGGTCTGGCTGACGACACCGATCGCGGCGCGCTGATTACCTCGCTGGCCGGCACCACCACCGCGCGCCGCCGGGGATGGCAGGCGCAGTTGCGCCGCAGCCGGGCGGACGGGTCCTACCGGGTGTTGGTCGCGACGATCAACGAGGTGTTGCCCGGTGCCGGTGGTGGGATCCGGTTGCGGGTCAGCGACGGGCAGACGCCCGACCTGCACGGCGAACTGCACGCCGCCTTCCTCATCGACTGCACCGGCCTGCTGCCCGAGGTAACGGCCCATCCGCTGGTGGACGACTTGGTGCGCAGCGGGCTGGCCCGAACGAACGCGCACGGCCGGCTGGCCGTGGACGAGAACTTCGAGGTTCGCGAGGCCCGCAACGGGGACGCCCGGTTGTTCGCCACCGGAGCGATGACCTATGGATCACGGGTGGGGCCGGTGGACTCGTTCTGGGGGCTGCAGGCGGGCGCCATACGGGTGTGCGACCAGCTCGCCCGCCTCGGTTTCTGCGATCGCATCGGAGTCCGTCGCTCGGTCGGCGGATGGTGGCGGTGGTGGCGCGGGCGCGCCCCGTGACCGACTTCGTCCGCTTTCGGATTGTCGTCCTGGACAAGGAGTTCTGATGGGTCCTCATGCACACGCCTCACCCGAAAACATCGTCGGCGCAACACTGCTGCTCTGCTGGGCGGTGGTCACGTGGACGGCGGTTTTGGCTCTCATGGTCGCCGATCGACACGGTCGCGGCCGGCAGGTCTATCGCGGCGCGAGCGCGATCGTGCTGCTCGGCGTCGTCGGGCAGATCGGGCACCTGCAGGAGCACGTCGCACAGGTCGGTTATTGGGTGCAGCACCCGAACTCGAAGCCCTGGATGACCCCCTGGGGCGAAGGACTGGCCATGGGCTTCGGCCGGGTGGACACCTCACATCCCGCACTGGGCATGGAAATCCTGCACTTCGTCGGCAACATGATTTTCCTGGCCGGCATGGTCGGCGTCATGGTGCTCACCTGCCGGGCGCCGGGGGTGCGGGCGCGCATGTGGGGCCGGATGGGCGTGTGGATGCAGGGCCTGCACGGCCTGGAGCACCTGTCGTTGATGCTGTCGGTTTGGCTGGGCGCGACGCGCCCGATCGGGGTGTCGACCTGGTTCGGCGTCATGCACCCCGGCCCCGGGCTGTGGACGTACCGCATCTGGTGGCACTTCCTGGCCAACGTGCTGGGCTCCGTCATCTTCGCCGGCGCGCTCTGGCACGTGTGGGTAGACCGCAAGGTGATCGAGGAGAGCTTCCTCGGGGCTCCGGCGACAACGCAGGGCAGGCGTCGGCGCGCCGCGGTGCCGCAGCCCGCGTTGGCGCGGGCCGCGGGCTCCGCGTGATCCTCTCGCTGCGCGGCCGGTTGGAGACCCGCTGGTTCCTGGCCGCCGCAGTGGCGTTGCCCTGGACGTTGCTGCTCGCCCTACTGCTGCGGCCGGGCGAGGACGGGGTACTGGTCGTGGTGCGGTCCACGGCGGCGACCGTGGCGCTGATGGCAGTGCTGGGTTCGGCGTGGGAGTTGGCCTACCACGGGTGTCAGCAGTTGCGCTGGGACCGGGACTGGCCCTCGTTGCTGGTACTCGCCTCGGGGCTGGTGGAGGTCGGCCCGCTGTGGTGGGCCACCGGGCGGCTGCCGCAGCGCTGGGTGCATCGACCCGGCGGCGCCACCTTCCTGGTGCTTCTCGCCTCGGCATGGCTGGTCATGTGGGCGTTCGCCCAGGGCCCGATGCGTGTGCTGTTCGTGCGCTGGCGGATCAACGGCGGACGGCTGTCGTGCGCCCACTGATGACCCGCTGCCCGCGGGGACACGTCAACCGCGCCGAGTCGCGCTACTGCCAGTCGTGCGGCATCGCCGTAGGCGGCATTTGGCCGGCCGTAACACCCACAGCATCGCCGAAACATCGACGTCGCCGGCGGTTGCCCGACCGGTCCCTGTTTCGCAGCACCTCCTGACGTACCGTCAGGTCTTGGTTGACGACCGCCGCCGAGCCAATGGTCGCGGCGCCCCGCTGAGGATGCCGTGCAGGACGAGATCCAGGAGTCGGCCTGCGTGCTCGCCGTCGCCCACGCGGTCCGGCTCAGCAGCCATCGCGACCGCGTTGATGAGTCTGAGGAGGTGCGATATTTCCAGGTCGGCTCGAATCTCACCGGCCTGTTGAGCGGGCTTGAGCAGGGCGTCGCCGACTGTCTGGACCGCCCGATGACAGGCCGAGATGATCATTGAGTCCTCGGCCCGGCCGGTCATCATGGCCGCGCCCAGCCCCTGCTTCGAGCTCACGTGCTCCACATACGCGGTGAGCCATCGCACCAGCGCCTCTGCCGGGCGTGCACTCACCGCCAGCCGCTCCCCGAGCGCGCACAACCCCTCGACCTCCTCGACGCAGACCGCCACCAGCAGATCGCGGCGAGTGGGGAAATGCCGATACAGAGTCGCGTTGCCCACCCCAGCGCGACGGGCAATCTCGTCCAGCGACGCGTCGGGGCCATCCGCGCCAAAAACCTCGCTCGCCGCACTCAGCAGTGCCTCGTAGTTGCGGCGGGCGTCCGCCCGAGTCGGCGGAGGCACCAGCCCAAGCAAAGCCGATCGGGGCGAGGCGGCGCTCGACGATGCCATGACCCGAGGAGTGTACTGGCAAAACGGGGAGTCGTCCGGTTACAGTGCTACCGAACCGGGGAGATCCCCGTTTTCTTACGCACTCACGATGGGAGCCCGAGCATGTTCACGGTCTTTGGGTATCTGAGCAAGCGGGAAGACCTCAGCGTCGAAGCCTTCATGGACTACTACGAGAACCACCACGTGCCGCTCATCCTCAGCCTCGCGCCGACCCCGCAGGTGTACAAGCGCCATTACGTGCAGCACGCCGACGAGGTCAACCTGCACGAGGATGTTCTCGGCTTCGACGTCGTCACCGAGCTGGGATTCCCGGATCGTGCGGGCTTCCTCGATTGGATCTCGGCCGTCTCCGCCGGACCGGCAGGTGACCAAGTAGCGGCCGACGAAGCGCGCTTCCTCGATCGATCGCGCACCCGCTCCTGCGTGATCTCCGACCGGGTCACCGCCGCCTGAAACCGGAGCCGGTCCTTACGGCAGGCCCAGGAGTTTGACGGTCTCCTCGACCGTGGCGATGTCGTGGTCGAGGTCCGTGGCCAGGGCCACCGCGCGGGCCACCAGGGCGTCGTTGCCCTGCACCGGGCGGCCCTTGCCGAGGTAGAGGGTGTCCTCCATGCCGGCCCGGGCGTTGCCGCCCATGGCCAGGCCGATGCCGGTCAGCGCGAGGTTGTTTCGGCCGATCGCGATCACCTGCCAGATGCAACCTTCGGGCAGCCGACGGACCATCTCCACCAGGTTGATCGGCGTCGCCGCCGCGCCCCCGGCAACGCCGAGCACGATGGAGAACTGCAGCGGGTCGTCCAGCAGACCCTCGTCGCGCAACCGCAGCACCGCGTCCAGGTGCCCGGTGTCATAGACCTCGAGCTCGGGCTTCACGCCCAACTCCTGCATGCGCGCGGCCAACCGGCGCACCCCGGCCGGCGGGTTGAGGAACTCCCCGGCCCCGAAGCTCATCGAGCACGGGTTCAGCGTGGCCATCCGCGGGCGCAGTTCGACGAGGGCCTCCCGGTCCTCGAACGGCACGCCGAGCCCGACGCCGGTGGATAGCTGGATCAGGATCGGGCAGCGCTCGGCGATCAGGTCCATCACCCGGCGGGCGATCGTCAGATCCGCGGTCGGGCGGTCCTGCTCGTCGCGCACGTGAATGTGTGCCACCGCCGCACCGAGGTCGTAGGCCCGATGGACCGCCCCGGCGATCTCCTCGGGCTGTGTCGGCAGGGTCGGGTTGTCGGCCTTCGAGGCGATGGGCCCCGTGCTCGCGACGGTGATGACGGCGGACACGAACGCCTCCCGGTGGCTGTGATGCGGCTACAGCCCCGATGCTTCTATGTATGCACGCATAATGTCAAGAGCGGATCAGTCCGCGGTGACGGCGCCCAGGATCAGCGGGCGGATCAGCGGCGGCATCAACTTCCACTTGCCGCGCTGCAATCCCCCGGTGCCGAAGCCCGCCGCGGCCAGCAACCGGTCGGTGTCCAGATTGCAGTTGCACCCACAGCCGAACGCCTTCCACGGCCGGTGCAGGCTGTTCTGCGCCTTGCGCAGTCGGCGCCCCTCATCGGCCTGTACGTGCTCGATCAGCAGTAGCTTGCCGCCGGGCCGCAGCACGCGATTGATCTCGGCCAGCGAGGCCGCCGGGTCGGCCACCGTGCATAGCACCATGGTGGAGACCACGGTGTCGAAACTGTCGTCCTCGAACGGCAGGTGCTCGGCCGGGGCCTGCACCAGTCGCGGCTGCAGCGGGTTGCCCGCGGTGGTCTTACCGAGCTTGGCGTACATCGCGGCGTCCGGCTCGGTGAGCGTCAATTCCTTGACGGCGTCGGGATAGTGACGCAGGTTCAGCCCGGTACCGGCGCCGATCTCCAGCACCGACCCGTGCGCCTCGGCCAGCAACTCGTGGCGCATGCGACGCATCCCGGCGAGCTCCCCGGAAGCGAGGATCGGGTTGTAGATGGTCGCGAACACCTTGGGATAGAAGGCCATAAGAAGTCCTCGGGAGGCGGGGTCAGGGCGCCGAACCGGGCTGCACCAGAGCGTTGCGGGACACCAGATCGGCAATCGTGGCGTCGTCGAAGCCTAGTTCCTTGAGGATCTCCCCGTTGTGTTCCCCCTGCAGGGCCGGGACCTGCGGCGGGAGTTCGCTGCCCTGCCGGGAAAAGCTGTCCTGGCGGGAGAAGTGCCACGGTGGGCCGGGGATGCGCATCGCGCCGCCGACCCGGTCGGACACCTCGCGAGTGGCCCGCCAGGTGGTGGCCCACTCACCGTCAGCGAACTCCGCCACGGTGCGGATCTGGCCGGTGGCGATCTTTGCCTCGTCGAACTGCGCGTCCAGGCTGGCCATGTCGTCGAAGCTGTAGATCCAGGTCTGCACGATCTGGTGCAGTGCCGCGTAGTTCTCCTCGCGCAACTCCGGGGTACCGAAGCGGGGGTCGTCGGCGATGTCCGGGCGGCGCATCGCGGCCAGGTAGAAGGGGAAGGTCAGGGACCCGACCAGGCTCATCGGCGAGACGAACTCGTTGCCCTCCGGAGAGAGGAAGAACGGGGCGTCGTGCGCGCCGAGGATCGGACGCTCCGCACCCAGGTCGACGCCGGACAGGTCGGCGTGCACCCGCTCGTTCATGTTCATCATCACCGCGGCCATGGCCACGTCGATGTATTGGCCCTCGCCGGTCTCCGCGCGGTGGCGCAGCGCCGCGAGGATCGCGATCACGCCGTGCAGGCCGGTCAGCACGTCGGCGTGGGACAACGCGTCGGAGCGCAACCGACGCGGGCCGACGTAGCCCTCCCGGTCGAAGTGCCGGATCGTGTTGTGGGTGAAACCCGTCTCGGCCTGCACCGTCGGCGCGTAGGCCATCCGGCCGGCATAGGCCCCGTGCTGCCCGTACCCGGACAGCGAGGCGTAGACCACCGACGGATTGCGTGGTGCCACCGAGGCGTAATCCAGACCGAAGGTGGCCAGCGAACCGGGCCGGAAGTTCTCCACGATCACGTCCGCGGTGTCGCACAACCGCAGTGCGACCTCGGCCGCGCCGGGCACCTTCAGGTCGATGGACAGGTTGCGCTTGCCCGCGTTCTGCTGGGCGAAGTACCCGGAGATCTCACCCTCGCGCGGGTAGGCCTTGCGGGACAGGTCCCCGCTCGGCGGCTCGACCTTGATCACCTCGGCGCCGAGGTCGAGCAACGTCTTGGCGGCGTGGGGTCCGGCGAGAACCCGGGAGAAGTCGATGACGCGCAGGCCGGCCAGGGGTGCGGTCATCTCAACGCCCCTGGAAACGTGCCTGGCCGGGGCCGTTGGCGTTCAGCGAGGCGATGCCGTCGGCGAGGTCCTGCGAACGCCAGATCGGCGCCTGCACCTCGGCCATCGCCTCGTCGGCGGCGGCCACGCCCTGCGAGATGGCGATGGACACCAGCCGTTTGGTGGCGGCATGGGCCACCGTCGCGCCGTTGGCGAACTCGTGCGCCAACGTCATGGTCACCTCGGCCAGCCGCTCGTCCGGCACCACCCGGTTGATGATGTTCCAGCGTTCCAGGGTCCGGGCGTCGTAGCGGCGGGCCAGCATCGCCATCTCCTTGGCCCGCGCCGCGCCGGCCCGCTGGGCGACGCGCTGGATGGCGCCCATCAACGGGAACAACCCGAGGGTGGCCTCCACGCAGCCGATCTTGGCGCCCTCGCCGGCGATGATGAAGTCCGAGGCCAGGGCCAGCTCGAAGCCACCGCCGACACACACGCCGTTGACGCTGGCGATGATCGGCATCGGTAGTTCGTCGAACGCCCGCAGCAGATCGACCACCGGCAGCGAGTGCATGACGCCCTGCTGGTGGCACTCGAAGGCGGCCAACTCCGCGCCCGCGGAGAAGTGCCGCAGCGCGCTGCGAATCACCACGGCGCGCGCGTTGACCTCGCCGGCCCACGCGAGTGCGGCGAAGAACTCGTCGACCAGCAGTTCGCCGAGCAGGTTGTGCGGGGCGTGCGCCATGGTCAGGACCGCGACGTTCCCGTCGAGCTCGCGGCCCAGGGTTGGCCGAGTGGCGACCGGTGGCGAGGCGTCGTCCTGTGCCACGTCCGACGGCATTGTGTCTGTCATCCCTACCACTGCTCCTGAGGTCCCGGCATCGCGTCAAAAAGTTATGCATCAATGCATACACCAGACGGCCGCTGCGCCGCAATGGGCGACGGTTGACCGCGCCGGCCCGGGGGTAAGGGGCCACGGACACGCCACGGGTGTCCTGTCCGGGCGAACGACTCGCCACCATCGGCCCCGAAGGATGCGCACCATGATCTTGACCGAGAGCGCCCGCAACGCCGTCCAGGCCCTGATCGCAGATGCACCGAGCGAGGCCGGGCTACGCATCGCGACCGATGTGGCGACCAACGGCCGTCAGAGCCCCGTGCTGACGTTGCGGGTGACGACCGGGCCGGAACCCACCGACGAGGTGATGGACGAGCAGGGCGCGCGGGTGTTCCTCGAACCCGACGCCGCGGCGATGCTCGGCGACCAGACCCTCGACGCCGAACTGGACGAGGCGAAGCAGGTCACCTTCTTCGTCCGCTGAGTGGGCGTCAGTCAGTCAGGCTCGTCCTGCCGTCCGCCATCCGGACCTCGCGTTTTACCGTCCTCTAACCTTCGGGGCGCTTACTGGCCCTCGGGACCGATTTGTCGGGATCCACCAGTTCCATTCCGCCTCAGGATCCCCATAATCCGTCTATGACGTGCATCACGCGTGCCGCGTCCCTGGGTGGCGCTGTCGCACTTATGGGCGTGGCAGCCCTACTGCCGGGCGGCCGGGCGGCCGCGGACTCGGCCTACACGGCGACCACGGAGGCCGGTGGCCTGCGGGTGATCGTGCAGAACCAATCGATCCCGCTGAGCATTTCCCCGGAGGTCTCCGGCCCGGTGGCGATAGCCATCCAGAACTCCCTGCAGCAGTCCGATGCGCTCGCCTCGATGCCCTATCCCGGCGACGCGGTCGCCAATGCGCCGAGCACCGTCGCGGGCAGTGCCAACCTGCCGTTGCCTTCCTACCCGTTCGTGGTGACCACCAGCCTCGGCGACGCCCCGGCGCACGTGAGCTACCCGGGCATCGACCTGCGCGCGGAGAGTGCGCAGACCCTGACCCAGGCCTCCGCCACCGGAGGCACAGACGCCATCGGGTCCAGCTCCACCGCTCGGGTGTTGCACGACGGTGACGTGGTCAACGCCAACGCGGTCACCGACGCGAACGTCATCCGGCTCGGCGACGACCTGGTGATCAGCGGCCTGCACGCGGCCGCGATGGCGTCCCGGGATGCCGCGGGCGCGCTGACCCGCGCGTCGACGCTGGCGTTCAGCAGCCTGTCCGCGTCCGGCCTGGCCTTCACGCTGCCGCCGCCGCCGGGCACCAACGGGCCGAGCACCCGGGTGACGCCGCCCGCCATCAGCCTGGTCGACGGCAAGTTCCGGGTGCTCGCGCCCGGCCAACCGGAGAACAACACCGAGGTGCCGGCCGCGGATGTGGTCGCCGCGTTGACCAAGGCCGGTTACCCGACTACCTACGAGCAGGCGCGGCAGACCGCCAACGGCATCATCGGAGCCGGCCTGCAGATCAACACGACGGTGCCCGCGCCGCCACCCGGCCTCCCCGGCGGGGTGTCCGGGGAGAGCCCGGTGACACTGGCGCTGGGTCTGGTCAAGGCCGAGATCTCCTACGCGGGCTCCCCGACCACACCGACCATCGGCACCGGTGGCACGGCCGCCGCGGTGCCCACCGCGTCGACCCCGACCGCCACCACCCCGACCACGCCGGGCATCTTGCCGCCGGGCAGCCCGAACTCCAGTTTCTCCGTCCCGGCCGGAGCGTTCGGCAACACGCCGGCCGGGCACTCGCCGCTGCCCACCGTCGACTTCACCACGTTGGCCGCGGCCAGCACCGGTAATGAACAGCCCGACGTCGCCTGGATTTATTCGTTAGTGGCCGCCGTCGGCCTGGCCGCACTGGCCGGCACCGTGGTGCTTGCCTATCGAGGAGTGCGCTGATGGACCTGGTGAAAGTGCTGCAGGCGCAGTGGGACCGGGTGGCCGCGATCGCCGCCACCGCAGCCGGCGCGATCCTGTTGATCCTCGGCTGGTACCACGTCAGCGACACAGGCTTCGTCTCCAAGCAATTGCCCTACATCGCCTCGGAAGGCCTCGGCGGGGTGTTCCTGCTCGGCATGGGCGGGATGTTGTGGTTGTCCGCGGACCTGCGCGACCAGTGGCGGGAACTGCGCGCCCTGCGCCGCCGGTTGGACGCCACTGGTGAACCGATCCAGGCGGCGCCGGTCGGCGCCGATCGATGACTTCCGTCTCGGTCAGCGGCACCCGGACGAAGGCGAATCGACGGTCGGCTCGCAGTCGTCCGGTCGAGTTGCCCGACGGCCCGGAACCGTGGGGCCGGCGCGACGCCGTCCTGCCCGGGATGTTGATCGCGCTCGGCGTACTCGGGTTGGTGATCGGCTGGTTCGGCATCAGTGATGCAGTGGCCCTGGAACGCCAGATGCGCTGGCTCGCGGTGGGCATCGTCGGGCTGATCGTCGGCGGGTTCGGCATGGTGGTGTGGTTGCTCTTCGGGTTGGTCACGGTCGGCCGGCTGCGTCGCGCGGTTATGCACGAGATCGACCGGCGGGCCACCGCCGCTGAATCGCTTGCCGCCCCGCGGGTGCAGGTGCAGGCCGGAACCACTGGGTTCGGCGCGGTGCCGGGCATGCGGCACTACCACCGCGCGGATTGCCTCCTGCTGCAGGGGAAACCGGCCAGCTTCGCCGAGACGAAGGAGTTCGCCGAGGCAGGACTGGCACCGTGCGGCGTGTGTCTGCCCGCGGACGCCACCGGGAGGGGTGCCCGCCGTGCATGAGTACGTCCCCTACCTCGTCTTCGGGGTCGTGTACGGGTCGATCTACGGCCTGGCCGCGATGGGATTGGTGCTCACCTACCGCACCTCGGGCATCTTCAACTTCGGTCACGGCGCGCTCGGCGCGGGCGCGGCCTACGTGTTCTACGAACTGCGCGATCAGCACGGGATGGCCTGGCCGTTCGCCGCGTTGATCGCCGTCGGACTGTTCGGGGTGGCGCTCGGACTGGTACTGGAGATGATGGCGCGCCGGTTGTCCCGGGTGCCGGTGTCCTACCAGATCGTCGGCACCATCGGCATTTTGCTGTTCGTCCGGGCCCTGATCACCTGGATCTACGGCTCGGAGTTCCGGCTGTTCAAGGCGTTCCTGCCGCGCGACAAGGCGTTCAGCATTTCCGGGGTCGCGGTCGCCAAGGACTCGGTGATCATTTTCGTCGCAGTCGGTGTGGCCGCGATCGGGTTGTACCTCCTGGTCGAGCGCTCCCGGTTGGGCACCATGATGCGCGCGGTGGTGGACGACCCGGCGCTGCTGGACACCGCGGGCGTCGCGCCGGCCGTGGTGCGCCGCCAGGCCTGGGTGATCGGCTCCTGCTTCGCCGCCGCCTCCGGCGTGTTGTTGGCCTCCCAGCAGCAGGAACTCGACGTCACGCTGCTCTCGCTGCTGGTTGTGCAGGCGTTCGGCGCGGCCGCGCTCGGCGCGTTCCGCAGCCTGCCGATGGCCTACGCCGGCGGCATCCTCATCGGCGTCGCGCAGAAGCTGGTGTCCAAGGAAACCTCCAGTCACGAGTGGCTGCAGGGTCTCGACTTCAACCTGCCGTTCATCGTGCTGTTCGTCGCGCTGCTGGTGCTCGGCCGACGGCGGCTGGGCGACCTGGGGGCGCAGGTGCGGGCGCGCACCGCCCCGCCATTGGCCTTGCCGCCACAGCTGCGCCTCGGCGGCGGCGGTGTGGTGCTGATCGGTGCGCTGCTGGTGCCGCACCTCGTCGGGTCGCGGTTGCCGGTGTGGATTTCCGCGATGAGTCAGGTGCTGCTGTTTCTGTCGCTCGGTCTGTTGGTGCACACCTCCGGCCAGGTGTCGCTGTGTCAGGTGTCGTTGGCCGCGGTCGGGGCCTGCGCGTTCGCCCACGCCGTCAACCATGGGGTGCCGTGGTGGCTCGCGGTGCTGTGGGGCGGGCTGGTCACCGTCCCGGTCGGGGCCATCGTGGCGATTCCCGCGATCCGCCTGTCCGGGCTGTTCCTCGGCCTGGCCACGTTGGGTTTCGGCATCTTCATCGCGCAGTTCTTCTACACCAAGAAGTACATGTTCGGCCTGTCCGACCTGAAGACCGAACGCCCGCCGGGCTTCGCCTCCGACACCCGGTACTACTACCTGCTGTTGGCCATCGCGCTGGTCGGCATCGCACTGATTCTGCTCATCCAGAACAGCCGACTGGGTCGGCTGTTGCGCAGCCTCGGTGACTCCCCTGTTGCGTTGGCCACGCTGGGTACCTCGGCCAACGTGACCCGGGTGTTGGTGTTCTGCATCTCGGCGTTCCTGGCCGGGATCAGCGGGGCGCTCTACGCCGCACAGTTCGGCTCGGTAGGCACCATCGGGTTCAACTTCGTGGGTTCCCTGGTGCTGCTGGCGGTGCTGGCCGCTGCGGGGCACTCCACGATCGTCGGCGCCGTCCTCGGACCGGTGCTGGTCTTCGTCCTGCCGGCCTACAACCACGGCTGGAATGACGCATTGCAAACCGCATTTGGCGCCGGGGCGATCCTCGCCGCGGTGTTCGCGACCACCCGACCGGATCTGCCGCTGCGTGAGATGGCGCAGCAGTGGTCCTGGCGTCGGGAGAGCACCACCGCCGCACGGCTATCTGCCGGGCCTGCGGCACGCACACCCTCTGGGGCGCTGGGAGCGAATCGATGAACAAGAAACTGGGCCGGATCCCGGCCGCACTCACCGTCGGCCTGTTGCTGCTGAGCGCGTGCGGCACCCGTGCCTCGGACACGCAGATCGCCGCCGAGGCCGGGGGCAGCCCCACCACGCTGTCCCCCGCGGTGCTCAACCAGATCAAGGAGGCCGCGGCAGCCGGCGCGGCCTCCGCGCTCGGCTCCGCCGGTGGCGCCGCCGCCGCGGGCCCGGCGGCAGCAGCCCCGGCTCCGGCGAGTGGTGGCGTGGCACCGGCCGCGGGCACCGCGACGGGGACTGGCGCGGCCGGCGCCCCGGCGGCAGGTGCCCCCGGGGCCGCGACCAAAGCCGGCAACAACAACAAGGTCACGTCCCAGTCGGCGGCCGCCCCGGCCGCGGGCAGCGCCGCGACGTGCACCAAGCCCGGTACGCCGGTGAACGTCGGCCAGGTGGGCACGTTCTCCGGGGTGACCGGTCCGGCCTGGACCAATGGCCGCACGGCGGTGGCCGTATGGGCCAAGGACATCAACGCCCGCGGTGGCCTGGCTTGTCACCCGGTGCAGATCTTCTTCGGTGACGACGGCGGCGACCCGGCGCGCGCGGCCGCGTTGGTCGGGCAACTGTCGAAGGACGACCATGTAGTGGCCTTCGTCGGCGGCCACCTCGACCTGAGCATCGCCGGCTTCCTGCAGGCCATCGAGACCGCGAAGGTGCCCGCCGTCGGTGGCGACCTGATTGCGCAGGAGTGGTACGGACAAAGCGCGTACATGTTCCCGCAGGGTGCGAGCTTCGACGACCAGGCCATCGGCATCATGAAGCAGAACCTGGCGGCCGGGAAGACGAAGGTCGGACTGCTGTACTGCGTCGAGGTCCGGGCCTGCACTTACGCCAACAAACAGAGCGCCACGCTGGCCAAAGCCGCGGGCGTGCAGATCGTGTACACCTCGGCGATCTCGTTGACCCAGACCGACTTCACCGCGCAGTGCCAGAGCGCGAAGAACGCGGGGGCCGACCAACTCCTGCTGGGCATGGACGGCACCGCGATGGCCCGAGTGGCGCGGTCCTGTGCGGCGATCAACTACAAGCCGATTCTCGGCGGCTTCGGCGGCACTATCTCCCCAGGACAGGCCACGGATCCGACACTGCGTCAGTTCAACTTGGCGACCACCTCGGGCACCGCACCGTGGACGGAAACCTCGACGCCGGGCCTGAAGGCCTACCACGACGCACTGGCCCAGTTCGCCCCCGGTGAGCAGACCAGCGGGTCCTCGGTGCAGATGTGGACCGCGGCGAAGCTGTTGGAGGCCGCGGTGAACCTGCTCGGCCCGGCCGCGGTGAACGAGACGCTGACCCCGGCACTGGTGATGCAGGGGCTGCACAAGATCCGCAACGAGTCGCTGGGCGGGCTGACCACCGGGTTGACGTTCACCAGCGGGCTGCCGAAGAGCACCGGATGCGTGTTCCGCGAACTGCTCACGACCGCGGGCTGGTCCGCGCCGGGTGGCGTGAAGCCCTTCTGCAACTAGGAGTTCCGGTGCTCGAACTGCGCGAACTGTCGGCCGGATACGGCCACTCCCGGGTACTGCACGACATCACCCTGGTCGTACCCACCGGCTCGGTGGTGGCTCTGCTCGGCGCCAACGGCGCCGGCAAGACCACGATGATGCGGGTGGCGGCCGGCCTGTTGGCACCGCAGTCCGGACAGCTGTTGGTGAATGGTCGGGACGTCACCGGGGCGGCGCCACACGAACTGGTGAAGCACGGGGTCTGCCACGTCCCCGAGGGTCGCGGGGTGTTCCCCGGCCTGACCGTGCGGGAGAACATCATCGTGCAGTCCCGGCGCGGGCAGGAGGACAAGGCGATCGCCATGGCCGCGGAGGCGTTCCCCATCATCGGCAAGCGCTTGAGTCAAGTGGCCGGAACCATGTCCGGCGGCGAGCAACAGATGCTCGCGTTGGCCAAGGCCTACGTGCAATCCCCGACCACAGTGCTGCTCGACGAGGTCAGCATGGGCCTGGCCCCGATCATCGTCGATGAGATCTTCGAGTTCCTGCACCGCTTGGCGGCGGGCGGCGCGAGCCTGCTGCTGGTCGAGCAGTACGTGACCAAGGCGCTGGCCCTGGCCGACTACGTGTACCTGCTGCAGAAGGGCGAGATCGTGTTCGCCGGCGAACCCGGCGAACTCGACGGCGAGGACCTCTTCGCCCGCTACCTCGGCCACGCTGCCTGACGCGTCGACAGGCCCCCGACCCACCCCACTAGGCTCGCCCTACTCCTTAGTAGCGCGACCAGTGAGGGTGCGGCGATGACCGAACAGACGGCCGAGATCGCGGTGGTCACCGGCGGTGCGGGCGCGATCGGCTACGCGATCTGCCGGCAGCTGGCGGTCGAGGGCCGCCGGGTCGTGCTGGTCGACCTCGACGCCAAGCAGGCACAGTGCGCGGCCACGGATCTGCCCGGCAGCGGGCACCTCGGCCTCGGGCTCGACGTCTCCGACACCGACGGGGTGCGCACGGCGATCGACAAGGTGGAGGCCGACCTCGGGCCGATCGTCAGCCTGATCAACGTGGCCGGCTGGGACCGCTTCATGCCGTTCGTGGACACCACCCCGGACCTCTGGGACAAGGTCATCGCGATCAACTACCGCGGCCCGTTGAACACCGTGCACGCCGTGCTGCCGCGGATGATCGAGCGACGCCAGGGCCGCATCGTCTCGGTGGCCTCCGACGCAGCCCGGGTCGGCTCCTCGCTGGAGGCCGTCTACGCCGGCGCCAAGGGGGCGGTGGTCGCATTCTCCAAGAGCGTGGCCCGCGAGGTGGCCAAGCACGGCATCAGCATCAACGTGGTCTGTCCCGGCCCCACCGACACTCCGCTGATCCGACACATGGCCGACGAGTTGGGCACCGGCGAGAAATTCGTCGAGGCCCTCAAGCGCGCGATCCCGATGCGCCGGTTGGCCACGCCCGAGGACATCGCGCCCGCCGTGGTGTTCCTTGCCTCGGACGGCGCCCGCTTCATCACCGGCCAGACGCTGTCCGTCAGCGGCGGCCTCACCATGGCCTGACGGACCATCACGCCGCAACCCCGAGGAGAACCCATGGACTTCGATGTGATGGTCATGCCCGGCCGGTGGACCGAGGCCGCCGAGCTGGCCCGGCGCGCCGAGCAGGCCGGGTTCACCGGGATGACCTTCGTCGATACCGGCCAGACCCCCTGGATGTGCATCGCCGCCGCGGCCACCGCCGCGCCGTCGCTGACCTTCACCACCGGCATCGCGGTGGCCTTCCCGATGAGCCCGATGATCGCCGCCGCCCTGGCGTGGGAGTTGGCGGACAACACCAACGGGCGTTACCGGTTGGGCCTGGGCAGCCAGGTCAAGGCGCACATCGAGCGCCGCTACGGCGCCGCCTTCGACCCGCCCGGCCCGCGCATGCGCGACTACCTGCTCGCGGTGCAGGACATCCTGGCTGCGTTCCGCGGGGAGAAGAAGCTCGACCACCACAGCAAGCACTACGAGATGACCTTGCTGCCGAAGCCGTTCACCCCGGCGATGCATCCCTACGGGAACATCAAGGTGGACATCTCCGCGGTCGGCCCGTGGATGGTGCAGATGGCCGGGCAGTACGCCGACGGCATCCACGTGCACCCCCTGCACTCCATGCACTATCTGCAGACCCGGCTGATCCCCGACGTGCAGATCGGCGCGGACAAGGCCGGTCGCTCGCCGAGCGAGGTGGACCTCCTCATCCCGGTGTTCGTGGTCCCCGGTGACACCCCGGAGGAGCGCGCCTTCCTCACCCGCCGCGCCCGCGAACAGATTGGCTTCTACGGCTCGACCAAGAACTACGCGTTCCAGTTCACCGACCTCGGCTTCGACGGGGTCTCGGAGGCACTCAACATCGCACTGAAATCCGGTGACATGAACGCCCTGGCCGGGTGCATCACCGACGAGATGCTCGAGCACTACGCGGTGGTCGGGCGCTGGGACGAGATCGCCGACCAATTGGTCTCCCGCTACGGCGGCCTCGCGGAGCGGGTCGTCTCCTACCTCACCGTCGAGGACATCGAACGCAACCCGGAGAACCTCG
>DASQPJ010000100.1:0-15032 GCA_035644015.1 Sporichthyaceae bacterium
GCGGGGGTTGTTCGCACGCCCGTCCGCGGGCTACGACCAGCTGTCCACCGACATCCTCGGTCCGCTGTTGCGCGTCCCGTCCCATCCGCTGCGGCTGGCCCGATTCGGCGTGCCCACGGCACTGCCCGCCACGGTGCTGGCCCGCGGCTTCGCCACCGAGTCGGCCCGGGCGCTGTGGGCCGGGGTCGCCGCGCACGCCTACCGCCCGTTGCACCGGCCGTTCACCTCCGCCATCGGGCTGGGAATTCTGACGGCGGGTCACCGCTACGGGTGGCCGGTGGCCGCCGGTGGGTCGCGGGCCATCACCGACGCGATGGCTGCGGTGCTGCACAAGCACGGCGGCACCATCAGTACCGGGGTGCGGGTCAGCTCCGCCGCGCAGCTGTCGGACGCGGACGTGGTGCTGTTCGACCTGGCGCCGGGTGCGGTGGCGGACATCCTGGGTGACCGGCTGCCGGCCCGGGTCGCCCGGGCCTATCGGGGTTTCCGTCACGGTCCCGGCGCCTTCAAGGTGGACTTCGCGGTGCACGGCGGTGTGCCGTGGACCAACGAGGCGGCGCGGCGGGCGGGGACCGTGCACCTGGGCGGCAACCTGGCCGAGATTGCCGCGGCCGAACGCGACATCACCGCCGGGCGGATGCCGGACCGCCCGTTCGTGCTCGTCGGGCAGCAGTATCTGGCCGACCCGTCCCGTTCGGTGGGTGACGTGCACCCGCTGTGGAGCTACGCCCACGTGCCCGCGGGCTGGACCGGCGATGCCACCGAGGCGATCACCGCGCAGGTCGAACGGTTCGCGCCGGGATTCCGCGAACGCATCGCCGGCGTCGCGGTGCGCAGCACGACGGAGATAGCCCGGCAGAACCCGAACTTCGTCGGGGGCGACATCCTCACCGGGGCCAACACGGTCACCCAGCTGCTGTTCGGTCCGCGGCTGACCGCCCACCCGTACGACACGGGAGTGCCCGGCATGTACCTCTGCTCGGCGGCCACCCCGCCCGGCCCCGGTGCGCACGGGTTATCCGGGGCGCACGCCGCGGCGCGCGCGCTGCGGCACCTGCGCCGGGTCTCGTGAGCGGTGGGCCCGTGGGAGGATCGGCGGACCGCAGGCGCTCACGCCGAGCGCCCCAACCGCAGAAACGAGACGGATCGCCCGCGTGCCGCCCACCCCGCCGAAGCCGAACCGGACCGACCCGGCGCTGATCCGCAACTTCTGCATCATCGCCCACATCGATCACGGAAAGTCCACGCTCGCCGACCGGGTGCTGCAGCTCACCGGCGTGGTCGAGGCGCGCAACATGCGCGCCCAGTACCTGGACCGGATGGACATCGAGCGCGAGCGCGGCATCACCATCAAGAGTCAGGCGGTGCGCCTGCCCTGGGTCGGCCTCGACGGCCAGATGCACGTGTTGAACCTGATCGACACCCCGGGCCACGTCGACTTCACCTACGAGGTATCCCGCTCGCTGGCCGCCTGCGAGGGTGCCGTGCTGCTGGTCGACGCTGCGCAGGGCATCGAGGCGCAGACGCTGGCCAACCTGTACCTGGCGATGGAGAACGACCTCACCGTTATCCCGGTGCTGAACAAGATCGACCTGCCCGCTGCCCAGCCGGAGAAGTTCGCCGGGGAATTGGCCCGCATCATCGGCTGCAGCCCCGATGACGTGCTGCGGGTCAGCGCCAAAACCGGGGAGGGCGTCACCGAGCTGCTCAACAAGATCGTCGAGGTGATCCCGGCGCCGGTGGGGGACCCGGACGCCCCGGCCCGGGCGATGATCTTCGACTCGGTGTACGACAGTTACCGGGGTGTGGTCACCTACGTCCGGGTGATCGACGGCCACCTGAGCAAGCGCGAGAAGATCCTGATGTTGTCCACCCGGGCCACGCACGAGTTGCTGGAGATCGGGGTCAGCGCCCCGGAGCCGACCCCCACCGATGGCCTTGGCGTCGGCGAGGTCGGCTACCTGATCACCGGGGTCAAGGACGTGCGCCAGTCCAAGGTCGGCGACACCATCACCGACGCGATCAAGCCGACCACCAAGGCGTTGGCCGGTTACCGCGAGCCCAAGCCGATGGTGTTCTCCGGGCTGTACCCGATCGACGGCTCGGAGTTCCCGGACCTGCGCGAGGCGCTGGACAAGCTCCAACTCAACGACGCCTCGCTGGTGTACGAACCGGAGTCCTCCGCGGCGCTCGGCTTCGGCTTCCGGTGCGGCTTCCTCGGCCTGCTGCACCTGGAGATCGTCCGCGAGCGGCTCGAGCGGGAGGCTGGGCTGGACCTGATCTCCACCGCGCCCAACGTGGTCTACCGGGTGGTCAAGGACGACGGCAAAGAGGTCGTGGTCACCAACCCGAGCGAGTACCCGGACGGCAAGATCTCCGAGGTGTACGAGCCGGTGGTGCGCGCCACCGTGCTGGCCCCCAGTGAGTTCGTCGGCACGATCATGGAGCTGTGCCAGAACCGCCGCGGCACCCTGCTCGGCATGGACTACCTGTCCGAGGAACGCGTCGAAATTCGCTACACGTTGCCGCTGGCCGAGATCGTGTTCGACTTCTTCGACGCCCTGAAGTCCCGCACCCGGGGCTACGCCTCGCTGGACTACGAGATCAACGGCGAGCAGACGGCCGACCTGGTCAAGGTCGACATCCTGCTGCAGGGCGAACCGGTCGACGCGTTCTCCGCGATCGTGCACAAGGACAAGGCCCCGGAGTACGCCACCCGGATGACCAAGAAGCTGCGCCAACTGATCCCGCGTCAGCAGTTCGAGGTGCCCATCCAGGCCTCGGTCGGCGCCCGGATCATCGCCCGGGAGAACATCAGCGCGATCCGCAAGGACGTCCTCGCGAAGTGCTACGGCGGCGACATCACCCGCAAGCGCAAACTGCTGGAGAAGCAGAAAGAGGGCAAGAAGCGGATGAAGATGGTGGGCCGGGTCGAGGTCCCCCAGGAGGCCTTCATCGCCGCGCTGTCCACCGATGAGTCCCCGGACAGCGGCGGCAAGAGGCCCGGCAAATGACGGAGGGGGCCCCGGCAGCGCCAGAGCCCCCTCTCGTTTCGCCGATCAGTTGATGCGCACCGCGTTGAGGGTGCTGGCGCCGTCCACGTTGGTGACGATCTGAACCGTGGATGCGCCTGTGCAGGTGCTCCGGATGGCCCGAACGGTCACGATGCTCCCGGCCGCGCCGCTGACGATGGCCTGGATCGGGGCCGTCGCCTGGACGTTGGAGTCATCGGTGGTCGCCGGTGTGGCGGTGGTGCCGTTGGGCAACGTGAAGGAACTGGCATAGGTATTGATGTCGATGACGACCAGGCGTTGCGAATCGGTCGCTACCGTCATGCCCGGAGTGGGCGTGGGGCCGGGACCGGAGGCTAGGTCCGCGGTCACGAAACAGTCGTGTGTCCTGGCTGCCGGATAGTCGATGTAGCCACGCACGTTGGCGCTGATCAGGTAGGTGCCGGTCGTCGGCAGTTGCAGGAACAGCCCCGTCACCGGCAACATCGTGGTGGTCACGGTGTATGCGCCAGTTGGCTGGGTTTTCTGCGCCGGTGTCGTGTTCAGGCTCGGCCCCGGCGGGCCCTGCGGGCCCTGGCGATTCCACGAGATGTGGTCCTCGAAGCGCCGACAGTTGTGGAAGGCCAGGCGCAACTTGCCGTGGTCGCCCACACACGCGTGGATCTCGTTGCCGAACGCCTGCGGCGTCGGGGTTGCCGCCCACACCGCAGCCCCGGAGCCCGCCAGCACCAGCCCGCCGGTCAGCAGTGCGAGCGTCGTCTTGCGTCCAAACACAGCTACCCCCCACCTACCGGGCAGCCGGGCGCCGGCTGCCTCTCAAGATGATCTTGGCGACTGCGCTACGTATCCGGGTGGAGGCGCGCCGTAACCAGCTGATGCTGCGTCAGGCAGACGGCCCGTGGAACACTCCATACGATTGTCAGTACGGAACCGTACTGTGCGTCCCGTAGGCTGTGCCTCGTGACGAGAGTGAGCGCTGAGACGACGGCCGCGGTTGACCCCGAGGCCGACCTGACCGTGCGTGAGCAGGAGATCCTCGCCGTGTGCGCGGAGCTGCTCACCGAGATCGGCTACGAGCGGCTGACCATCGACGCGGTGGCCGCCCGGGCCCGGGCCAGCAAGGCGACGATCTACCGGCGCTGGCCGGGTAAACCCGCGCTGGTCGGCGCCGCGATGCGCTACATCACCGACTCGGACAACATCGCCCCGCAATACACCGGCGACCTGCGTGCGGACCTGCTCACCTTGCTCACCAACGCGCGCGACCGGTTGGCGGACAAGGCCCCGCTGCTGGCCGGCATGGTCCACGCGATGCAGGAGGACCCCGAGTTGGCCGGGTTGCTGCGCGCGGACATCGACCGTTGCCGGGCCACCACCGATGCTCTGCTCGCCCGCTACTCGGCCGAGGGCGTGATCACCGCGCCGGACCCGGAGTTCGTCCGCGAGCTCGCCCCGGCCACCTTGATGACCCGAATCCTGATCACCGGCGAGCCGGTCGATGACTGCTTGTTGAACCGCCTGGTCGACCGCGTGCTGATGCCGCTGCTGTCGCCCGCCGAACGCTAGGAGATCACTTAATGGCCGTGGAGTCCGAGGTCGCTCATGGCGGCGCCGCCCCCGGGGCGGCGCCGACCCACGACCCCGCGGCGCGGCGCCGCGCGTTGGCGCTGCTGGTGCTCACCTTGGGGCAATTGGTCATCGTGGTGGACGCCACGATCATCAACGTTGCATTGCCGAGCATGGCCACCGGGCTGCACGTGTCGGATGCCGACCGGCAGTGGGTGGTCACCGTCTACACGTTGTCCTTCGGCGGCTTGTTGCTGATCGGCGGTCGGGTCACCGACTACCTGGGCCTACGCCGGGCGCTGGTCATCGGGCTGCTCGGGTTCGGCGTGGCCTCGGCGCTGGGCGGCGCGGCTCAGGACCTCGGTATGTTGCTGGCCGCGCGCGCCCTGCAGGGTGTGTTCGGCGCCCTGCTCGCCCCGGCTGCGCTGGCCCTGTTGGCCAACACGTTCACCAACCCCAAGGAGCGCGCCCGGGCGTTCGCCATCTTCGGCGTGGTGGCCGGCGGTGGCTCCGCGTTGGGTTTGGTGCTCGGTGGTGTGCTCACTGAGTACGCCAGCTGGCGCTGGACGATGTTCATCAATATCCCGCTCACCATCGGGACCGTCATCGGCGCCTATTTCGTGATCGACGAGTTCAAGCCGGAGCACCCGGGCCGCCTGGACCTGGTCGGCACCGTGCTGGGCACCGGTGGGGTGTTCAGCTTGGTCTACGGCTTCTCCGAGGCCGAGCGACACGGCTGGACGGAGAACAGGACGCTGTTCCTGCTGTTCCTGGGCCTGTCGATGTTGATCATGTTCGTGGTCAGCCAGCGCATGGTGGCCAACCCGGTGCTGCCGCTGCGCATCCTGGCGCACCGCACCCGGGCGGGTGCCAACATCGCGGTGGCGCTGTCCTCGCTGGCCCTGTTCGGCGCGTTCTTCTTCCTGACCTTCTTCATGCAGGGCGTGCTCGGCTACTCCCCGGTGCGCACCGGCGTCGCATTCCTCGCGGTGACCGGCGGCATCATCGTGTCCTCCGGCATCGTCAGCACGCTGATCACCAAGGTGCCGCCGCGCTGGATCATGGGCTTCGGACTGGTCGGCTCGGGGCTCGGGATGATGCTGCTCACTCAGCTCACCCCGGAGTCCACGTTCACCAAGAACCTGCTGCCCTTCATGATCCTGTTGGGCCTGTGCATGGGCGCGGTGTTCGTGCCGGCCTTCAACGGCGCGACCATCGAGGTCGAACCGCGGGATGCCAGCGTGGCCAGCGCCACCATCAATACCGCGCAGCAGGTGGGTACCTCGTTGGGCCTGGCGCTGCTGTCCACGGTGGCCGCGCACCGCAGCCTCGACTGGCTCCAGAGTCACCCGGTCCTCGACCCGCAGCAGCTGCCGCAAGCCATGATCAGCGCCCAGGTCCAGGGCTACGCCCGGGCCGCGCTGTGGTCGGCACTGATCATGCTCGCCGCGGGCGCGATCATCATCTGGCTGGTCGACGTGCGGCGCCTGGACGGTTCCCTGCACCCGGATCTCGTGGTGGCCGCCGCCGTGTCGTCCGGCCTCCAGACGGGTGGTTCTGCCACGCTGGAAGATGTGCCGCCGATTCCCCGTCGACCTCGTGACGACTCCGCTCCCGGTTGGGCCGCGTCCGGTGCGCCCGGCGCCCGTCCGATCATCGGCGTGACCGCCAACGGCTCCCACCCCGAGCAGCTGCCGACCCGGGGCAATGTGCGTGGGCTGGTCCGCGACCACTTCGGGCACCCGATCGGCCGGGTGGCCCTCACCCTGCTCGACGATGCCGGCCGCCAGTTGGACCGCGGCTGGACCGACGACAACGGCCGCTTCTCGTTCCTGGTCTCCGGCCCCACCGAGGCCGTACTGGTGGCCCGGCACGCCCGGCACCGCCCCTATGCCTGCACGCTGCACGTGCCGGCCGCGAGCGCCGAGGTCGAGGTGGAGATCGGGCTGTCCGGTGCGGTCGGCCTCGTGGGCACCGTGCACACGGTCGGCACTCAGCGTGCGATCGTGGGTGCCACGGTGGTCTGGAGCGATGCGTCCGGTCAGGTGTTGGCCTCGACCCGCACCGACGCCGCGGGCCGCTACCAGTTCGCGGATCTGCAGGCCGGCGGGGGCACCATCACGGTACATCGCGAGGGCGCTGACCCGGTGCAGGCCGCCGTGCTCATCGAGCCGTCCGGCACCACGGTGCATGACGTTCCGGTGCCCGGTCGGGCGGCGGTCAACGGCGTGGCCCGGACCGCCTCCGGTCGGGCCATCCCGGACGCCCGGGTATGGCTGGAGGACCGCGCGGGCGCCGTGGTGGCGAACACGCGCACCGACGACACCGGGCATTATCAATTCTCCGATGTCGCCGAGGGCGCCTACACGCTGCACGCGGTCGGCTACCCGCCGGCGACGGCCGAGGTCGTGGTGAGCGAGGCAACGGACGTGCTGATCGAGGTCACCCTCTCCCACGTGGACGCGATCTCCTCCGTGCGCTGACACAATCGACGGTGTGAGCTCACCGTCCGGCAGCACAGTGCCGTTCGGGATCTACCTGCACGTGCCGTTCTGCGCCAGCAGGTGCGGCTACTGCGACTTCAACACCTACACCTCGGCCGATCTCGGCGGTGGCGGCAGCCGGGCGGAGTACCCCACGGTGGCCGCCACGGAGATTCGTTACGCCGCGGCCACCGTGGGGCGTCGGTCGGTGGACACGGTCTTCGTCGGCGGCGGCACGCCAACCCTGCTCAGCCCGGCCGAACTCGGCGGGTTGCTCGCGGTGATCTCCGAGGAATTCGGGCTGGCGCCGAATGCCGAGGTGACCACCGAGGCGAACCCGGAGTCGGTGGACGCAGCCGCCCTGGCCGCCCTACGCGCCGCCGGGTTCACCCGGATCTCCTTCGGCATGCAGAGCGCGGCGAGCCATGTGTTGGCGGTGTTGGACCGTCAGCACACCCCGGGCCGGGCCCTGCAATGCGTGCAGTGGGCCCGCGAGGCGGGCTTCGCACACATCAACCTGGACCTGATCTACGGCACGCCGGGGGAGAGCGAGGCGGACTGGAAGGACTCGCTGCACGCCGCGGTGCAGGCCGGCCCGGACCACATCAGCGCCTACTCGCTGATCCTGGAGGAGGGCACCCGACTGGCCGCCCGGGTGCGCCGCGGCGAACTGCCCGCCCCCGACCCGGATGCTCTCGCCGACCGTTATGAGTTGGCCGAGGCGGTGCTCACCGACGCGGGTTTCGCCTGGTACGAGGTGTCGAACTGGGCCCGCGAGGAATCCGCGCGGGCCCGGCACAACCTGCTGTACTGGACCGGCGGGGACTGGTGGGGGATCGGCCCCGGCGCGCACTCGCACCTGGCCGGGCGGCGGTGGTGGAATGTGCGCCACCCGCGGGATTACGCACAACGGGTCGCAGACGGCAGCCCGGCGGCCGATCACGAGGATCTGACGTCGGCTCAGCAACAGCTGGAGCGGGTGATGCTCACGCTGCGACTGCGCGAGGGCCTCGGCCTGGAGGAGCTGTCCGACGTCGGCCGGGCCGCCTCCACGCGCGCCGTGTCGGACGGGCTGCTGGAACCCGATGCGCACACCACGGGCCGTGCGGTGCTCACCCTGCGCGGTCGGTTGTTGGCCGATGCGGTGATCCGCGACCTCACCGACTGACGGATCGTCAGCCGGCTGATTCGGTGACGAAGTCGATCAGTTGTTCCATGCAGGTCAGCAGCGGGGTCTCCAGGTCGCTCCAGGAGCTCACCGAGCCGAGGATGCGCCGCCAGGCGACGTGTGGCTCCACGTACCAGCCCAGCGCCTCGAGCACCCCGGCCTTCCACGGCTCGCCCAGCGGGATCTGCGGCCAAGCCCGGATGCCCACCACGTTCGGCTTCACGGCCTGCCAGACGTCGATATAGGGGTGACCCACCACCAGGACGTGGGGGGAGGTCACCAACGCGGCCAACCGGGATTCCTTGGAGCCGGTCACCAGGTGGTCGACCAACACCCCCAACCGACGGTTCGGCCCGGGCGCGAACTCCGTCACCACCTCGGGCAGGTGGTCGATGCCCTCCAGGTACTCCACGACCACGCCCTCACCACGCAGGTCGTCGCCCCAGATCTTCTCCACCAATTCGGCGTCGTGGCGACCCTCGACGTAGATGCGGCCCTGCCGGGCCACTCGCGCCCGCAGTCCGGTGGGCAGGGCCACCGACCCGGACGCGGTGCGCGTCGGACGCGCCGGCGCGGCCACCGCAGGCGCGATCAACGTCACCGGCTTTCCGTCGATCAGAAAGCCCGGGCCGAGCGGGAACATGCGGCGGCGCCCCAGTCCGTCCTCGAGGGTGACCAGGTGCCCGCCGGGACCCTTTTCGATATCCACCACCGCGCCGCAGAACCCGACCTCGGCCACCTCGACCACCAGGTCCAGATCGGCGGCCACCTCGGTCACAACCCGGGGTCGGCGCCAGTTACCGGCCAGCGGGTCCTGCGCATATCTGTCCATCGCGTCCACGGTAGTGGGCAGGTGGGCCGGTTAGACTAAGCACTCGCCACCCGACAGTGCTAACCGCGGGTGGACACGTACTCGTCGGCCGGGAGGTGCGCGGTGCTCGATGACCGCAAGCTGGCCGTGCTGCGCGCGATCGTGCGGGACTACGTGGCCACCGAGGAGCCCGTCGGGTCCAAGACGCTGGTCGATCGGCACAACCTCGGGGTGTCCCCGGCGACCATCCGCAACGACATGGCGGTGCTGGAGGAGGAGGGCTACATCGCCCAGCCGCACACCAGCGCCGGGCGCATCCCCACCGACAAGGGCTACCGGTTGTTCGTCGACCGGCTCTCCGAGGTGCGCGCGCTGTCCCCGGCCGAGCGCCGCGCCATCCAGCAGTTCATGGACAACGCGGTGAACCTCGACGACGTGGTGGACCGCACCGTGCGGCTGTTGTCGCAGCTCACCCGGCAGGTGGCGGTGGTGCAGTACCCATCGCTGTCCGGGGCGACGGTGCGTCACCTGGAACTGCTGAACATGGCGCCGGGCCGGGTGATGATGGTGTTGATCACCGACACCGGCCGGGTGGAGCAGCGGGTGGTCGAGGTGCCCGTGGTGACCTCCGACGACCTGCTGCCGGACCTGCGGGCCCGGCTCAACGCGGTGATGGACGGCAAGCGTCTGACCGCCGCGGACCAGGCGGTGGCCGCACTGGGCACGCAGTTCCGGGTGGTCGATCCGGTGGTCGACGGCGCGGTGGTGGCCCGGGTGGTCGATGCGCTGCGCGAGATGATCGACGAGTCCCGCGACCAGCGGGTGGTGATGGCCGGGGCGGCCAACCTGACCCGCGCCGGGCACGACTTCTCCGACTCGCTGCATGTGGTGCTCGAGGCGTTGGAGGAGCAGGTCGTGCTGATGCGCCTGCTCGGCGAGGCGGCGACCCCCGACCTGAGCGTGCGGATCGGGCACGAGACCACGGTGGCCGGTCTGGCCGGCACCTCGGTGGTGGCCTCGACCTATGGCCGTGGCGAGGTGGTGTCCCGGCTCGGGGTCATCGGCCCGACGCGGATGGACTACCCGGGGACGATGGGAGCGGTGCGCGCGGTGGCTCGGTACGTCGGACAGCTGATCTCGGGGGAATCGCCGGGTGCCTGATTACTACGCGGTGCTCGGCGTGCCTCGCAATGCGGACGCCGAGACCATCAAGAAGGCCTATCGCAAGCTGGCCATGCAGCTGCACCCGGACCGCAACCCGGACCCGGCCGCCCAGGAGCAGTTCAAGGTCGTGACCGCCGCGTACGAGGTGCTGTCCGACCCGCAGAAGCGTCAGATGTTCGACCTGGGTGGGGATCCGCTGTCCGCGGGTGGTCCCGGCGCGGGTGGCTTCGCCACCGGTGGCGCCGGATTCGGCGCGTTCAGCGACATCATGGACGCCTTCTTCGGGCAGTCCGGCCAGCGCGGCCCGCGCAGCCGGGTGCAGCGCGGCAACGACGCGATGATCCGGCTGGAGATCGAGCTGGCCGAGTCCGCGTTCGGTGCCACCCGGGAGATCCACATCGACACCGCGGCGGTTTGCGAACGCTGCCGGGGCAAGGGTGCCCAGCCCGGCACGCACCCGGTTACCTGCGACGTGTGCCACGGCCGCGGCGAGATCGCCTCGGTGCAGCGCTCCTTCCTCGGCCAGGTGATGACCTCCCGACCGTGCGCCCAGTGCCGCGGGTTCGGCGAGATCATCACCTCTCCGTGCACCGAGTGCGACGGCGAGGGCCGGGTGCGCGCGCGGCGCATGCTGAAGGTGAAGATCCCGGCCGGCGTGGACACCGGGACCCGCATCCAGCTCGCCGGCGAGGGCGAGGTCGGGCCCGGCGGCGGCCCGCCCGGCGATCTGTACGTGGAGATCGTGGAGCTGGCCCACCCGCACTTCACCCGGCAGGGCGATGACCTGCACTGCACGGTGTCGCTGCCGATGACCGCGGCCGCGCTGGGCACCGCGATGGAGATCGAGACCCTGGACGGTCCGCACCACCTGGTGATCCGGGCCGGCACCCAGTCCGGGAAGTTGGAGCGGCTCACCGCCCGCGGCATCCCGCACCTGCGCGCGACCGGCCGCGGTGACCTCATCGTGCACATCGAGGTGATGACCCCGACGCGGCTGGACGACGCGCAGGAGGCGTTGCTGCTCCAGCTCGCGCAGCTTCGCGGCGAGGAGAACCCGGACGGGAACCTGAAGAGCGGCCAGCCCGGCCTGTTCTCCAAGATCCGCGACGTATTCGGCAACCGCTGAGGCACCCCCCATCGCTAACGCGTCCACCATCGCTAACGGGGCCACCATCGCTAACGTCCGACGAACCGTGGCCTATAGGCCACATCTGATCGGACGTCAGCGGTGCGGTGCGGTGCGGTGGGGAGGGGTGGGGTGGATGAGCCTGGCGTTGTTCCTCGTCGAGGCGGGGACGCTGCCGGCGTCCGGGCCATACGAGCTGACCGGCGATGAGGGCCGGCATGCCGCCAAGGTCCGCCGCCTACGCGCGGGCGAGCACCTCGAACTGTCCGATGGGGCGGGCGTGGTTGCCGAGTGCGTGGTGGCCGAGGTCGGCGCCGGGCTCACGGTGGAGATCCGCACGGTGCGCACCGTCCCCGCGCCCTCGCCCCGATTGGTCGTTGCGCAGGCGCTGCCCAAGGGTGACCGGGGCGAGCTTGCCGTGGAGTTGATGACCGAAATCGGCGTGGACGCGATCGTCCCGTGGGCGGCCGAGCACTGCGTGACGGTGTGGTCGGGGGAGAAGGCTCACCGGGCGGCGCAACGCTGGAACGTGCACGCCCGGGAGGCCGCCAAACAGGCTCGGCGTCCGTGGGTGCCGGTTATCGAACCGCTGGCGGATACCAAGACGCTCGCGGCCCGCGTCGCCGACGCGGAGTTGGCGGTGGTGTTGCACGAGTCCGCGACCGAGGCGCTGACTGCGGTGTCGCTACCCGCGACCGGCGAGGTGCTGCTGGTCGTCGGACCCGAGGGCGGCATCTCTGCCGAGGAACTGACGGTGTTTCAGGACGCCGGTGCCCGGGTGTGTCGCCTCGGCCCGGAGGTGCTGCGCACGTCGACGGCGGGGCTCGCTGCGCTTGCCGCCCTGCTGCCGCGGACCTCGCGGTGGACCTGACCAGTCGCGGGCACGGCGGCGACTGGTCAAACAGACAACGCGCCACGCAACTGCTGGGCAGAGTTGAAACAGGAGTTGCGTTCTTGCGCCAGCATCCGTCCCACTGGTTTCAACGTTGCCCCACAGTTGCGCCCTCCGACCACCGCAACCCCGGTGCTGAGGTGCGGCGGGCGGCGGTCAGCGCACGGTGATCCAGATGGTGTCGGTGGCGGACTTCGTGCCGTCGCCCTTGGCGGACAGCTCGTAGGCCTCGATCCGGTAGCTGCCCGGCGCCAGGTGGAACACCGTGGACCAGACGCCCATGCTCGGCGCACCGATCGAGGCCGTGACGTGCGCGGTGTGCACCACCACGCCGTTCTGCGTGACGTCCACGGTGAACTGCGCCTCGAATACCCGGGCCTTCCCGGAGATCGTCACGTTCCGGTCGACGGTGGCGCCGCTGGCCGGCTTGGTGATTGCCAGGTATTCACCGCCGGTGTCCTTCGGGATGCCTGGGGTGATGATCGGGGGGTCGGTCGGCGACGGTGACCGAGGGTCCACGACCGTCGCGGAAGGGATGAGGATCGTGCCGTCCGGCATGAGGATCGTGCCGTCCGGCCTGACGATCGTGCCGTTCGTCCTCACGCTCGGCAACGGAGATGCTTCAGGCGTCGCCCCGCCCGCGGGCAGCACAAGGTCCGGGTGACCGGTGTGGTTGTGCTCGGCGGCCATGGTCACCCCGGCCACCACCAGCACGGTCAGCGCGCCGGCCGCCACGGCCGGTTGCAGCCGCCCGAATCCTCGGCGGCGCGCAGTGCGCGTCCGGATGCGGTCCAGCCCGTCACCGGCGATCGGGGTGCGCTCGGCGCGCGCTCGTAGCGCGTCGCGCAGCTGCGACTCCAGGTCGTCGTTCATCGAATCGTCTCCAGACTCGCGCGCAGGGCAGCGAGCCCGCGCGACGTGTGGGTCTTGACCGAGCCCTTGCTGACCCGCATCGCGGTGGCCACCTCGGCCTCCGGCAGATCGGCCCAGTACCGCAGCACCAGGGCCTCGCGCTGCCGGGTCGGCAGCGCCCGCAGCGCGACCAGCACGGCGTCGGCGTCCAACCGGGTCAGCGCGCCGGCCTCCGCGCTGGGCAGGTGCACGTCACCGCTGGTGGCGTGCCGTTCCACCACCGTGCGGTGGCGCAGTGCCGAGCGCGACCGGTTCACCACCGTCCGACGCAGATAAGCCAGTGCCTTGTCCTCCTCGCGCAGCCGGCGCCAGGCGCTGTGCATCGCCACGAAGGCGTCCTGCACTACTTCCTCGGCCGCCCACGGATCCCGCAGCAAGAGCGCCGAGAGGCGCACCAGCCCGCGGTAATGCCGGGAATAGAGCTCGGTGACCGCCTGGTCGGCGTCCCACCCCGCATCCACCCGGATTCCCCCCACGGTGATTGTCACGTGTCATTGACGCGCGAGCTCATCGATAGGTTGACAGCGCCTGCGTTCAATTTTTTCTGGGAACGAGTTTCGGGAGGCGGTGCAGCGTGGCGGATTGCCTGTTCTGTCGGATCGTGGCCGGGGAGGTCCCGGCGACGATCGTGGCGGAGACCGCGGACACCATCGCCTTCCGGGACATCAACCCGCAGGCCCCCGTGCACGTGCTGGTGATCCCCCGCGAGCACCACACCGATATCGCCGCGCTGGCCGCCGCGGACCCCGGCCTGGCCGGGCGGCTGTGCGCCGACGCGGCCGCGGTGGCCAAGGGCGAGGGTGTGGGCGGCGCGTTCCGGTTGGTGTTCAACACCGGCGCGGAGGTCGGGCAGAGCGTGTTCCACGTGCACTGCCACGTGCTCGGCGGGCGGCCCTTCACGTGGCCGCCCGGCTGAACCGCCGCGCTCGGCACGCCGATGCTCCGCCGCCCTCTGGGTAGCATTGCCGCGATGGCAGAGACCGAGACCTCGCACCGGATCGTGGTGCCGCCCGCTGTGTCCATGGTGGGCCTGCTCGGGACCGGCGATGAGTACCTGCGCGCGGTGGAGCGGGCCTTCCCGACGGTGGACATCCTGGCCCGCGGCAACGAGATCACCATCAACGGCCCGGTGGCCGAGGTGGCGCTGCTGGAGCGGCTGTTCGACGAGCTGGTGGTGGTGCTGCGCACCGGCGCCCCGCTGTCCGTGGATTCCGTCGAGCGGTCCATTCAAATGCTCCGTCAGGACACCCTGGAGCGCCCCGCGGACGTGCTCACCGCGGACATCCTGTCCAACCGCGGTCGCGCCATCCGGCCCAAGACGCTGAACCAGAAGCGCTACGTCGACGCGATCGACAAGTACACGATCACCTTCGGCATCGGTCCCGCCGGTACCGGCAAGACCTACCTCGCGGTGGCCAAGGCGGTGCAGGCGCTGCAGTCCAAGCAGGTCAGCCGGATCATCCTGACCCGCCCCGCGGTGGAGGCCGGCGAACGCCTCGGCTTCCTGCCCGGCACCCTCTACGAGAAGATCGACCCCTACCTGCGCCCGCTCTACGACGCGTTGCGCGACATGCTCGACCCGGAGACCGTCCCGCGGCTGCTCACCGACGGCGTCATCGAGGTCGCCCCGCTGGCCTACATGCGCGGCAGGACGCTGAATGAGGCGTTCATCATTCTCGACGAGGCGCAGAACACCAGCGCCGAGCAGATGAAGATGTTCCTGACCCGGCTCGGCTTCGACTCCAAGATCGTCATCACCGGTGACGTCACCCAGGTCGACCTGCCGAGCGGTACCAAGAGCGGGCTGCGGCAGGTGCAGGAGATTCTGGACGGGGTGGACGACGTGCACTTCTCCCGGCTCACCAGCACCGACGTCGTACGCCATAAGCTGGTCGGACG
>DASQPJ010000101.1:0-2205 GCA_035644015.1 Sporichthyaceae bacterium
TGGTTGCCCATGTTGCCGTGGTCGTCGTGGTTGCCCATGTTGCCGTGGTCGTCGTGGTTGCCCATGTTGGTGTGCACCCTGTGGCAGACCACGTGGACCACCTTGTGGTGGTGCCGCCAGGTCACCACGCGCTTGCAGATCCGGCGGGTCTGCACCTGGTGGTTGACCGGGGCGTGCGTGGCGACGGTGGCCTGCGTGCTGGTGACCTGGGCGGCGCCCGCCATGGGAGCCATCATGGTGCCCCCCATCAGCAGGGCAATCGCACTGCCGGTGACAACAGTCATTGTGCGCATAGCAATCTCCTCTGAATGTGCCCGAGGGGTCGATGGATTCGGCCTCCCCGGACGTCCGCTCAACGCTTTATTCAGGTGCATATCGGCCGGCGAAAAGAAACGTACGGACCGATGCTGTGTGTAGCTTTGCGCCAAAATGTGAATGTCCCGGGCGCTCCGGACGGCGCACGGATGAACGTCTGTTCCGGCGCACAGCACATCAGTTCAGAGGTAATCCGACGGGCAGCGGAAAGCGTGCGGTAGGTGCCGAGATTTCCCTGACGCAGCGTCAGCGATGGGCCATAGCGGCCGCGATGCGGTCCCTGGTGTCCGGGGCTCCCCAGATGCGGCCGACCTCGACGTCGTACGCCGCGCCCGCATCGATTCGGGCGGTCGCGTCCGCGCGTAGATACTGCTTGGCCCGCGCGTAGGCGATCGGGGAACCCGAGCCGAGCACCCGGGCCTCGACGATGGCCTCCTCCAACAGCCAATCCGCCGGGCACACCCGGTGCACCAGCCCGACCTCTATCGCGTCGGTCGGGGAGTACAGCGCGGCGCCCAGGATGATCTCCTCGGCGCGGTCCGCGCCCGCCGCGGCCACGACCAACTCCATGGCCGAGGCCGGGAACGGCACCCCGACCCGGATCTCGCTGGCCCCGATGCGGGCGGTGGGGGTGTCCGCGGCCAGTCGCCGGTCCGCGGCCGCCATCAGTACGCAGCCACCTGCGATGGCGTGCCCGTTCACCGCGGCCACCACCGGTAGGGGCGTGGTGAACCAGGCGCGGAACGTGCGGGTCAGCGCGCCGACGAGCGCCTGCGCGTAGTCCTCGCCCTCGGCCAGCACCCGGCGCAGATCCACCCCGGCGCAGAACGTGGACCCGGTGCCGTACAGCACTACGGCCCGGGCGCCGGAGTCGGCGAGCTTGTCGATCGTGCCGGTCAGCGCGTCGAGTAGCTCGACGTCCAGCGCGTTGACCTTGCCGTGAGCCGGGCGCACCAGCGCGACCTCGTCGCGCATCTCGAGTTCGATCACCGGGACATCTTGGCCCGGGTTGCTACTCGGAAGTACCCCCAACTTCTACGCAGTCCTGGGCGCAGTCCCCGTCGACGCTCGGCGCGGGTACGGACGCGGGTCGATGCAGCACCGCCCGGGTCGGGCTGACCAGCACGACGTCGCCATCCGACCGCCCGGTGCCGTCCACGATCAGGGAGTAGCCGCCGGGCTCATAGGGCGGCGCCAGCAGGGTCACCAGGGGGTTGGTCGCGATGCGGTCGTGGCTGCGTCGCCCGGCCCCGGAGACCACCACGACGCCGTCGGTGACCCGGGCGGTCAGCGCCGAGATGTGCGGGCGGCGCTGCTCGCCGACCGTCAGCAGGTAGAGGAAAGGAAAACGGGCGAGCATCTCGCTCAGCTCGCCCGCCTTCACCTCGATACTCATGCCGAGAGCCTACGTCCCGCGCGCGGCCCGATCGCGAAGCTCCCGACGCAATAGCTTGCCGGTGACCGTGGCGGGCAACTCGTCCAGGATCTCCACGTCGCGTGGCGCCTTGTAGGTGGCCAGCCGTTCCTTGCAGTACGCGGCGAGCTCGGGGCCGGTGACCTGCTTGCCGGGCTTCAGGCTGACGTAGGCCTTCACGCTCTCGCCCCGGTAGGAATCCGGGACACCGATCACGGCCGCCTGGCGTACCGCGTCGTGGGAGTAGAGCACGTCCTCCACGTCCCGCGGCCACACCTTGTAACCCGCGGCGCTGATCATGTCCTTCTTGCGGTCCACGATGTAGAACCAGCCGGCGTCGTCCATGAACCCGACGTCGCCGGTGCGCAATTTGCCGTTCAGGAAGGACTTCTCGGTTTCCGCGGGCTTGTTCCAGTAGCCGGGCACGACCGTCGGGCCGCGCACGATCAACTCGCCGATCTCGCCGGGCGGCAGCT
>DASQPJ010000102.1:0-6628 GCA_035644015.1 Sporichthyaceae bacterium
ACTCGGCACGGGGTGTGCTCAACGTTCCTGGCCGACCGCAGCCAGGATCGCCCGGTGCAGGTGTTCCTGCAGCGTTCGCCGAACTTCCGCCCGCCGACGGTCGGCGACGCTCCGATGATCATGATCGGGCCGGGCACCGGGGTGGCCCCGTTCCGCGGCTTCCTGCAGGAGCGTCGTGCGCTCGGGCACACCGGGCGCAACTGGCTCTTCTTCGGCGAACAGCGTTCGGCCACTGACTTCTACTATCGCGACGAACTTCGCAGCGCCCACGACGACGGCCTGCTCACCCGGTTGTCCCTGGCCTTTTCCCGCGATCAACGGCAGAAGGTCTATGTGCAGGACCTGATGCGCGCCGCGGGTGCCGAGTTGTGGCGGTGGCTGGCCGACGGGGCCCACGTCTACGTGTGCGGGGATGCCACCCGGATGGCCAAGGACGTGCACATCGCGCTGCTCGACATCGCCCGCGACCACGGCCGACTGGGCGCGGGTGCCGAGGTTTGGCTTTCCGGCCTGGTGGCGAGCAAGCGTTACCTGCGCGACGTCTACTAGCCGGCTGCGCCGCCGGCGGCCAGTTCTTCCTTGACCGTGGAGGCGTAGACGTTCACGTACTCCTGGCCGGACAGCGCCTGGATCGCCTTCATGATGTCGTCGGTCACCTCGCGGAACAGCAGCGCGTCACGCTTGCGGCCGGCGTAGCGCTCGAGGTCCATCGGCGGGCCGAACCGCACCGCGACCGGCGCGATACGCGGCAGGCGCCGACCCGGTGGCTGCACCACATCGGTGCCGATCACCGCGCAGGGCAGCAGCGGTGCGCCTGACTCCAGCCACAAGCGGGCCACCCCCACCCGGCCGCGGTAGAGCCGCCCGTCCGGGGATCGGGTGCCCTCCGGGTAGATGCCCAGCAGATTGCCTTCGGCGAGCACGTCGACCGCGGTCTGAATCGCGGCCAGGCCCGCGCGGCCGCTGGATCGGTCCACCGGCTTCTGTCCGACGGCGTTGAAGAACCCGGCAGTCAACCGGCCCGCCAGCCCCTTGCCGGTGAAGTAGTCGGCCTTGGCCAGGTAGATGACCATGCGGTCGACCACCAGGGGCACGAAGAAATGGTCGGAGAACGAGACGTGGTTGCCGGCCAGAATGCCGGGTCCACTGGTCGGCACGTGCTCCAGACCGTCCACCGCCGGCCGGTAGGCCACGTTGAGCACGGGCCCGAGGGTGACCTTGATGCCCCGGTAGAGCACCGTCACCTCCTCCCCCTGCTCCCCCGCCCGACTGCCCGGGCGCAGGGCGACTCTAACGGTCGAGCCGGCGGCGCTCTTGGGTAGCGTGTCGTACTTCTGTAGTAGAGCTGTGAGGCGTGCTGATGCAACGAACCCCCCGGTGGTCGGCCGCTCTGGCGGCCCTGGCGCTGTGCGCCGGACTGGCCGGGTGCGGGTCCGGGCACTCCTCCACCCGAGGCCCAGCCGTCACCGCGCCACCTCGACCCGTCAGCACCGCAGTGATCCCGCCGACGGACTACGCCGACGCTTTCGCCGGAGCCCGGGCCGCGGCCGGCGAGATGCCGCCGTTCGCCCAGTCGCTGGCCGCCGGCCTGGTGGCCGCTGCCGGCACCACCGGGCAGGTGGCCTCGACGGCCGCCGGGGTGCGGGCCCGGCTCACCCAGTTGCTGGTCGAGCACGTCTACCTGGAGGGCATGCTCGCCGCTGCGGTGAACCACAAGGGCGAGAACGACGCGCTCAGCAAGTCGGCGCAGGCCTCGGTGGACGCCAACGCCAAGGCGCTGGCCAAGGTGCTCAAGTCGCTCAGCGTGGCCCCGTCCTCCAGCGCCCCTGCCCCCACCCCGACCCCCGCGGCCACCGACGCGAGCACCGACGACAACGGCGATCGCACCAGCTCTGATTTCCTCACCGCCTGGCGGGCGCACGATGCTGACCTGCTGGATTTCGCGGTGGCCGCCAAGGAGAAGATCAACGCCGACCAGGATCAGATCCGCAGCAATCTGGGCGACTGGTCACAGGCCACCTCGCACGCGCTGAAATCGATGGCGGGCGGCAACTTGCGCTCCACCGACGTGCGCTACGTGCTGGACAAATACGTCGGCGCCCTGACCGATTCCATGGACTCGCTGGGCAAGCAGAACGGTAAGGGCTACGACCAGCTGCGCAAGGCCGCCGCGAACGCCGAGACGGTGGCCGCCACGCTGGCCCGCGCCTTCACCCGTGGCCAGAAGACAGCGGGCAACAGCGACGACGACGCCTCGGCGTTGCGCGGTCGCCAGACCTACCTGCTCACCGAGCACGTCTGGCTCACCGACACCGTGGTGATGGCCGCTTGGACGCACACCAAGGCCGGCGCCGAGTCCTCCCCCGACGCGAACGCTGCCAAGCTGGCGCTGGACGACAATTCCAAGGATCTCTCCGCGAGCCTGTCCGATGTGGCCAACCCCCGTCAGCAGTTCACCTTCCTGACCAGTTGGCGCACGCACGTGAACAGCGAGCTGGACTACGCCGCCGCGGTGCGCGCCGCCAACACCCACCGGGCGGATGCCGACGTGGCCGCGCTGGCCGCCTACCGGAGCACCGCCGGGTCGTTCTTCGCCGAGATCACCGACCAGAAACTGACGGCCGCCGCGGTGTCCGCCGCGCTGTCCGACCACATTGCCGCGCTCACCGGGTCCATCCAAGCGCTGGCCACGGCCCTGCTGCCCGCCGCGGGGACATGAGCCCGGGTCACGAAGATCGCCGCTGGACCAATCCCGGCTGAACGGTGGGTCGAATAGCGGGCGTAAGCCTGTTGACCGAAGGAAACACCGGCGCCGAGGAGAGCAACGACATGAGCAGGGCAGCAGCCACGCTGCGCGCCGTTGCATCGCCGGACCCATCGCCGGCCGCCCCCGTGGTGCGCCTCGAGGACCTGCTGGAGAAGGTGGCCCGGGGGGACGAGGCCGCATTTGCCGAGGTTTTCACCCGGGCCTCCGGCCCGGTCCACGGCCTGGTCCGACGCGTGCTGCGCGATCCGGCGCAGTCCGAGGAGGTCACCCAGGAGGTCATGCTCAACGTGTGGCGCTCGGCCACCCGCTTCGACGCAGCGCAGGGCAGCGCGATGGCCTGGATCATGACCATGGCACACCGGCGCGCGGTAGACCGGGTGCGCTCCGAGCAATCGGCCACCGACCGGGTACGTCGGTTGGGCGGGCGTGAGGTGCTGCCCGCCTTCGATGAGGTCGCGGAGACCGTGGAGATCCACCTGGAGCGGGAGGCGGTGCGTCGCTGCCTGACCTCGCTGACCGACCTGCAGCGCGAGTCGATCGACTTGGCCTATTACGCCGGCAAGAGCTACCGCGAGGTCTCCGAACTGTTGGACGTGCCGCTGGGCACAGTGAAGACAAGAATGCGCGACGGGTTGATCCGGTTGCGCGATTGCCTGGGGGTGACCGCATGACCGACCCGCATGCGCTGTCCGGCGCGTATGCCGTCGGAGCGCTCAACGAAACCGAACAGGCCGAGTTCGAGGCCCACCTACAATCCTGCGCCCCGTGCCAGATCGAGGTGCGGGAGTTGCTGGAGACCACCGCGTTGCTCGGCATCGCCGCAGCGCAGCCGGTTCCCCCGGCACTGCGCGCTGCGGTGCTGGACGAGGTCAGCCGCACCCGTCAACTGCCGCCCGTGGTGGTCTCGTTGCAGGCCCACGCCCGCAAACGCGGCTTTGCGTTGCGCCGCTGGAGCTTGACCGCGGCGGCGTGCCTGGCCGTGTTCACCATCGGACTGGGCGCCTACGCCGGTCAGCTGCAGCACGAGAACTCCAACCTGCGCCACCGTGGCGACCAGGTCGCGGCGCTGCAGACCGCGGCCGACGCCCGGACCATTACCTCCGCCGATGGCGGGGCGACCGCCACGGTCACCGTTTCCCGTTCCGCCAACCAGATGGAGTTCCTGTCCAGCGGTTTATCCATGCACAAGGGGCGCACCTATCAACTATGGTTGATCGGCCCCAACGGGCCGCGTTCGGCGGGCATCTTCAGCACCGATAACGGCAAGCACGCGCCGCGGCTGTTCACCGGACCCGGCGACGCCACCGTGCTGGCCGTGACCGAGGAACCCGCGGGCGGCTCGGCGCAGCCGACCACGCAGCCGATCATCAAGGTGCCGTTGCCTACCGCGTGATGGACACCTTCGGGCGCCGGGGACCCGTTTGGGTGAATTTGTGTCGCGTTAGCGCGGCTGAACGTAACAATCCATCCGTGCCCGCGATGATCGTGCACAACGAAAAGAAGCAACCGGGAACAACGAGGGTCCCGGACCACGAGGAGATGCACAACGATGTGCCCGCACCTGCCCCCCTGCCCTTCGGCCGACGCCCATGACCGCGAGGCCGCCCACACCATCGCCTTCCACCCCGAGCAGGGGTGGAGTCTGCTGTGCAACGGCGTGGTCCTGTTCGAGGACAACGGTGAGATCCTGCCCAGCGGCGCGGTGATCCCCTGCCGTCGCCCCAGCGACCGGCCTTTCGCCGTCGCCTGACAGCGGCCTTGCGGCCGGCTGATCAGCCAGTACGTCGCGCAGCACGACGAGCGGCGAGCTCGTCGGCGTGCTCGGCATCGTCGGCCGGACGCTCGCCGGGCAGTTCGGCCAGCGAACCTTCGACCTCACGCCACACCTTGCCGACGGCGATGCCGAATACGCCCTGACCGCCGGCCAGGATGTCGACCACCTCACCCGGTGACGCGCATTCGTAGACGGTGGCTCCGTCGGAGACCAGGGTCAACGTGGCCAGCTCGGCGATGCCGCGATGACGCAGATAGCTCACCGCCTGGCGGATCTGCTGCAGCGAGATGCCGGCATCCAACAGACGCTTGACGATCTTGAGCACCAAGATGTCGCGGAAACCGTAGAGGCGCTGCGTACCCGAGCCGTGGGCGGGCCGAATGCTCGGCTCCACCAGCCCGGTGCGCGCCCAGTAATCGAGCTGTCGGTACGTGATGCCTGCCGCGGAACATGCCGTCGGGCCGCGGTAGCCCACGTCGTCCGGCAGTGCGGTGACCTCCGGCTCGAACAGCAAGCCCTGCTCGCCCTTAGCCAGCATGGCGTGCTGGTCGGACGTGCCGTGCTCGTTCACCACGACCTCCAGGTGTTGACGAACCCAATGACGGGTGCGTCGCAAGCGGCTGCGCACTGTGGCAATCACCGCGACCTCCTGGCCCGGACGCCCCGGTGGTGGATCCACCGACGACATTCAGAGTGTGCCCAGACGACGTGGTAATTACACCGACGAATTTCTCTTGTCCACCGACGTTAGGCCGGGCCCTGTGGATCGTCAACGCAACTCGCCGGGCGCCCGGTGCACAGGAGTGACTGGAGTGACAAACGTGATGAAAGGGGCGCTATGTCCGGCCTTAGCCGGTGGTCCCGAAATCTTCCGGGGTGATGGTGTCGAGGAATTCCCGGAACTTTTCCACTTCGTCCTCTTGCTCATCCGGGATGGCGATGCCGGCCTCGTCGAGCACCTCTGCCGCACCGAAGATCGGTGTGCCGGTGCGCAGCGCCAGCGCGATCGCGTCGGACGGTCGGGCGCTGACCTCCACGCCCCCGCCGAAGATCAGCTCCGCGTAGAACACCCCGTCGCGCAACCCGGTGATCCGCACCTGCTGCAGCTCCTGCCCGAGCGCGGCCAGCACGTCGCGGAACAGGTCGTGGGTCATCGGCCGGGCCGGCACCACGCCCTGCTGCGCGAAGGCGATGGCGGTGGCTTCCACGGCGCCGATCCAGATCGGGAGATAACGCTCGCCCGACACTTCCCGCAGCAGCACGATGGGCTGATTGGCAGGCATCTCCACGCGGACACCCACGACGTCGAGCTGATGGTTCACACCGGCAACAGTACCGGCAGCTCAGCCTCCAATGTCGCGTCGGACGCCGGCTCTCAGCAGCGCGCTGTGCAACTGGAGGAAGAGTTCGACCAACTCGTCCGCCTTCGCCCGTGCCGCGGCCCGATCCTCGGCGTTGCGCGAGGCCGCGCGGGGCACCGCGGCCGCTTCGATCACGCCGACCTCGCGATCTGCGGCGCCCTTGAACGCCCGAAGATGACGGGGCTCCAAGCCGAACCGGGCCAGCTCGGCGACGATGCCCGCGATGGCCACATCGTCGGCGTTGTAGTGCCCGCCGCGGCGGCGGGCCAACATGCCGGAGGCATCCAGTTCGGTGAGCGCGGCCTCATTCAGACCGGTGGCCGCAAGCATTCCGGCGCGGTCCAACCGGACAGGCTCGGTGCCGGTGTCCAGCGCTGCGAGATTGTCCTTGATCACCTTCAACGGCAGGTAGCGGTCGCGCTGGGCGGTCAGCACGTAGCGCAGGCGCTCGACGTCGGCACCGCAGAACTGGCGATAGCCGCTCGGCGTGCGGGCGGGCTCGATCAGCCCCTTGTCCTCCAGGAAGCGGATCTTGGAGATGGTCACATCCGGGAAGTCCGGCTGCAGCGCGGCCAACACTTCCCCAATGCTGAAGTACCCCCCGGCCGAGGCCGGCGAGTTCACCTCGGGAGCTCCGCGGCTTCGCTGGCAGCCGCGAAGAACACCAACCGGTACTTACCGATCTGCACCTCGTCGCCGCCGGAGAGCAGCGTCTCCTCGATGCGT
>DASQPJ010000103.1:0-2181 GCA_035644015.1 Sporichthyaceae bacterium
GTCTCCTCGGCCAATCGACGCAGGGTAAGCCCGGTCGTGCCCTCGGTGGCGATCAGCCGGGCGGCGTTCTCCAGCAGCGCCGTGCGCACGGCGGGGTCGGCGATCTTCGGGCTCACCCTTGAGATTTTGGCATAGCACTGCTATGAATGCCATAGCAGCGCTATGCCTTGGAGGCGAGCACATGTCCGTGGCCACCGAAAACCCTTATCTGAACGGCAATCTGGGCCCGGTTACGGTGGAGACCACGGCCGTCGACCTGCCGATCACCGGCACGGTGCCCGGGCATCTGGACGGGCGCTACCTGCGCAACGGTCCCAACCCGATCGCCCCGGTCGACCCGGCGCGTCACCACTGGTTCCTGGGCACCGGCATGGTGCACGGCGTGCGACTGCGCGACGGGCGCGCGGAGTGGTACCGCAACCGGTACGTGCGCACCGCCGAGGTGGCCGCGTCGTTGGGTGAGGCGCCGCGGCCGGGGGCGAAGGTGCACGCGGGGTGGGACTTCGCGGCCAACACCAACGTCATCGTGCAGGGTGGCCGCACCTACGCGATCGTCGAAGCCGGCGCCCGCCCGTATGAGCTCGCCGAGGACCTGGGCACCAAGGGTGCTTGCGACTTCGACGGCACGTTGCCCGGCGGGTACACCGCACACCCGAAGAAGGACCCGGTGACCGGGGAACTGCACGCCGTGTCCTACTACTGGGGCTGGGGCAACAAAGTGCAGTACACGGTGCTCGGCACCGACGGCCGGGTCCGTCGAGTGGTGGACATCGAGGTCACCGGCAGCCCGATGATGCACGACTTCGCGCTGACGGAGAGTCACATCGTGTTGTTCGATCTGCCGTGCGTGTTCGACCTGTCCGTGGTGTCGCACATCCTGCCGCGCCGGGTGCGGTCCGGCCTCGGTCCGCTGGTGACCAGGGGCGCCGGCTTGTTCGTCGGAAAGCGCCGCACCCCCGCACCGGTCGCCAGTGCCATCACCGCGCGTCTGCTGGGCGGGAACACCCCGCCGTTCCCGTACCGCTGGGACCCGAGTTACCCGGCCCGCCTCGGCATCATGCCGCGCGAGGGCGGGGCCGCGGACGTGCGCTGGTTCGACATCGACCCCTGCTACGTGTTCCACCCGCTGAACGCCTACGACGACGGCGACCGCATCGTGGTCGACGTCGTGCGCCACCCCAAGATGTTCGACGCGCAGCCGCTGGGCCCGGACGAGGGTGCCCCGACCCTGGACCGGTGGACCATCGACCGGACCGCGGGCAAGGTGCTCGCGGAACGTCTCGACGACCACGGCCAGGAGTTCCCCCGGGTCGATGAGCGGGTGGTGGGTCGTCGGCACCGCTACGGCTACGCCGTCGCCTACGACGGCGTCACCGGCGACAGCCTGCTCCGCCACGACCTGGTCGGGGGGTCACCCGTGGTGCGGTCGTTCGGCGCCGGACACAACGTGGGCGAGTTCGTCTTCATCCCCGACGCCGACGACAGCCCGGAGGACCGCGGCACGTTGATGGGCTTCGTGCACGACCCCGACCGCGACGCCGCCGACCTGATGTTGCTGGACGCCCAGACGCTGGCGACTAAAGCTGCGGTGCACCTTCCTGCTCGCGTGCCGGCAGGCTTCCATGGAAACTGGGCGCCATCGGGCTGACCGTCTGGATGGTGCTCGCCGTCCGGTGGGCGCCGGACACCCCACCGAGGGTCGCCGCCGACCGGGTGACCGTCGAGGAAACGCTCGCCCCGAACGGGGCGTTGACCGTGGAGACGAGCACCCGACCGAGCGTGTAGCCGATCGTGTACTTGGTGCCGGTCGGGGTGGTGAAGTCGCTGGTCACCAGCAACCCGCCGAGGATGTAAGTGGTGACGCCGCTGACCGCGTCGGTGCTGGTGGTCTCCGGCGCGACGTCGAGTTGGATGCCCGCCGCCTTCAGTGCGGAGTTCGCCGAGTCGAGCGCGGCCTTCTTGTCCTGGGACTGGCCCAGGTAGGTGAACCCGTTCTTGTCGTAGCCGAACGCCTGACCACCGACGGAGAATCGGCCGAACACCGAGCTCTGGATCTTCGGGCCACTGCCCTTGCCGCCGGCGTCGTTGATGATCGCCTTGGCGTCGGAGTAGCCGACCTCCAGCGGGCCCTGGACGAACCCGGCCGCAGCGCCCTCGGCGTCGGCTGTCGTGGCTTCGCCC
>DASQPJ010000104.1:0-20192 GCA_035644015.1 Sporichthyaceae bacterium
AAGGCCATGGCGCCGAACGCGCCCAGCGCGACCGCACCGAGGAACAGCCAGGAGTGTGGATTGGGTTTGGTGAGCAGGTAGAAGAACCGTTCGGGCCGCTTCAGGTCGGCGACCAGCAGCACCCCGGTAACGGCGAGCGCAGCCAGGGCAATCGCCGGCCCGACCACCGTGCCGATATGGCCCAGGTGACGGTCGAACAGGAACGCCGCGGCGACCAGGAACAGCACCCCGGCGGCGACGCCCTTGGTCCACAGGTAGGTGACCACCCGCCATCCCCAGGGCCGCGGGTGCGGGGTGTTCAACGTGGTGCGGGCCATGGTCTGCGGATCGCGGGGCAGGTGTGCGGAGATGGCCGCTCGGTGCGCGTCCGGGGTGGAGTAGATGTAGCTCGCATCCACCGGCGCGGCCAGCGGATCGAGCACTGCGCGCTCGGCGCCCAGGTAGAACACATTGGGGCCGGTGCGCTGCTCGGGAGCGCGAACTTTCACCGGGTTCGCCTGGATCAGCTTGGCGATGCCGCTGTCCGGGTCCGACAGGTCGCCCACCCAGATCGAGTGGGTGGGGCACACCACCACGCAGGCCGGCTCGTAGCCCTCGTCGATGCGGTGCGCGCAGAAGTTGCACTTGGCCGCGGTGTTGGTGTCCTTGTCGATGTAGATCGCGTCGTACGGGCAGGCCTGCATGCAGCTCTTGCAGCCGATGCACCGGTCGTTGTCGAAGTCGACGATGCCGTCCTCGCGCACGAACAATGCCTTGGTCGGGCAGATCTTCACGCACGGCGCGTCGGTGCAGTGGTTGCAGCGCATCACGCCGAAGTCGCGGGTGGTGTCCGGGTACACCCCGGAGTCCACGTACTTGACCCAGGTGCGGAACTGGCCGACGGGGATCTCGTGCTCGGTCTTGCAGGCCACCGTGCACGCATGACACCCGATGCAGGTGCGCTGGTCGATCGCGAATCCGTATCGCATCGCTCTCCCCGCGCGGGAAATCTCACATCTCGTTGGTAGCCGCTCCGGGGGAGCCTACCATTTGTACGTACATTTGATCGACCGCCGCTCGGGGGAATGTGGGGATGCTGTGACAACGCTGCGGGTGACCGACCGGGTCACGTTCATCCGGCTGCGCCTGCCCGTGTACCGCTGCGGGCCGGACTGCCGAACCGGCCGGCGGCGCCCCGGCATCCCGTGGGACACCCTGCCGGGCCTGGCCGTGGTCGCCCTGGGCACCACGCTCGCGTTCTTGATCGCCGATGCGATCCCCGGGCTCAACCCGGCCACCTGTGCGGTGCTGCTGGGCGCGCTGCTGGCCAACGCCGGGCTGCACACCCCGGCCCTGCAGCCGGGCACCCATGTGGCCGGCCATCACCTGTTGCGCCTGTCCGTGGTGCTGCTCGGGTTTCAGCTCTCCGCCTCGACGCTGCGTGCGATCGGCCCGGCCGGTGCGGTGTTGGTGCTGGTCACCGTGGGGGTGACGTTCGCCGGCATGCTCGGGCTGGGCCGACTGCTCGGCCTGTCCACCGCCCGCTCCCTACTGCTGGCCAGCGGGTACTCAATCTGCGGGGCGTCTGCGGTGGCCGCGGTGCGGCACGCGGTCGACGCGGACGACGACGACGTGGCGGTCGCGGTGGCCCTGGTCACCCTGTGCGGCAGCCTGGCCATCTTCGTGCTGCCCGCCCTGCACACCGTGTTGGGTCTGGGCCCGGTGCAGTTCGGCAGTTGGGTCGGGGCCAGCGTGCACGACGTCGGGCAGACGGTGGCCACCGCGCAGGCGGTGCCCGGCGCGCTGACCGTGGCCTTGGTGGTGAAGCTGTCCCGGGTGGCGTTGCTGCTGCCGCTGGTGACGGTGCTCGGGGTGCGGGCCCGGCGGCTGCGTGCGGCCGGGCCGGCGGCGTCCGCGGTGAAGCCGCCGGTGCTGCCGCTGTTCCTGCTCGGCTTCGTGGCCGCGGCCGCGCTGAACAGCACCGGCTGGGTGCCGGCCGGCACGCTGAGCGCGCTGCACCACGTTCAATACATCGCGTTGGTCGCCGCACTGGTCGGGTTGGGCACCGGGATCCACCGTCGGGTGCTGGCCCGCGCCGGGGGACCGGCGCTGCTGGTCGGGCTGGGCGGCTGGGTGCTGGTGGCGGGCACGGCGCTGGCCGTTGTCCACCTGGCCGGGATCACCGGTTGAACGGCGCGTGCGTGAGAAGGTCGGTGCGGAGGTGGTGATGGCGAGGGTGACGTCCTGGCGGACCCTGCGTCGGGCCGGGGACCGTCCCGTGCTCCCGGAGGCGGAGGAGGCCGACCCGGATTACCGCTTCACGCTGGCCAATGAGCGCACCTTCCTGGCCTGGATGCGCACCGCGCTCGGCATGCTGGCCGGCGCCGTGGCGTTGGTGCACGTGGCCGGGAACAAACACGCCTCCACCACCCAACGCTCGCTCGCGGTCGTGCTGGCCTGCCTGGGCATCCTGATCTGCCTCACCAGCGTGCGGCGTTGGCAGGTCGTGCAGCAGGCCATGCGCCGGGGTGAGGACCTTCCGCCGTCCCGTCACCCGTTGCTGTTCAGCGTGGCCGTCGCACTGGTCGGGGTAGCGGTGGTGGTGCTGTTGTTGAACGGCGGCAGCAGGCTGTGAGCATGCTGCGCGAGGAGCGGCCCGGCCTGCAGGCCGAGCGCACGCTGCTGGCCTGGGACCGCACCGCCCTGGCCATCCTCGCCAACGGTGCGCTGCTGTTGGTGAGCAACGTCGATCGCAATGACGTGCTGCGTATCACCGCCGCCGTGGTGGCTGTCGCGGTGGCCCTGCTCGCCGCCTACCTCGGGCGGATCCGCGTGCAACAGATCGTCGACGCCGCACGCCGCCACCACGTGGTCAACGCGGGCCCCGCGATGACGCTGCTGGCCGGCGGGGTCCTGCTGTTGGGCGTCCTCGAGTTGGCCACTTTCCTGAGGTACTGACTCAGGCGAGCGCGTGCTCCTTGGCCCACGCGGCCCACCCGCCCAGCACATCGGAGACGTCGCTGAAGCCGTTGGCCTCGAGCAGGCTGGCTGCGGCCATCGAGCGGTAGCCGCCCTGGCAGTGCACCAACACCGGGCGACTGGGATCGAGTTGGGTCAACGTCGAACGCAGGCCGGTCACGTTGAGGTTCACCGCGCCGGGCAGCGCACCGCCGGCGTGCTCGCCGGGGGCACGCACGTCGATGACTTGCAGGTCCGGATTTCCGGCAATCGCCGCAGCGGCCTGGCGCACCGTCAGGCGCGAGGAGGAGACCACCAGATCCGGGTTGCCGGTCAGCTCGTGCAGATCGCTGAGTTGGGCGGCGACCAGGTCGATGCCGACCCGGGCCAGGCGGGTGCGGGCCTCGGCGCACTGTTCCTCGGAGCCGATCAGGATCACCGGCTGCTCGGTGTCGATCACCGCCGCGGCGTACTCGGCGAACCGACCGGACAGGCCCACGTTGATCGCCCCACGCAGATGGGAGGCGGCGAAGACCTGGTCGTCGCGCACGTCCAACAGCAGGTACCCGAGGCGTTGGTGGTGGCGCATCGCGGTGGCCGCGTCGACGTGCTGCACCGGCAGCTCCGCGTCGAAGGGCAGGTGGCCGGCTTTGTTGACTGCCACCTCCTCCGCGAAGTACGCCGGCGGCGCGCCGAGACCGTGGGTCACCACCCCGACGAACTCGTCCTCGCTCATCGGTGCCAGCGCGTAGTTCGACCGGCGTTGTTCGCCCAGCGTCGAGACCGTGTCGGTGGACAGCGCCTTGCCGCACGCGCTGCCCGCGCCGTGGCCGGGGTACACCAGCACCGAGTCGGGCAGCGGCAGGATCTTGCCGCGTAGCGAGCGGTAGAGGTCCTTGGCCATGTCCTGCGAGCTTCGCCCGGCCGCGCCGAGCAGGTCCGGGCGGCCGACGTCGCCGAGGAACAACGTGTCCCCGGTGAGGATCGCGTGCGGCGCGGCATCCTCGGCGTGGGAGAACACGGCCAGGGTGATCGACTCCGGGGTATGGCCCGGCGTGGACAGCACCTGCAGCGCCACCCCGCTTGCGGCGTCGCCCAACGCGATGCGCTCGCCGTCGGCCAGGCGCCGGATGGGGAAGCTCACCGGGGACGCCTCGCCCATCGCGATGCTCGCGCCGGTGCGCTGGGCCAACTCGGTGTGGCCGGGGATGAAGTCGGCATGGACGTGGGTCAGCACCACCAGGTCGATGCTCAGCCCTGCGGCGGCGGCATCGTCGAGGTACTCGTCCACGTCCCGGCGCGGATCCACCACCACGGCGCGACGGGAGACCTCGTCGGCAATCAGGTACGAGGCCTGGGACAGACACCCCAGGTAATACTGCTTGAGGATCATCGTGGCCTCCTCCGGCGATTGTACGGACAATAGCTCGTCTAGGCTTTCGGCACCGAGCAGCTGAGGGGTGAGCATGGCCAGGCGGGACAAGCCGCGTCCGCTGGACCGCGCCGCCGGCAACCCGCTGTGGCAGCAGCTCGAGGCCGATCTGGCGCGTCGGCTGGCGGCCGGGGCCTTCGAGACTGCGTTCCCCGGCGAGTTCGAACTGGCCGAGCAGTACCAGGTCAGCCGGCACACGGTGCGCGAGGCGCTGCGCCGGATGCGCCGCGACGGGGTCATCGACTCCGCTCGGGGTCGCGGCAGCTCGGTGAGTCGCCCGGAGCTGGAACAGCCGCTGGGTGCGCTGTATTCGTTGTTCCGGTCGGTGGAGATGACCGGGGTGGAACAGCGCAGCCAGGTGTTGGCGCTTGACACCCGCACCGATGCCGGGGTGGCCCGCCGGCTCGGCGTCGCGGAGGACACCGGGTTCGTGTACCTGGAGCGGCTGCGCCTGGCCGACTCCGAACCGTTGGCGCACGACCGGACCTGGTTGGTGCGCAGCCTCGCCGAACCCTTGCTGGGTGGGCAGTTCGGCCACTCCGGTCTCTACGACGAGCTGGCCCGGCTCACCGGCACGCGGTTGAACGGCTCCCGCGAGGTGATCCGAGCAGTGGTGCCGCCGCCGGAGTTGCGCCGACTACTGGGGTTGCGCGCCGGCACCGCCGCGTTGGCCGTGGAACGCATTGGCTGCCTGGACTCCGCGCCGGTGGAGTACCGGGAAAGCTTGATTCGCGGGGACCGGTTCGCGATGAGTGCGGAGTGGCCGGGTCGCGGGGAGTACCGGGTGGACGTGACCGGGATGGGCGCGGGCGCGGCGCGCTAGTCCACCAGATGGATGGCGGCCGCCCCGGCCAGGCCACCGATCTCCAGCACCCGGGCGACGATCGAGTCCCGTTCCACGGTCACCTGCATGCCGCGCGTCGCGTACTCGAACAGCGCGGCCATCCCGGCGCTGTCCAGGTAGCGCACGGCGCGCAGGTCCACGTGCAGCGAGCTGCCGTCCGCGGCAGCCTCGGCCAGCGCGCTGCGCAGCCGCGGTGCGGTGGCCAGATCCACCTCGCCGAGCACGGTGACCGCAGTTCCGTCGACGGAAACGGCGAAGGCGTCGGTGGGGACGTCAGAGGGCACGATCCAGCTCCTTACGCAACCGGACGAGCGTCCCGTGTGGGCCGCTGTCGATGTCGGCTCGATCCATCAGGCGTTCCATCAGATGCAGACCACGGCCGCGGTTCCCCCGCTCGGCCGGCACCTTCCATTCCCCTTCGTCCTTGACGATCAGGTCCAGCCTGCCGGCCACGATGCTCGCCCGCAGCTCGACGCTTCGGTCACCGGAAAATCCGTAGCCGTGTTCGATCGCGTTCGCGGCGGCCTCGCCCGCTGCGATGAGCACCGCGGCGGCGTCGGCCTCGGCAACCCCGGCGGTGCTCAACCAGTCGCGCAGCGCGGCCCGCGCCGGCGCCAGTTCCGTCGGATCCGGCGCCAACCGGGCGTGGAACGGCGCGGGGTTGCGGTGCCGGTAGATCAGCAGCGCGACGTCGTCGGCGTGCCCGTCGGCGGGCAGCGAGCGGTTCAGTACCTCGGCGGCGATGTCGTCCTCATCGGCCAACCGCATGCCGAAGGCCACCGCCGCGGTCAACCGGTCGATGCCGGTGTTCAGGTGCTCGCGGCGGCGTTCCACCAGGCCATCGGTGTACACAGCCAGCACCGAGCCGTTACGCAGGGTCGCCCCGGCCCTGGTGCGCACTGCGCCGGGCACGGTGGCCAGCGGCACCGAGCGGGCCCCCTCGAGCAGTTCGATGGTGTGGTCGGCGTGCACCAACACGCCGGGGGGATGCCCGGCGGAGGAGTACTCGACGTACCCGGAGCCGCGGTCGATGACCGCGCAGAACACGCTTGTGCAGGTGGCCTGCGGGGTGACCGCGGCGAAGTCGTCGAGCGCGGACAGCACCTCGGCCGGGCCCATGGCCGCCAGCAACAACGCCCGGCACGCGCTGCGCAGCTGACCCATCACACTGGCCGCGGCCAGGCCCTTGCCGATGCAGTCGCCGACCACCACGCCGACCTTGTCGCCCGCCAGCTCGACCACGTCGTACCAGTCCCCACCGACCTCCAACGGCAACACCGCAGGGGAATAGCGCGCGGCAAACCCGGCCGGCATGTCGCTGGGCCCGAGCAGCGAACGCTGCAGGGTGAGCGCCACCGTGCGTTGCACGTCGTAGGCGCGGGCGCGCAGCACCGCGTGCGAGATCGACGCGCACAGCTGCGCGACGTGGGTGCGGTCCTCATCCGACATCCGCCGGGGCGGTGAGACCTCCAGCCAGACCGCGGCGCCCAGGTCCTCGCTGGACAGCGGTGCGCCGATGCCGCTGACCAGACCGGCATCGGTGGTCTCCACCTGCAGGGCGCGCGCCGCAGCGATCTTGCGCAGCGCGGCCGCGGCCCGCGGGTCCGGGGCGGTGGCGGATTCGACCGCGCGGATCGGGCCGCCGCCCTCGGGCACCAGGGCCAGCTTCACGCTGTGCGCGGCGATCGCCGCCTGTAATTCCCGGGCGCCGTCGGCGAGCAGCTTGTCCACGTCGGTGATCTGGGACAGTCGGGTGGTCACCCGGCTGAGCGTGGCCGCGCGTTCGGCGACCCGGGTCCGCGTTGTGACGTCGCGGAATGTCCCCATCACCAGACGTTGCCCCGTTTGGGGGTCGAGTAAAGATCCGTAGACGACATCGGCCCACAACCGGTGCCCGTCGGCATGGCGCAGCGGGACGGTGAATCGACCGCTCTGCTGGTCCCGGATCGCCCGGTGCGCGGCGGCCACCTGGGCCCAGTCCTCGGGATCGGTGGCCGGGTCCGGCCACCAGGGGTGTGGTTTGGCCTGCGGTAGCTGCACCGGAAATCCCACCAGCTCGCGGAATGCGTCGTTGACCTCGACCAGGAACCCGTCGGCGTCGGTGACCTGCATGGCGTCCTGAATGGTCTCCATCAGCACCCGCCGCCAGGAGGCGTCCTGGCGACGCCGTTCCGCCTCGTTCGCCCGACCACCGTCCGTCGTGCTCACCCGCTCAGCGTGTCAGGTGTTGAGGAAACGCTCTACCAATTGGTCAGCGGCATGCGCCGAGGACAGCTCCCCGGCCCGCACCCGGGCCTCCAGGTCGGTGGCCAATTCGCGCACCTCAGCGTGCTCGCGCAGCCGTCGGTCCAGGTCGTCGCGCACTCCTGCCCACATCGCCTCGACCCGCTGCCGGCGGTGGCGTTCGTCCAGGGCGCCGGCGCGGCGCAGGTGGGCCAGGTGCCCCTCCAGGGCCGTCCAGACCTCGCCCAGTCCGGTGTCGTTCATCCCGCTGCAGGTGAGTACCGGGGCGATCCAGCCGGTGTCGTCCGGGCCGAGCAGGCGCATGGTGCCGGACAACTCGCGGGCGGCGGCCCGGGCGTCGGCCTCGTGCGGACCGTCGGCCTTGTTCACCGCGACCACGTCGGCCAGTTCCAGCACGCCCTTCTTGATGCCCTGCAGGGAATCGCCGGTGCGGGCCAGGGTGAGCACCAGGAAGGAATCGGTGAGTTGGGCGACCGTGGTCTCCGACTGCCCGACGCCGACGGTCTCCACCAGCAGCACGTCGTAGCCGCCGGCGGCCAGCACGGTCATCGAGCTCCGGGTGGCTCGGGCGACGCCGCCCAGGCTGCCCGCGGTGGGTGCCGGCCGGATGAACGCGTGGGGGTCATTGGCCAGCCGCGCCATCCGGGTCTTGTCGCCGAGGATGGAGCCGCCACTGCGCGCCGAGGACGGGTCCACGGCGATCACCGCGACCCGGTGGCCCTGCGCGGTGAGCAGCGAGCCGAACCCGTCGATGAACGTCGACTTGCCCACGCCGGGCACGCCGGTGATGCCGATCCGGCGGGCCTGCGCGGCGTGCGGGTCGAGGCGGTCCAACAGTTCGGCGGCCAGCTCCCGGTGGTCGGCCCGGGTGGACTCGACCAATGTGATGGCCCGTCCGATCGCCGCCCGCGAGCCCTGGCGAACCTCGGCGGCGAGCGCGTCCGGATCCTTCACGCGGCGTCGGGTCGGGCACGCAGTGCCGCGATGAGTTCCAGGGCGGCATCCGGGATCACTGTGCCGGGGGTGAACACGGCGGCCGCGCCGGCCTCGCGCAACGGCTCGACGTCCTGCGGCGGGATGACCCCACCGACCACCACCATGACGTCCGCGCGGCCGGCCGCGGCCAACGCTTCTTTCAGCGCGGGCACCAGCGTGAGGTGGCCGGCCGCCAACGAGGACACCCCGACCACATGCACGTCGGCCTCGATGGCCTGGCGGGCGACCTCCTCCGGGGTGGAGAACAGCGGGCCGACGTCGACGTCGAAACCGAGGTCGGCGAATGCGGTGGCGATGACCTTCTGCCCGCGGTCGTGCCCGTCCTGGCCCATCTTGGCGACCAGGATGCGCGGACGGCGGCCCTCGGCGCGCTCGAACTCCGCGGCGGCCTCCCGGACTGCCGCGACTTTCGGGCTGTTCCCGGCCTCGGTGCGGTACACGCCGCTGATCGTACGGATGGTGCCCGCGTAGCGGCCGAACACCTTTTCCATGGCGTCGGACATTTCCCCGACGCTGGCGTGCGCGCGGGCCGCGTCGATGGCCGCGGCGAGCAGGTTCACGTCGTCCCCGGCGCCGGGCTCGGCGTTGATCCCGGCGACCCGGGTGAGCCGGTCCAACGCGGCCTGGCAGGCCGCCTCGTCGCGTTCGGCGCGCAGCCGCTCCAGCTTCGCCAGTTGCGCCCCGCGCACCGCGCGGTTGTCGACCGCGCGCACCTCGATGTCGCCCTCGCCGCCGGAGACGCGGTACTTGTTGATGCCGATCACCGTCTGGGTGCCGGCATCGATGCGTGCCTGGGTGCGGGCCGCGGCCTCCTCGATGCGCATCTTCGGGATGCCGGCCTCGATGGCCTTGGCCATGCCGCCGGCTTCCTCGACCTCCTGGATGCGCGCCCAGGCCTGGTGCGCGAGGTCGTGGGTGAGCTTCTCCACATAGGCGCTGCCACCCCACGGGTCGATGACCCGGCAGGTGCCGGATTCGCGCTGCAGCAGCAATTGGGTGTTGCGCGCGATGCGCGCGGAGAAGTCGGTGGGCAGTGCGAGGGCTTCGTCCAACGCATTGGTGTGCAGCGACTGGGTGTGGCCCTGGGTGGCGGCCATCGCCTCCACGCAGGTGCGCACCACGTTGTTGAACACGTCCTGCGCGGTCAGTGACCAGCCGGAGGTCTGGCTGTGCGTGCGCAGCGACAGCGACTTGTCGGACTTCGCGCCCTGCGACTTCACGATCTTCGCCCAGAGCAGCCGTCCGGCCCGCATCTTGGCGACCTCCATGAAGAAGTTCATGCCGATCGCCCAGAAGAACGACAACCGCGGCGCGAACACGTCGATGTCCAACCCGGAGGCGACACCGGCGCGCAGGTACTCCAACCCGTCGGCCAGCGTGTAGGCCAGCTCCAGGTCGGCGGTGGCTCCGGCCTCCTGGATGTGGTAGCCGGAGATGGAGATCGAGTTGAACTTGGGCATGTGCCGGGAGGTGAACCCGAAGATGTCGGAGATGATCCGCATCGACGGGGCGGGCGGGTAGATGTAGGTGTTGCGGACCATGAACTCCTTGAGGATGTCGTTCTGGATGGTCCCGGTCAGCTGTCCCTGCTTCACCCCCTGCTCCTCCGCGGCCACCACATAGAGCGCGAGGATCGGCAGCACCGCGCCGTTCATCGTCATCGACACCGACATCTGGTCCAGCGGGATGCCGTCGAAGAGTTGGCGCATGTCCAGGATCGAGTCGATGGCCACGCCGGCCATGCCGACGTCACCGGTCACCCGCGGGTGGTCGGAGTCGTAGCCGCGGTGGGTGGGCAGGTCGAACGCGATCGACAGGCCTTTCTGACCTGCCGCCAGATTCCTGCGGTAGAAGGCGTTTGACTCCTCGGCAGTGGAGAAACCGGCGTATTGCCGGACCGTCCACGGCTGGTTGACGTACATCGTCGGGTAAGGCCCACGCAGGAATGGTGCGATGCCGGGCAGGGTGTTGAGGAAGTCGACGTCGGCGAGGTCGGCCGCGGTGTACAGCGGGGCGACCTCGATGCCCTCTGGGGTGTGCCAGCCCTCGGTGGTCGGGAACGTCGCGCCGTTGGCGGACGGCGCGGCCAGCGGCATGTGCGAGAAGTCGGGGATCACTGGTTCACCTCGCTCTCGAACTCCTGCTCCCAGCGGATGCGGGGTAGTCCGCCGCCCGGTGGTTCGGGCGCGGCCGGACGGTCCAGCAGTTTCTCGTCGGCCAGCGGGAACACCGTCACTCCGACGATGCTCTCGGTGCCGTCGGCCAGCGCCGCGGTGCGCAGCGCCCGGGACGTGGCGATGCGCGCAGCCACCGAACCATCCGCCAGGCCCGCGGCCAGCCCGCCCGCCGCCTCGATCTCGGTGAATACCGCCCACGCTGCCGCGGCCAGTTGCTCGCTGAGCGCTTCGTGCAACCAGGAGCCGCCCACCGGGTCCAGCACCGCACCGATGTGCGACTCCTCCAGCAGCAGGGCCGGGGTGTTGCGGGCGATACGTCGGGCCAGCGCATCCGGCCGGCCGAGCGCGGCGTCGAACGGCCGCACGGTGATGACATCCGCGCCGCCCACGCAGGCCCCGAAGCAGGCCAGGGTGGTGCGCAGCATGTTGTTCCACGGGTCGTGCCTGGTCACCATGGGCCAGGACGTCACGGCGTGCTGGCGCATGCCCGCCGCCGGACCCCGCTCGCCGCACTCTGCCGCGACGGCGGCCCAGGCGCGCCGCGCCGCGCGCAGCTTGGCCACGGTGGCGAACTGGTCCGCGGTGGCCGAGAGCCGGAACTCCAGCGAGTTCAACGCGGAGGCCACGTCCAGACCTGCCTCGGTCAGCGCGCGCAACGCGGCGACGCCACCGGCCAGGGCCAGGCCGATCTCCTGGGCATTGCTCGCCCCCGCGTCGTGGTAGGGCAGCGCATCGACCACCAGGGCCCGCAGGCCCGGGTATTCGTCCGCCACCCGCCGCGCGAGCTCGCCCGCCGCGCGCGCATCTGACGCGATGTCAGCATGGTGGCCGGTGCGGGCCGCGGTGCCCCAGGGGTCCAGGCCCAGGCAACCGGTCAGGGTCTTCGCGTCCACCCCGGACTGCGCGGCCAACGCCAGGTAGGCCTCGGCCGCGGGCACCGCCTCGGGCCCGGCGTCCAGGCAGACGCCCGCCAGATCCAGCATCACCCCGCGCAGCGCCGCGGGCAGCTCACCGACCGCGGTAGCGCCCGGCCCGACCTGCAGCCAGAGCGAGGTGACCCCGCCGTCGAGGTCGACCAGCGCCGCTTCGGACAGCGACGTCGGGTCCGGATCCGCGAAGTGCGCGCGGACGTCCCAGCCGGCCCGCAGGCCGTCGGTGGTGCGGCCACGGGTGAACGGGAACGCGCCGGGCAGTCCGGTCGGCGGGATGTCCGTCGAGGCGGTATAGAGGGGTGCGATCGCGATGCCGTCCGCGGTGTGCGAGGTCAATGCCTCGATCGCGTCGCCCTCGACCCCGGACCTGGCCACGATCTTGGCCACCAGGCCCTGCCACTGTTCGGTCGTCGGGGTGGGGAACTCCCCGCCCAACACCAGTTCCGTCATGGATCCTTCTCTAGTGCAATGCCCCCACCGAGGCGCCCGCGAACAGTCGCACGTTGTGTGCCTTGTGCACCACCAGACCCTGCGCGGCGCGTTCGGCGTGCAGTTGGGTCAACGAGGCGGTGGCCCGGGTGATGGCATCACGTGAGGACCAGTAGGTCACCGCAGCCATGGTGCCGGTCTCCGGGCTGCTGCCCCAGTAGCCGAGTTGGAAGCCGGGCTGCGTCTCCAGCCGGCGCACCACCTCCTGCACGCTCGATTTCATGTACTCGATCGCGGCGACATCGGGCTTGCCCTCGATCCGATAGATGACGATGCGGATCCACGTCTCCGACGCCATCAATGCCGGCCGAATAGACGTCGTCGATGCCGGGGCTTGTCCTCGTCGTCCTGCTCAACGAACTCGGGCACCGCGAACAGCTGCACGTTCTGCGTGCTCTCGATGGTGATGCCGTGATCGGCGCGCTCGGCGTGCAGCTTGTCCAACTCCGAATGCGCGTCGTGGATCGACTCCAGGCTGGACCAGTAGGTCACCGCGGCCATCGTGCCCTCGTCGGGGTCCAGCCCCCAGTAGCCCAGCCGAAATCCCGGACGGCGCTCCAACATGGTCAGCGTGGCGGTGGTGCTGCGCTTGAGGTACGTGACGGCGGCCTGGTCGTTGGGGTCATTCGCGCGGTAGATCACCACCCGCAGCCAGGTCTCGGCGGCCATCGACCCTCCAGGAGCTCTTCCCCAGCACCTTATTACCCGCCGGTCGGGTTGGGGATAACCGGTCCCTAGGATGACTTGACCCCCCACCTCACCCCAGGAGGCCCTGATGACCGGCACGTTGAAGGGACGCACGCTGCTGATCTCCGGGGCCAGCCGGGGCATCGGTCTGGCCATCGCGTTGGCCGCTGCCCGGGACGGCGCGAACGTCGCGTTCATCGCGAAGACCGCCGAGCCGCATCCCAAGCTCGAGGGCACCATCTACACCGCGGCGGCGGAGATCGAGGCGGCCGGCGGGCAGGCGCTGCCGATCCTCGGCGACGTGCGCGACGAGAACTCGGTCAACGACGCGGTCGCGCAGACGGTGGCGAAGTTCGGCGGCGTCGACATCTGCGTGAACAACGCCAGCGCGATCAACCTGTCCACCACCGAGCAGTTGGACATGAAGCGCTACGACCTCATGCAATCCATCAATGCGCGCGGCACCTTCCTGTTGTCCCGGGCCTGCATCCCGCACCTGAAGCAGGGCACCAACCCGCACATCCTCACGCTGTCCCCGCCGATCTCACTGAAGCCGGAGTGGCTCGGCGCGCACGTCGGGTACACCGTGGCCAAGTTCGGCATGACGCTGATCGGGCTGGGTCTGGCCGCAGAGTTGGCCGACGCCGGCGTGGCGTCGAACACGCTGTGGCCGCGCACCCTGGTGGCCACCGCCGCGGTGCGCAACCTGCTGGGCGGTGACGATGCGATCGCGGCGGCCCGCAAGCCCGAGGTCTACTCCGACGCTGCCTACAAGATCCTCACCTCGCCGTCCCGGGAGTGCACCGGCAACCAGTTCCTCTGCGAGGACGTGCTGCTCGCGCACGGCGTCACCGACCTGTCCGTCTACGACGTGGTGCCCGGCGGCACGCTGTTCCCGGACCTGTACGTGGACGGCATCAACCCACCGGGATATGAGCCGGGGGCATGAGCGTCAACCGCCGGGTGCTGATGGCCAAGCACCCGGACGCCGAGCCCACCGACGACTGCTTCACCGTCGACGAGGTGCCGGTGCCGGAGATCGGCGACGGTGAGGCCCTGGTGGCGGTGCGGTACCTGTCGGTGGATCCCGCGCAACGCATGTGGATGAACCCCGGCGGCGTCTACAACATGGGCGCGCAGGTGGGCGCTCCGATGATGAGCGTGGGCTTCGGTGAGGTGGTGGCCTCGCGCAGTTCCGGCTACGCGGTGGGCAGCACGGTCAACGGCATGCTCGGCTGGCAGCAGTACGCGGTGATCGATGGGGACACCCGCCGCGCCGCGCCCGTGCCCGCGGGGATCGACGGGCCTGCGGCCCTCGGCGTGTTCGGCATGAACGGGCAGACCGCCTACTGGGGCCTGTACGACATCGGCCGCCCGCAACCGGGCGAGACCGTGCTGGTCTCCGCCGCGGCCGGGGCCACCGGCAGCCTGGTCGGGCAACTGGCCCGGATCGCCGGTGCCCGCGTGGTCGGGCTGGCCTCCTCGGCGGCCAAACGTGACTGGATCCGCGACGAACTCGGGTTCGACGAGGCCATCGATTACCGCGCCGACGATCTGCCGCAGCAGTTGGACAAGGCCTGCCCCGACGGGGTGAATGTCTACTTCGACAACGTCGGCGGGGTCATTCTCGACCTCGCGCTGGAGCGGCTCGCCATGCGTGGCCGGGTGGTGCTGTGCGGGGCGATCTCGGCCTACAACACCAATACCCCGGGCCCGGGCCCGTCGCGCTACCGGCAGCTCATCCGACAACGCGGTCGGATGGAGGGCTTCATCGTGATGGACTACGCACCGCGCTACGGCGAGGCGCTGGCCAGATTGCGCGAGTGGGAGGCCGACGGGCGACTGCGCCACCGCGAGGACGTGGTGCGGGGCCTGGACAACGCGCCCGAGGCGCTGCGTCGCGTGCTGCGCGGCGACCACCTCGGCAAGCTGATCGTGGCGGTCTGACTCCCCGTCAGGGCTCCGCCGGATAGCCAATGCCGAGCGCGGTGGCCGTCTCATGCAAGCGTCGGTCTCGGGACCACACCCGAGCGTCCGGCGTGAGCAGGGCGGCGGCCAGCAGTTGTGCGTCCACGTAACCGAGACCGTGACCGAAGAGCCGGCGCTGCTCGATCATCGTGGCGACCTCATCGTCGGAGGCGACCGCAGCCTTCGGCAGTCTCGCCAACAGCCGCAAGGTCTGCGCCCGATTCGGCGGCGTGCCCAGGGCGATCTCGCCATGCACCCAGGGATGGCCAAGTACCTGCACATCGTTCAGCAGGTCCACGAGTACGGGCTCGGGCCACCGGAAATGATCGACCCAGACCGACGTATCGACCAGGACGCGGTTCACGACCTCCGCCGCGGCGGCGCCTTCGCATCAGGGTCGCTACCGCCCAGCGCGGCGAGGCGCCGCGAGCTTTCGCGCTCAACCAGCGCACGCATCGCTTCCCTGACCAACGCCGTCTTCTCGGTGATACCGGTCAGCCGCTGGGCCTCATCGAGAAGCTCGTCATCCAGCACCAACGTGGTTCGCATGGGACCAACGTTAGCATCAGTTAGCGCATCAATCGATGATGCTTTTCGTGCATCGCGGCCCATTCTCATCGGCTCCAGCACCCGACGCCCACATGCTGATCGCGAGCGGGTGAGGCCCGGCCGCTCAGTCCGTGTGTTGTTGCTCGGCGACGTACACGACCCGGCCCACGGTGGTCCCGTCGGCCAGGCGCTGCAGCGCCGCGGGCACCTCGGCCAGCGAGTGCCGCTCGCCGACCAACGGCTTGATGGCGCCGGATTCAGCCAGCGGCACCAGCGCCGCCTGGCACTCCTCGATCACCGACGGCTTGCGCTGCCGGTACAGGCCCCAGTGCAGCCCGATCACCGAGTAGTTCTTCACGAGCACGTGGTTCAGCGCGGCTTGCGGGATCTCGCCACCGGCGAAGCCGATGACCAGGATCCGACCCTCGAAGCCGATGCACTTGATGGCCTGTTGGTACGCGGCGCCGCCGACCGGGTCGTACACGACGTCCACGCCCTTGGGTGCGGCGGCCTTCACCGCGGCCACCACGTCTTCGGACTTCCGGTCGATGACCACGTCCGCGCCGAGGTCCGCGGCGACCTTCGCCTTATCCGGCCCGCCGACCACGGCGATCACCCGCGCGCCCGCCGCCTTGCCCAGCTGCACGGCGGCGCTGCCCACGCCGCCGACCGCGGCCTGCACCAGCAGCGTCTCGCCGGCCTGCAGGGTGGTCCGGCGGTGCAGGGCGAACCAGCTCGTCTGATAGGCAATCAGAAAACCGGCGGCTTCGGCGTCGTCCAGCCCCGCGGGCACCGGGTAGGTGAACGACGCGTCGATGATCGCGAACTCCGCGTACCCGCCGTGCGGCAGCAGCGTGGTGCCCATCACCCGGTCGCCGATCGCGTGCCCGGTCACGCCGGGGCCCAACGCGACAACGTCGCCGCACAGCTCCACACCCGGGGTAAACGGGAAATCCGGCCGCTCCTGGTAACCGCCGTGAATCATCAGCACGTCCGGGAAGTTCGCCGCCGTGGCCCGCACCCGCACCAGGATCTGCCCCGGCCCCGGCTCGGGGACCGCAGTCTCGTTGAGCGCCATGACCTCGGCGATGACGCCATTACCGGTGACCTGCCATGCCTGCATTGCGCGATCCTGCCGGCCGTCGCCACCGCATGCGCGCCCGGCCAGCGGGTAGGGGCGCGCTGGACTGTGCAAACGAGAGAGGGGGCCCGCGTGGCGACCAGCACCCAACGTCCGCCGACCGTTGGCTTCGGTGGGCTGCCGAGCACTGTGCGGGCCTGCCTGTTCGATCTGGACGGCGTGCTCACCCGGACCGCGGAACTGCACGAGCAGGCCTGGAAACAGGCCTTCGACGAGTTCCTCAAGTTCCGCGCCGAGCAGGACGGCACCGAATTCGTGCCGTTCACCGCGCATGACTATGCACGTTTCGTGGACGGCAAACCGCGACTGGCCGGCACCCGGGACTTCCTCGCCTCCCGGGATCTGCACCTGCCCGAGGGCGACGCGTTCGACCTGCCGACCCGGCACACCGTGTGGGGGTTGAGCAACCGCAAGAACGACCTGGTCGCCGAGCTGATCCAGACCCGCGGGGTGGCGGTGTACGACGGTTCGGTGCGCTACGTGCGGGCGGCCCGGGCGCACGGCCTGCGCACCGCGGTGGTCACCTCCAGCGCCAACGCCGTGCGGGTGCTGGCCACGGCCGGCATCGCGGATCTGTTCGATGCCCGCATCGACGGCGTGGTGGCCAAGGAGCGCAACCTGGCCGGCAAGCCCGCCCCGGACACCTTCTGGGCAGGCGCGGCCGCACTCGGCGTGGAACCCGCCGCGGCGGCGGTATTCGAGGACGCGCTGGCCGGGGTGTCCGCGGGTCGAGCCGGCAAATTCGGCTATGTGGTCGGGGTGGACCGGGCCGGGCAGGCCGCGGCACTGAAGGCCGCGGGCGCGGACCTGGTGGTCGGCGACCTGTCCGAGCTTCTGTCCTGTGTTGAACCGAAGTGATCCACCAGGACGCCTACCCGGTTGAGGAATGGGCACTGCGCGAGACGAGGCTGGATCTGGGGCTGCTGGCCCAGGCCGAGTCGCTGTTCGCGTTGTCCAACGGGCACCTGGGATTGCGCGGCAATCTCGACGAGGGTGAGCCGTACGGCGCGCCCGGTACCTATCTGAACTCCTTCCACGAGCTGCGCTCGTTGCCCTACGCCGAGGCCGGCTACGGCTATCCGGAGGACGGGCAGAGCATCGTGAATGTCACCAACGGCAAGCTGATTCGGGTGCTCATTGACGACGAGCCGTTCGACGTCCGCTACGGGGACCTGCACGACCACCAGCGCTGGTTGGACCTGCGCACCGGGGTGCTGTATCGCAGCGCCGACTGGACCTCACCGTCCGGGGCCCGCATCCGGTTGCGCAGCCGGCGGATCGTGTCGCTGACGCAACGGTCGATTGCCGCGATCCGGCTGGAGATCGAGCCGGTGGACGCCAACGTGCAGGTGGTGGTGCAGTCGGAACTGGTGGCCAACGAGGACCAACCTGCACGCAGTGGTGACCCGCGGGTGGCCGCGCAGCTACAAGCGCCGCTGGTGGCCGAGGACGCTTTCGTGCACGACCTGCGGGTCACCCTGCTGCACGCCACCCGGCGCAGTGGGCTGCGCATGGCCGCGGCGATGGACCACGAGGTCGATGGGCCGCCGGGTACGACCAGCCGGGTGGAGGCCGGCGGGGACCTGGGTCGGGTGACGGTGGTCGCCCACCTGGACCCCGGCGAGCGGCTGCGGCTGACCAAGTACCTGGCCTACGGCTGGTCGGCGCGCCGGTCGCCGGCCGCGGTGCGGGACCAGGTGGAGGCGGCGCTGACTGCCGCTCGCTCCGGCGGCTGGAAGGGGCTGCTGGCGGAGCAGGCCGACGCGCTGGCCAACTTTTGGGACCGCGCCGATGTGCAGGTGGACGGCGACCCGGAACTGCAGCAGGCGGTGCGCTTCGCCTTGTTCCAGGTGCACTGCGCGAGCACCCGGGCCGAGCGTCGCCCGGTGCCCGCGAAGGGGCTGACCGGCACCGGTTATGACGGGCACTGCTTCTGGGACACCGAGACGTTCCTGCTACCGGTGCTCACGTACACCACCCCGCACGCGGCCGCCGACGAACTGCGTTGGCGGGAGTCCTGCCTGCCCCAAGCGCGCGACCGCGCGGCCAACTTGGGGCTGCGTGGTGCGGCGTTCCCCTGGCGCACCATCACCGGCGCGGAATGCTCCGCGTACTGGCCGGGCGGCACGGCCGCGTTCCACATCAACGCCGACATCGCCGACGCGGTGGTGCGCTACATCAAGGCCACCGGCGACGAGGAGTTCGCGCGCACCACCGGCTTGGCGATCCTGGTGGAGACCGCGCGGTTGTGGTCCTGCCTCGGCCATCACGACAACGACGGGGCGTTCCGGATCGACGGGGTTACCGGGCCCGACGAGTACAGCGCGGTCGCGGACAACAATGTGTTCACGAATCTGATGGCCCAACATAATTTGCGGGCCGCTGCGGCAACCGCCGAACGCCACGGGCACGCCGCCGCCGAATTGGGCGTCACCGCGGCGGAGATCGCTGCCTGGTGGTGGGCCGCGGACACGGTGCTGATCCCCTTCGATGACGAGCTGGGCGTGCATCCGCAGGCCGAGAACTTCACCCGACACGACCGGCTGGATTTCACCACGTTGCCCGATGACCCCTACCCGTTGCTGTTGCACGTGCCGTACTTCGACCTGTACCGCAAGCAGGTGGTCAAGCAGGCAGACCTGGTGCTGGCCATGCACCTGCGCGGGCACGCCTTCGACCCGGACCAGAAGCGGCGCAACTTCGACTACTACGAGGAATTGACGGTGCGTGACTCCTCATTGTCCGCGGCCACCCAAGCGGTGTTGGCGGCCGAGGTCGGACATCTGGACCTGGCCCTGGACTACGCCGCCGAGGCCGCGTTGATGGACCTGCGGGATCTCGGGCACAACACCCGTGACGGCCTGCACCTGGCCTCGCTGGCAGGTACCTGGCTCGCGCTGGTGGCCGGTTTCGGTGGATTGCGCGACCACGGCGAGCACCTGGCCTTCGCCCCGCGGTTACCGAGCGGCCTGCGCGGGTTGGGGTTCTCGTTGCTCTACCGCGGCGCTCGCTTGCGCGTGGAAATCGGTCCGGAGGCCGCGGCCTACACGGTGCTCGATGAGGAGCGAGGCATCGAGCTCACTCATCACGGGGAGGTCCTGTACGTGGGGCCGAAGCAGACCGTGACCCGTCAGATTCCTGTAATTGCCGAGCAACCGACGCCGCGTCAGCCGCCGGGGCGAGCACCGCAACGACGCACCGCCAGGTAACCGTCTGGGACCGGTAATCGTTTGGTGTGGCGGACGAGGGTGTGTTTTCCTCATCCGATGACCACCGGGGATCTGGCGATCGAGGCGCACGGGCTGGTCAAGCGCTACGGGGACAAACTCGCACTGGAGGGCGTGGACCTGTCGGTGCCGCGGGGTCGGGTGTGCGGTTTGCTCGGCCCCAACGGCGCGGGCAAGACCACCGCGGTGCGCATTCTGACCACGCTGACGGTGGCCGACGCGGGCACCGCCCGGGTGGCCGGCATCGACGTGGTCGCCGATCCGATCGGGGTGCGTGGTGTGCTCGGCCTGGCCGCGCAGGACGCCACCGTGGACGGCAAGCTCACCGGCTACGAGAACCTCGTGATGATCGGCGAGCTGCACCATCTGGGACGCCGCGCCGCCAAGGCCCGGGCGACCGAACTGCTCGCCCAGTTCTCGCTCGCCGAGGCCGCCAAGAAGCGCGCCGAGCATTATTCCGGCGGCATGCGTCGGCGCCTTGATCTGGCCGCCACGTTGGTCGCCCGCCCACAGGTGTTGTTCCTGGACGAACCGACCACCGGGCTGGAGCCGCGGGCCCGGCTGGAGTT
>DASQPJ010000105.1:0-16465 GCA_035644015.1 Sporichthyaceae bacterium
GACCCGCAACTGCAGCGCGGTGCCGGTCCTGTGCGTCATGCTCGGATCCACCATCGAGCAGGTAGACGATCCGGCGTGGCCGTTGGCCCGATTGGCGAACGCACCAACATCGTCGGTCCCGGTAAATTCCTCCGCCCAGGCGCTGCCCCAGTTCGCCGATCGGGCCTCTCCGGAAATGATCAACGCCCCGCGACCCGAGACGGTTTCGGCGCGGAAGGTGTACGCCTTCTTCCCGTCTGCCGCGTCGACCGCAAACGAGAACTCACCCTTGCTGTCCTGCTTACCGGTGACCTCGTCCTGCCACCGTCCATTGGACAACTTGCGTTGGATGGCTACCGGTGCGCCCGGGCGGACCGGCACGAAGGTGGCAACGCCCGGCGTCAGATCCTGGACCCCCGCGCGCGACTGGGAAATCGGCGCCGCGGCCAGTTCCAACACGGTCCCGGTTGGCGCCTGCGAAGCGCCCGCGGAGGGCGCCTCGAACACGGCGCCGACCACGGCTGTCGCCACCGCCGCCGACAGCAGCGTCCGCCCGACCACCACGTTTCGCCCCCCGCGTCTCGTCGCAGGGTTTGGACGGTCACGGGCATGTCACGGAACCCGTTGGTCAGGGTTTTGGCACGTACGGCCGGTGTCGGGTCATACGAGTGGATGAGGTCGGCTGTGCGTGGGCCGGCAAATCGGTGCTTACCGCGACCCGGATGACCGCCGACGGGTGAACCGGGCTCTCGCCCCACGCAACGGTGCCGTCCAGCGCCAGGACGTCGACTGGGTGATCTCCTGCACCGTTTGCCGGCTCGCGATCAACCGCTTGCGCGCGGTGGCCAGCTTGCGTCGGTCCGCGGCACGCTGTTGTTGGCAGGCCGCCAATCGGGCTTCGCGGTCCCGCAGCGCACCACTCACGCGAACCAACTCGGCCCGGAATGCCGTGGGCGGATTGATTACTTGGGGTAAACGATCGGGCGCATCGTCGGGTTCAATTCCGATGCCGAACAGACGTTCGGTCAGGCAGTCTCGGGCGAAGACCTGCGGGTCCCACACGTGCAGTTCGGACGGGTCCCACACGAACGGATCAGTCGGCTCAAGATGGTCGTAGTGGCGATGCCACCCACGTCCCTCGGTCTCTTGCGTCGACCAGCGCGACCGGCGCTCGTCGAACACCTTCCGGCGGCCGTGCGCCGGTGAGCGCAGCGGATAGTGCCGAAGCAGGAAGTCGTACGGGAAGATCGCGCGGTCAGGGAATGACACCGCATGTCCGCCGGTCTCCGCCAGGTCCACCGACGCACCAGTGTTGCGCCAGGCCTTGAGCTGCACCAGCGCCGAGGGACGACGGAGGTGGTCCCAGTGCGTGAGCACACTCGTCGGGTCGATCCCGTCGGGGATGTCGTCGGGCGTCGTGGGCCGGAACACCAGCACGCGGAAGTTGACCGCGTTGAAACCGCGCAGTTGGACGTTCCACAGGGCGTCCCGCAGTCCCAGGCCTGGCCAGGGTGATTCCCGGATCTCATCGGCATCGTAGTGAATGAGCCAGTCCGCCCCGGTGGAGACTGCTTGGCGTTCTCCATGCACCAACAGATCTGCCCACTCCGTCCGTTCCGGGAGCGTGTCGGGGTACCGCATGCTGCGCACCGCGTCACCGAACTCCGCCCGCACCGCCTCCAGGGAACCGTCCGTCGACCAGTTGTCGACGTAGACAACCTCAAGCCCGTCCGCGAGCAGACGGCGCAGCGTGAACGGCAGGACGTCCCACTCGTTGTATCCGGTGAGCACCGCCGCCACCCGGAACCCGGCAGGCGCGGGCTCCAGGGCGGGCGTCCCGGCGCCCTCAATGATCGCCAGGACCGCCTCTTTGGCTCCGGTCTGGGAGTCGGTTCGGGTCAACCCGACAAACGCCGGCGGCAACCCCGCCGCAGTCAACAGGTTGGTGAACATCGTCAGGTGCTCGGCACCCGACACGGTGAGCACCAGGGCTGCCGCCCGCTCCCGCAGCCGGACGAGCTCGACCAACAGGGGGTCGGGATCGGTCAGCAAGTCGATGCCCCCGCAGCACACGACCACCGAGTTGATCACCTGATCATCCGTCAGGGCCTGCAGGTCCGCGCGGGCCGGCGCCACCTCCACCACGAAGAATTCCCCCCGGTAGGCACGCAGCTGCTCCGGAGCAACGCACCCGATGTCGATGACGCAGTTGCTGCGATGTTGGGCCGCCAGATGCGCGGCCACCGCGTGCACGTCGACGGTCATGCGGCCGCTCGGATCCCGGCAAGATTGCCAGTCCGACTCGAGGACACGAAGCCTCCGATAGCGGGCCATAAAGGCGTCCAGGGTACGGCGTGAGCAACGCCGCATGCTCGGACCCGTACCCGTGGGGGAGGCCCGTCCCGGATAATCTCGCCGGAGATGGTGCCCGACAGTTCATCGTCGAGCACGGGTGGGACCTGAACGCGGAGGGCTGGATGCTCGAACCCGACACCGAACCTCGCACCGAATCCGGATCCCGGGCCGGTGTGGTGACCGTGGTCACGATCAATTACAAGGGCGCCGAGCACACCATCACCTGCCTGAACGCGCTGGCGGAACTCGATTGGCCGGCCGAGCGGCTCGAAATTATCTGTGTGGACAACGACTCCCGCGACGGCAGTGTGGAGCAGATCCGGACCGCCTGCCCCGAGGTCACCCTCATCGAGTCGACGACAAATAGCGGCTTCACCGGTGGCTGCTGGCAGGGTGTGGCCCGGTCAAGCGGGGAGTACATCGCGTTTTTGAACAACGACGCGCGCCCGGACCCGGGCTGGCTAACAGCCGCGGTGGGTGCATTGGAACAAGATTCAACGGTCGGATGCGTGGCCTCCAAGATGCTCAGCTGGGATGGCACACTTATCGACTTCGTTGACGGTGGCATGGCCTGGAACGGCCACGGCTTCCAGCCGGCATTCGAATCAACCGACGACGGGGCTTGGGATGAGCCTCGCGACATGCTGTTCGCCTGTGGCGGAGCGATGATCGTACGGGCCGACTTGTTTCGCGAGACCGGCGGGTTCGACGACCGCTACTTCATGTTCTTCGAGGACGTCGACTTCGGTTGGCGACTGAATCTCATGGGTCACCGGGTCCGCTATGTACCGACCTCCGTGGTCTACCACCGCCATCACGGCTCGATCGGCAAGGTGCCCAGCTGGTATCACCAATATCTGTGCGAGCGCAATGCGCTGATGACCATGTACAAGAACCTGTCCGACGAGACGCTGGCGCGATCATTCGCTGCCGCCATCGGTCTGACCGTGCGTCGCGGATTCTGGTTGGGCAACGACAACACCAGCGCGCTCGACCTGCGGCATGACCCGCCGCGGGACGGTTCGACCCTGGAGGTCTCGAAGACCGGTCTCAGCGGCGCGTTCGCCGTCGACTCGGTCTTCGATCAGTTCGCCTCGCTGCACTCGTCCCGCGTCGAAGTGCAACTGCGCCGTAAGAAGGCCGATCACGAACTGATCACCCTGTTCCGCCGACCGGTGCCCTGGACCAGCCTGTCCGGGTCGTACCGGCAGTCCTATGAAGCGGTGGTCGCGGCCTTTGATCTGCACGACCTTTACGCCGAGCCGGTGCAGGTTCCCGACGCTCCGGTCCAGACGCTCGATCAATACCGGGCCCTCGCGGCGGAACGCGCCGAACGAAACGGGACCCTGGCGCAGGATCTGCGCGACGCGCGGCGGGAGAAGGCCAAGGCCGAGCGTGCGTTGACGAAGGCGCAGGCACGGATCGAACGGCTCGAGGGACGATCCGCTCCCGCATCGACCAAGAAGCCCTCGAAACCCGCCAAGGGGAAGCAACCCGCATCGGCGAGCGCCGCCGCTCGGTCGCCCCGCTGGCAGCGACAAGCCCGTCGACTCGCGCGTCGAGTGCTGCGCCGAGCCCGACAGGTCACGGCGCCGAAGCCACGTGCAGGGATCAATCGTTGACGGCGCCCGGCGAATGGCGCGCGTCGACGCCTGAAGGCGCCGCACTGATCGCGGACACCGGCTTGGACCTGGCGATGCTGCTGGATGCCAGGCCGACGCATCCGGGCCTTGTCGTCGCGATCATCCTCGACGAGCAGTGCCCGGGCGATCGACAGACCCTCGCCGCGGCCGTGGCGCGATCGCCGGCGCACCGGATCGTCATCGTGGATGACGGCACCGGGGGCGCCGCGTGGGTGCCGGACTTCCCCAGCACCGGCGTGGAGTTCATTCGGCACCAGCGCCCGATCGGGCATGCGCGGTGTTTGGCCGCGGTGGCCGCGACAGCGCCGGGCGCGGATGTGGTGGTGCTCGATGGGGACATGGTGGTCGGCCCCGGCTGGTTGGCGGAACTCGGCCGGGTCGCTCGCGGCCTGCCGAACCTGGCCGCGGTCAGCGCGCAGGTGCTCGCGCGCTCCGAACTTCTCGCGTGCCCACAGCTGACCGACACCGAGATCGCCCGGGCCTTCGCTCGGGCGCCCCGCGCATCGGTCAGCGAGGCCGCCGTCCTCGGCCGGGGCTGCGTGTTGCTCACCGCGGCGGGAATCCAGGCCGCCCGGGCTGATGTGGGTGCGACCGCGTTGTCCGCGGAGGACGTCCGGATCGCAGGCAGTCGGCGCGGGCTGCGATCGGTGCGCAGTCCCCGGGTGCTCACGATCACCGAGCGCAGCGAGCGGGGCGACCTGCGGGCGCGCCAATCCGACGAGAGTCCGGACGCGGCCGTGGCCGTCCTCGCGGATCTGCAATCCCGGGCGGCTATTCCGCCCCGCCGGCTGTACGCGGTGGATGGCGAAGCTCGTCGTCCGGATGCCGACAGCCTCCCCGCCTCGCTCAGCCACGTCCAGGAGTCGTTCGTGGTCGAACTGCACGACGCGGGCTTCGACCTGTGGCGGGCGCTCTGGTACAACCGCGACGATCTCCTCGCGTATCGGGGCCAGGATCGACGTCACGCGTTGGCCACCGTCATGGTCAACCTCGGTGTCGACCTGGTGCAGGTCGACAATACGTCGCTCGCGGCCCCTTCGGTGCTCGGCGTAGCCGGCGGCGTCGGCGTCCGACGAGTAGTGACCGGTTCCATGCTGAACGACGCCCCGCACCCGGTCAGCCAGGCGGAGGCGATGGTCCTCCCCGCCGCTACGTCAGATGAGTTGATCCTGCGGGCGGGCATAGACCCGTCCTCGGTCTGGGCGATCGATCAGCCGCCGCCGGTGGACTTCCTGCGGCCGGTGCGCCAACACCGAGCCCGCAGCTTCGGCCCCCTTCGGGTGATCGCCCTGGCTGATGGTGATCCCCGGGTGGCGGAAGTGATTCGCACGCTGGCCGAGCACACCGGCCCCTCGGTCGAGTTCCACCTGATTGCGCAGACCGAGGTCGACGGCGGAACGGCAGTCATCGCCCACCGGCTACGCGAACCCGGGGCCATGCGTCAGTTGCTCACCGAGATCGACCCCGACCTGGGTCTGGTCGTCGATCCGGAGGGGGCCACCCATGCGCCGCAAGCCGCAATGTTCTGGGGCCTGCAGTTGCCCGTGGTGGCCGTCGGGAGTGGCGCGACCGCCGCGCGAATCGCATCGCTCGGCGGCGGCATCAGCGCGCGGGATCCTCAGCCGATCGCGACGCGGCTGCAAGCGATTGCCGCCAATCCGGACTTGATGCGCCGCCTGCGTGCCGAGGTGTCGCGTCACCCTGTGCTCCCGATGGCGGTCGCGGCCGAACGTCACCGCAGCTGTTACGACGGCGTCATCCACCGGAAGGGAAGCCCGCCCCGCGTCGGATATCTGATGAAGGGTCATCGGGACAGACACGGCAGCTGCGAACACATCCGCGTGCTCGGCCGGGTCGCTTACACCGATCCCGCCGGTGTGACTATCCGCCAGGTTTTCATGCCGGAGATCCTGCACTTCGACGCGCTGCGGGAACTGGACGTCCTGCTGGTGCAGGAGCGCCTGATAGGGCCGGATGCGGAGCCACTGCTCGCCGCCGTGCGAAAGAGTCGTGTTCGACTCGTGATCGACCTGGACGACGACCTCTTCGACCCCGATGCCCTCGAGAAATCCAAGCTCGGCGAACAGGAATTCGCTCGGTTGGGCCGGGAACTGACCTCCCGCCTGCGGGCCGCCGACACCGTCCTGGTGAGTACCGACGTGCTGGCCGAACGGGTCGCGGCGCTGTGTCGGCACCAACCAGTGGTCCTGCCCAACCGCCTCAATCCGAGGCTCTGGACATCAGAGGTCCCCACCCACACCCCACCTCGTCGCAAAGGCGTCCGGGTGCTGTACATGGGCACCACAACCCATCTGGAAGACCTGCTGCTGGTCCGACCGGCGCTGGACGAGGTGGCCGCCCGCATCGGCACCGAGGTCACCCTCGAAGTGATCGGCGTGGCCGAGAGCTTCGAGGACGACGAATGGATCTCGCGGCTACATGTCCCCCGATATCTGAGCAACTACCCGGAGTTCGTCGTCTGGCTGCGCGGCCATCGCGGGCGCTGGGATGCCGCCATCGCCCCTCTGCTCGACAGCCGGTTCAACGCCGGTAAGAGCGACCTCAAGCTCCTCGAGTACGCGCTGCTCGGTCTGCCGACGGTGGCATCGGACGCGGGACCGTATCGCGGCGCGGAACATCTGGCCCGGCTGACCGCGAACGAACCATCCGCGTGGGCGGACGCACTGTCCGAGGTCCTGGGTGATCTTTCGGCGGCTCGGAAGCGGGCCGAAGCGGCCCGCGCGCACGTCCTGTCCGAACGCATGATTACTGCCCAGCACGCCCGCGAGTGGCTCACCGTGATGGTCGGCGCACCGCAACCGCAGCAGCATCCGCTCGGCGGCGGTACGGAGCCCGAGGGAGCCACGATGGCCGAACAACTCACGCCGGCCGAGGGCAACGACGCGGTTCACTACGCCGACGGCGCCGAGGACGCGGTACTGGCCACGTTGAGTGCGGCGGCCGACCGTAGCGCCGGGTCGGACGAATTGGCCCAACGCATGCACGTGAGCTGGGAGATGAACTACCACTTCTCCCCGCAGCGGCTCGGACTGATCACGCCGCTGCGGGTGGCCGCGAGCACGCGGGTGGCGGACCTCGGTTGCGGATCCGGGGTGATGTGCCGCGCGCTGGGCGAGTCCGGCGCCTCGGTGGTCGGCATCGAGGGTGTGCGCTCGCGGGCCGCTGCGGCCCGCGTGCGGTGTGCCGACCTGCCCAACGTCGAGATCGTGGACGGGCGCGCGGAGACGACCATCGAGGGATACTCCGACCTCGACGTGGTGCTGATCTGCGGGCTGCTGGAGTACGCCGCCAAGGACGACGAGGCCGGCCCGGCGCGGCTGTTGAAGGCCGCCACCAATGCGCTCGCACCGAACGGGGTTGTCGCGATCGCCATCGAGAACCAGCTGGGGCTCGGTTATCTCGTCGGACGCCACGAGGACCATCACGACACGCCGTGGGTCGGCATGGCCGATTACCCTCTGCACCGCCGTGGGCCTCGAACATGGTCGACCCGGAAGCTGACGGCGATGCTCGGCGACGAGGGTCTGACCACGCTGAGGTGGTTCGTCCCGTACCCCGACTACAAGTTGCCGCGAGTAGTGCTCGACGCCGACATATTCACCCGCCCCGACGCCGCCGATCTGGTCGACAAGTTGGTCCGGGACCCCTTCGACGGTGCATTCCGAGGTAACGAGGCCCTGGTCTCCGGGCGACGATTGCAGCGACGGCTGATCGAAGAGGGCCTTGGGCTTTCCACCGCTCCATGCTTCTTCGTGGTCTGTGGCCGCAGCCCAGAAGCGGTCGCGGCGCACACCCGCGACGACCTCGGCTGGATGATCAACAATGGCCGACTGGCCAACTTCCGCCGGACGCGGGCGTTGACCCGCGACCTTCGGTTGCACACGTTGGGTGGGGGTCGCAGCACGACTGTCGGTTGGTTGACCCAGCACCTCGACGCCGATTCCACCCTCCTCCCCGGCCAACCGATGGACACCTTGTTGCTCGATGCCCTGCACGAAGGCGACGAGGCCGAGCTGCACCGACTGTTGGCCCTATGGCACAGCGCCGCCGGACGGGGCACGACATCGACTCCGGATGATTTCGAACCCCATCCGTTCCTGACCCAACCTGGCGTGGCGATGTGGCCGCCGGACCGACTGGATTCCCACCCGGGCAACTGGATCCTCACCCCGAACGGGTCGCCGACCCAGGTTGACGACGAATGGCGCGCGGCGACAGGCGTCGACGGGGAGCTGGCCGCGCTACGAGCACTGTTCCTGTTCGCGCGCGAAGTGGTCACGGGTCGATCCGCCCACCCTTATGGCGCAAACGCAGACGTGCGACAGGTCATGGTGCGGCTGTGCGAGCCGCTTGGCCTGGCGGAAGTGGCGCAGCGACGTTGGACCGAATTGATGCATGCCGAGGCTGCTCTGCAACACATCGTGATCGACCATCCCACCGCTGATCTGAGTGCTGAGCTCGACGCCCAGGGAGATCTGGTCACAGGTCCGCGGTTGTGGGATGTCCCTGGCGGACTGCAGGGCAGCGTGACGCGTTTCGAGGAGCTCTCCGCGGCAAATGACGTACTCCGCAGCCAAATCACCTTCGAGCGGCGCCTCGCGCGCAGGGCTGCGCGGGAACTGGCCAAGACTGAGGCGGCGCTTCGCTCATCTCGTGCCAACGCGGACAAGCTGCGGCACCAGGCCAAACAGACAAAGGCCAAGCTGGCCCGTCTCGAAGCCTCCCGGGCGTTGCGGATCGGACGCCTGCTTGCTTCGCCTGCCAGGGAGGTTCGCGCTTTGCGCCGCCGCGGCAGACGTCTTCTCAACCGCGTCCGGCGCGACGAGTAGCCGACTCGGCATCAGCCTGCGGGGACAGCCGGCCGAAGCCGTCAGCCTACGGGGCAAACCGGCGCCTATGCTCCTGACCCGTGGCACGCGGCGGATTCCCGGAGCGGTTGCGCCGCCGGTTGGCCCGGCCGTCCGCGGACCGTGCGATCCCCGCGCCCGCAGACATCACCCTGGTACTGCAGACCACCAGCGGCCACCGCCGGACCGCCGTAGCGGTGGAGCACATCCAGGCGACCCTCGCCGACTGCCCGCTCAGTGTGGCGATCGTGGTGATCGACAACGGCTGCGGCACCCGGACGGCCGAGGCACTGGACCTGCTGCCCAAGCGGTTCCCCGGTCTGTCGGTGGTGCACATTCCCAACCGGGTGAGCGCGGCGCGGGCGGACAACAGGGCCGCAACCGCAGCACGCAGTGATGCGGTGATCTTCCTGGATGGTCGCTGCGAGGTGCGGACCGACTGGCTGGCGCCGCTCGTCGCTGCACTGCTGGACCCCACCGTGGCGGCGGCACAGTCGCTGCTGTTACACCCGGACGAGACGGTGTGCTCCGCCGGCCTGGCCGTCACCGCCGGTGGCATGACTCATCGGGTGTTGGCGGGTTTCCCGCCCGAGGACGCGACCGGCTTGGACCGTGCCGACCTGCCCGCGCTGACCCGGGGCGCGTTGGCCGTGCGCCGCGCCGACCTGGTCGCGCTGGGCGGGTTCGACGAACAGCGCCCCGACGTCGACGCCGACATCGACTTCTGCGCGCGGCTGCGCCGGGCGCGGCCGGGCCGCCTCGCCGTGGTCCCGCAATCCCGGGTCATCGTGCCCGAACCACCCCCGGACCCCGCGGGGACCTTCACACCGGGTGGCGACGACCTCGGGGCGCTGTGCCGGGCCGTCGGATTCCCCGACGGTCAGTGGCGTCGGCCGCTGGTCACCCAACACCCACCCTGCCTGCGGTGGGCGATCAAGACCGCGGCCACCTCGGGCAGCTGGGGCGACCGGTGGGGCGATACCCACTTCGCCGGGCTGCTGGCCGAGGCGCTACGCGCCGCGGGGCAGCACGTGTCGATCGATCGCCGCGACGCCCACGACCGCGCAACGGGTGCGCATGACGAGGTAGTGCTGTGTCTGCGTGGGTTGACGGCCTATCAACCCAAGGTCGGTCAGCTGAACCTGCTCTGGCTGATCTCCCACCCGGAACTGTTCGGTCGGGAGGAGGCTGCCGCCTATGACGGGGTGTTCGCCGCCTCAATCTCCTGGGCCGCGCAGACCTCGCACCGGTGGGGCATTGAGGTACGCCCCCTGCTCCAGGCCACCGACCCGAGTCTGTTCCATCCCGACCGCGCCCTGCCCGACCAGGGCGACCCCGTCCTGTTCGTCGGCAACTCACGCAAGGTGTTGCGCCCCATGGTCGCCGCGGCGATCGCGGCGGACCTCCCGCTATCGGTCTATGGAGCGGAATGGGACGATCTGATACCCCGTCAGTACATCCGTTCTGCGTCACTCCCGCACGAGCTGTTGGGCTCGGCCTACCGATCCGCCGGCGTGGTGCTCAACGACCACTGGGAAGACATGCGGGCCACCGGATTCGTCTCCAACCGGCTGTTCGATGCCGCCGCCTGCGGCGCCCGGGTGATCACCGATGGAGTACTCGGCATCGAGGGCTTGTTCGGCCGGTCGGTCCAGGTCGCGGGCTCGGCCGCGGAGCTGGCGCGGTTGGCCGGCGCACCGGACCTCGACGCCGTGTTCGGGGACGACGCCGAGCGCCGCGCCGTGGCGGCGCGGATGGCAGCGGAGCACTCGTTCGACGTGCGCGCCCGACAGCTACTGGACACCGCACTGCGACTGCGCGCTGCCCGCGGATTGTCCTGATCCGCGCCCATCCGCCAAAACTCCCGGGATCACACCTCGGCCGCGGAACGTCGAAAGAACATCCGGCGACCGGGCCCGCCCTTATCGTGGCGGACGAGATCTTGACCATGGGAGGGTCGCACAGTGACGTTGAAATGGGTGGGGGCCGCGACAGCGGTGGCCGTCGGTGTCGGTGCGGTAACGCTGGTGGCCGCGCGGCCGGACGGGGCCACGGCCGCCAGCAGCACCGCGTCGAGCAGCTATCACGTGGTGTGGCACGACGACTTCGACGGCAACGCGCTGTCCTCGGCCAAATGGCTGCTGCACCCGACCAGCGCGGCCGCCGGCCGCGGCTGCGCCACGGTGTCGCCGAAGATGACCACCGTGAAGGGCGGCGTGGCCTCCTTCGCCGCCGTGGTGGACAAGTCGAAGACGAAGACCACGGCCTGCCCGACGTCCTACCTGAACAGCCAGGTCGTGTCGCCCCAGTCATTCCTGTACGGCAAGTTCGAGGCCCGGATCAAAATGCAGAGCCCGCAGGGCATGCACGCGGCGTTCTGGATGCTCCCCGGCGGCAGCGTCCCGTCGGGCGTGTCGTCGAGCGACCTGCCCGGCTACCGCGGCACGGAGGTCGATGTCGCCGAGTTCTTCGGTGACGCCTTCACCAAGAAGGGCAATCCGAAGGGCGCGTTGTACAGCTACGTCTACTGGCCGAAGAAGTCGGGCCCGGCGGTGAAGACCGAGGGCAATACGGCCAAGGCGAGCAAGGCCATCGGCAAGAAGAAGTTCTCCGCCGGCTACCACACCTACGCGGTGGAGTGGACGCCGTCGGCCTACATCTTCTCGGTGGACGGCAAGCAGACCGCGAAGATCACCGTGGGCATCTCGCACCGCCCGGAATCGCTGCTGCTGAGCATTCTTACCTCGGACTGGGAGCTGCCCAAGATGAAGAGCAGCAGCCTGCCCGCGTCCATGAAGGTCGACTGGGTGCGCGTGTCCCAGAAGTAGTCCGCGACATGATGTGACGGGGGTGGGCAATGCGCTCGGTACGAATCGCAGCACCGGCACTGGCGGCTCTGACGTTGGCGGGCCTGACGGCCTGTGGCGGCAACACCGTGGCCGCCGGGCCGGTCGCACCGCCGCAGGCCTCCCCCGCCTCCACCGTCCCGCCGGAGGCCAGCGCGGATCCGAGTGCGGGTGCGACCGCGGATCCCAGCACGGCGTGGAAGCTCGTCTGGAGCGACGAGTTCAACGGCACCACGTTGGATGCCGCCTGGGCCTCCCGCCCCACCAGCGCGGCGGCCGGGCGCACTTGCGCCACCACGGTGCCCGCCATGGCCACCGTGGCGGACGGCTACGCGCGCTTCTCCATCGCGCCGGATCCGTCCGGCCCGGCCGTCGATCCGAAGATCTGTCCGACCGGGCGGTACTACAACGCCCAGTTCGGCACCCAGGGCTCCAAGTCGTTCACCTACGGCAAGTTCGAGGCCCGGATCAAGTACCAGCACGCCGAGGGTATGCACGGCTCGTTCTGGATGCTGCCCGGTGGCGTCGGCCCGGCGAACCCCGCCCCGGACAACCCTGCGCAGACCGGCGTGGAGGTCGATGTCAGCGAGTACTTCGGCGACGACTTCGGCGCCGGGGAGGGCAACGGCGACTACCACGCCTTCGTGTACTGGCCGCAGAAGCAGGCCGACGGCACGATCAAGCCCGTCAAGACCGGCGGCGCGCAGTCCTTCACCAAGTACCACTCGGGGTCCCTGCCCTCGGACGGGTACCACGTCTACTCGGTGGAGTGGACACCCACCGAGTACATCTTCCGGCTGGACGGCGTGGAGACCTCACGGTTGACCGTGGGGGTATCCCAGCGGCCGGAGTTCCTGTTACTCAGCGTGCTGACCTCGAACTGGGAGATCCCGAAGCTGAAGACGGAGAACGCGCACGCCGGTGTGTCCGTGGACTGGGTGCGCGTCTACCAGCACTGATGAGACGTCAGGGCCGGTGCTGCCACGCCTCCCAGGCGTCGGCAATCATCTCGCGCAGGTCCAACTCGGCCCGCCAGCCCAGTTCGGCGGCGATCCGGTGCACGGCGCCGACCACGCTGGCCGGATCTCCCGGACGGCGCTCGACGATGTCCCAGCCAACCTGAGTGCCCGTCACTTCGGCGACAGTGTCGAGCACCTCGCGCACCGTGACGCCCTCGCCCCGGCCCACGTTGAACACCCGGCCATAGCGATCCGGTCCGGTCAACCGATCCACGGCGGCCACGTGGGCCCGGGCCAGGTCCACCACGTGGATGTAGTCGCGTACGCAGGTGCCGTCCCGGGTGGGCCAGTCCCCGCCGAATACCCGGGCCCGTTCCCCGGCGCTCAGCGCGGCGAGCACCGCGGGGATCAGGTTGGTGCCACCGCGGTCGCCGAGGTCCGGGGCACCCGCCCCGGCCACGTTGAAGTAGCGCAGGCTGATCCACTGCCACGCCTCGGCCGCCGCGGCATCGGCCAGCATCCACTCACAGATCAGCTTGGAGCGACCGTACGGATTCTCCGGGCGCGTCGGGGCTTCCTCGTCCACCGGTTCGGTCACCGGAGTGCCGAGCACCGAGGCCGAGGAGGACAGCACCAGGCGGCGCACGTTCGCGGTGCTCATCGCGGACAGCAGCGCACCGAACCCGCCGACGTTCTCCCGGTAGTAGGACAACGGGTGCGCCACCGACTCCGGCACCGACTTCTTCGCCGCCACGTGCACCACACCGGCCACCTCGTGCTCGGCCAGCAGGGAGCGCACCGCGTCGGCGTCGGCAACGTCAGCCTGCAGGAACGGCACGTCGGCGGGCACCCGGTCGCGCACGCCGGTGGACAGGTCGTCGAGCACCACCACCCGGTGCCCGGCGTCGCGCAACGCCAGCACCACGTGTGCCCCGATATACCCGGCCCCGCCGGTCACCAGCCAGGTCACCGTCAGACCCTAGGGTGTGCTGCGGAGGCCGGCCGGACGGGGAGGGCGAACGGGCACGCATGCCGACACAACGGACCATGTCTGACACCGTGGCCGGGCTGCGCCGCCAGGCGCGGCGGTTGGCCGAGCAGCGCATCCACCACCCGCTGCCCTCCCCCAGCAAGCCCACCGAGGGGACCGGCGGCGAAGGCTTGCTGGTGCTGGTCTCGGTAAGCGAGTCCGACGCGAGGGCAGCGGTCGGCCAGGGACCCTGGACCATCAGCCGGGTCGGCCAACTACGCGGTGAGGACGGCAGCAAGGAATGGGCCGAGGTCGCCGTGGTCGCCGGGTCCGTGGCCGAGCTGCGCCGCATCCGGCCGTGGTTGGTGCGGGCCGGGCGAGCGCCGCAGCTGACCCTCGTCGCCCTGCACACCGACCGGGCGCACGTCCTGGACGCGCCCACCTCGCTGTACCGGCACGCCGTCGCCCTGAGCGTCCTCTCCATGCACCCCGACGGCCTGCTGAAGGCGGTCCTGCGGGTGGCCGAATCCACCAAGGTGCACGATCTGGCTCGCGCGATGCTGAACCCCTACCGGCCGGGCACGGTCGCCGCCGCGGGCCTACGGCTGGGCCTGACCTCGGCCGACGCACTGGCCTGGGCAGCCGGCGACGCGGCCGCGATCCTGGTCGGGCGCAAGACCAAGATCCGGCACCCGATAGAGGGCCCGCTCCTCGATGTGCTGGTCGGGCCGGAGCTCGACCCGGAGCACGCTGACATTGTGCGGATCGACATCGACGAAGGCCTGCAGTTGCCGCCGGTGGACACGGCGGTCATCTCCCCGGCCGGTTTCGATCGCACCGCGGGCGCGGGCGTGGCCCGCCTGGAAACCACCGCGGTGGACGGTTCGTTCCGCATCACCGGCGCGGGTGCGCCGATCACCGGCGACCTGCGCATCGGGCTGACCGAGAACCACATCGCCGCACTGCGCCCGGTGCGCGCCGTTGAGGTCATCGCCGACCATGCCGGCGACCACGTGGGCCAGGGTCGGGTGCTCAGCCAACTGGCCTGCGCCGGGGTCCCAACGCTCTGCGCCACGCTGCCCGATGCCGTGGCCGACGCACTCGGCGGCGAATTGGCGCAGCGCCTGCGGGCCCTCGACCCCGCGACGCTCACCGATCCGATCGAGCGCGAGGACTGGTCGATCACCACCCGTCGGCTGGGCCTGGCCCGGTTCGCGCCGCAGAACTTCTGGGCGGCGCAGGGCCACCGGTTGGGCAAGCCGACCACCGGGGCGCCCAGCGTCAGCGCGCTGCTCACCACCCGCCGGGCGGCGAACCTGCCGTTCGCGCTCGCCCAGTTGGCCCGGCAGGACTGGCCGGAGCTGGAGACGGTGTTGGTGCTGCACGGGATCACCCGCGCGACGCCGGGGGTGACCGAGGCTCTCGCCGGGTTCGACCGTCCGCTCACGGTGGTGGAGATCGGCGGCGAGGTGTTGTTCGGCCTCGCCCTGGACACCGGGATGAGGCGGTGTACCGGTCGGCTGATCACCAAGTGGGACGACGACGACTGGTACGGCCCGCACCACGTCACCGACCTGGTCCAGGCCCACACCTACTCCGGTGCCGCACTGGTGGGGATCTCCGGTTATTTCGCCTACCTGCAGAGCACCGACGTCACCATCCGCTGGACGAATGCCCCGAGCGGCACCCGGGTGCGCTGGGTGCACGGCGGCACGATCCTGATGAGTCGCGAGGACATGGTCTCGATCGGCGGCTGGCACGCCGTGCCCCGGTCGGTGGACGCGCACCTGCTCAAGACCGCGCTCGCCCACGGGGCGCCGATGTACTCGATCCACGACCTCGGATTCCTGTACTACCGCGGCCAGGACCACACCTGGACCCCCGACGAGGGCGACCAGCGCTGGCTCTCCCACGACCCCGAACAATGGACGGGCTTCCGCCCGCCGCCCCAGCTCGACCCCCTGCCGCACCCGAACCTGACACCGTCGGTCTAGACGCGGCGGAACAACTCCTTGCGGGACAACTGCCGGGTCAGGCCGCGCACCGCCAGGTAGACGCGTTCACAGCACCCGGTGCCACGCTCACCGAATACCTCCACCGCGCGCTGCGCATAGGTGGTCTCCGGCACCCCACCACGATCCAGCGCGGCGTGCACCGCGGCCATCGCCCCGTCCGCATCGGTGGTCACCGGGCCGAGCCCGAGATCGCGGTAGGCCCAGCCGGCCGCGGACACCTCACCGGGCTGCAGGTGGACCACCGCTCGACCCAGCCAGGCCGCGTCCAGGGTCAACGCAGCCTCGTCGGTGAGCACCACGGTGGCCTCAGCCAGCAACGCGGCGGTGTCCGAGCGGTGCAGGTCGTAGACCTCCACCCCGCGCGGCAACACCTCCGCGCTCAGCGCCGCGGCCCGCTCCACGGTGGTGAGCAGCACGGTGCGCAGGTCGGTGGTGTGCAGATCCTCGCGAGCCAGCAGCGCCCGCCATTCGTCCAGGCCCGTCTCCCCGACCGGGACCACCAACACCGTCGGACCGCTCGGCGCGAGGCCCCGGCCGGCCTCCAGCAGTCGGTCGAATCGCGGTGCGCCGGCGACCTGCACGTCGTGGTCGGTGAGCAGGGATGAGGATCCGTCAGAAACCAGCGCCTGCTGTTCGGCGACGGTCGGGGTGAGCACCAGGTCCAGGCTCTCCAACGCCCGGGCGGGCTCCGCGGTGGCCGGGCCGGGCGCCAGGTAGGTACGCCGCGCATCGGCGGGCAACTCGACCTCCTCCGGGCAGAAAGCCCGCACGTCCGGGGTGGAGGCGATCAGGTGCCGACAGTGCGGCAGGGCCATCTGATGGTCCCGGCT
>DASQPJ010000106.1:0-12712 GCA_035644015.1 Sporichthyaceae bacterium
AGAAGGTCGCTCAACCCACCGCATGAGCGAGAACCCGACCGCGGTGCTGCAACCGGCGCGCTGGTGGCACATCCCGACGATGGTGGCTATCGACGACGCGCTGTTCGGCACCGACGCCTGGTCGGTGGCATCGTTCTGGGCCGAACTCGCGGGCATCCCGCAGCGCCGTTGGTATCGCGTGCTACTCGAGGGTGAGGCGGTTGTCGGGTATGGCGGGCTCGCCGTGGTCGGGCAGAGCGCGGACGTGCAGACGGTTGCGGTGCGCGCGGACCGGCAGGGTCGCGGCCTGGGCGGGGTGTTGCTGGATGCGCTGCTCGGTGAGGCGGATCGCCGCGGCTGTACCGAGGTGCTGTTGGAGGTGCGTGCGGACAACGACGCAGCGATCGGTCTCTACGCCGTCCGCGGGTTCGCGACGATCGCCACCCGGCGGCGTTACTACGCCGACGGCACCGACGCGGTCATCCTGCGCCGCGGATCCTGATGGCTCGTCAGATTCGACGCAGCCCCGGCAGCCCGTCCGCCATCTCGAAGGACGCCGCCACCGAGTCCGGCCAGAACGGCGTCGATACCCGCTGGACGACGTGATAGTCCGCCCGCAACCGCTCGGCGGTCAGGTGCCCGGCGATCCAGCCGCGTCGGCCGTCCCAGTAGTGCAGGTTGGGATGGCGACGCTGCGCCGCGGGGACCCAGCGCGGTTCCGGCTCGCCGTCGCCGCGGCTGGTCACCGAGGAAGTGACCAGTTCGGCCCCCATCGGTAGGCCGTCGATCAGTCCGGGGATGTCGGCCGCCCAGTGGTTGTGCACGTCGCCGGTCAGCACCGCGAAGTTCCTCAGGTTCGCGGCCCGCACGTTGCTCAGCAGGCGATCGCGCGCGGCGGGGTAGCCGTCCCAGCAGTCCACGTTGACCGTGTCCGGGGGCACCATGGCGCCCTGACCGTTGAAGTCCCGCGCCGTGGAACAGAACATGACCTGCTGAGCGAGCACATCCCAGCGGGCCCGGGAGCGGGTCAGTCCGTCGGCCAACCAGGCTTCCTGGGCCGCGCCCAGCATGGTTCGGGTCTCCTTCCTCGACGGTGAACACAGCGGCATCTCCCCGCCGGCGCACGCTTGCGCATCGCGGAACTGGCGGGTGTCGAGGAGGTGGAAGGTGGCCAGCGCGCCCCACTTCGCGGTGCGGAACAACTGCATGTGCGAGCCGACCGGCCGCGACGCACGACGCAGCGGCATGTGTTCCCAGTAGGCCTGGTAGGCGGCAGTACGCATCGTCAGGAAGCGGTGGGCATCCTTCGGTCGGTACGCGTGGTCGCCGGCCCAGTTGTTCTCCACCTCGTGGTCATCGGGAACCACCAACCAGGGCGCCACCGCGTGCGCGGCCTGCAGATCCGGATCGGTCTTGTACTGCGCGTGCCGCCGGCGGTAGTCGCTCAGGCTGCGGCAGCGGCGGCCGACGTGGGTCCGCACGATCGCGGACAGCGGCGGGTCGTAGTGCGGTCCGCCCTCGTAGTAGTAGTCGCCCAGGCAGAAGATCACGTCCGGCGCGGCGTTGGCGATGTGCCGGTAGACGGTGAAGTACCCGTGTTCCCAGTGCGCGCAGGAGGAACTGGCGAAGAACAGCGGTGCGAGCGAGGTCGCCGCCGGAGCGGTCCGGGTGCGGCCGACCGGGGATTGGTAGTGGCCGACCCGGAAGCGGTACCAGTACTCGCGGGCGGGCGCCAGACCGTCCACTTCGACGTGCACGCTGTGCGCTGTCGCCGGGTCGGTGTGTTCGGTTCCGGTGCGCACCGGGCGACGGAACCCGGGGTCCTCGGCGAGTTGCCAGTCGACGGCGACCGAGTGGTGTGCCATCCCGCCGAGGCCGTCGTCGGCCAGCGGCTCCGGCGCGAGCCGGGTCCACAGCACAATGCCGTCGGCGGTTGGTTCCCCGGAGGCGACGCCCAGGGTGAACGGGTCGGTGGGCACCCTGGTGGCCACCGAGCGCAACGGCTTGCTGACCTCGTGGGGCATGCCGCGGCCGAGGGCTGCCGGGGCGAACAGCAACGCCCCGGCACTGAGCCCGCGGTGCATGAACGCCCGCCGGCTCACGCTGTTGTCGTGGTGGCCCTCGTCGGCCCGGACCCGCTCGGTCACTGCGCCCCCGCTCTTCGACCGGATCGGCAGCCCGGCCGAGACCCACCCTAGATCGCGTTGGGCCGGCGTTAATCCCTTTGAAACTGGGAGTTTCCCGGCATGGGCGTCACCAGCAGGGCGCTGTGTGCACCGGCCACCCGGGTGATCACCAGGGTGGCCTCGGCGTCCCCGGTTGCCCCGCGCAGCAAGTCCCGGCGCAACCGGTCGGGATCGATGTCGGCGCCGCGCTTCTTCACCGTCAACCGACCCACCCCGCGGGCGCGCAACATCGTGCGCAGCCTGCGGGTGTCGAACGGCAGCACATCGTGTACCTCGTAGCTACGGGCAAACGGCGTGGCGACCGGGTGGTCGGTGGTGAGGTACGCGATGGATGGATCCACCAGTCGGCCGTCGATCTCGGCGGCCACCCCGTCGATCAGGTGGGCCCGGATCACCGCCCCGTCCGGCTCGTGCAGCCACCGCCCCACCGGACCGAGCGGTGCGCCCGGTCGTGCGGATTCCTCGACGTTCGCGTGCAGCGTGTGGCCGCCGGGCAGCAGCGTGGCCCGGCGGACCGTGCTGTCGGACAGAGCGGGGGAGTAGAGCGCGGCCTCCTTGACCTCCCCGCGCAGCGACACCCATTCCGCCTCCACGCCGGCCGGGACCAGGCCGTGCGGGATGCCGGGCGCGACCTTGGCCGCGGCCGGGCGGCCGGAGCCGAGTAGGTCGGTGACGAAGGGAAATGGCGGGGTGTAGGCCGCCGGGTCGAACACCCGTCCGCGGCTACCGCGCCGCGCCGGGTCGACGAACACCGCGGCCCCGCCGGTGTCGTGGGTCTGCGCGTCCGCCTGGATCACCGCGGCCGCGTTGCCCAGGTTGGCCGCGGCCATCGCAGCGGTCAGCGGGTCGAGTTCGACGCCGGTGGCCCGCAGCCCGACCTGCGCCGCGGCCGCCAGGTCACTGCCGATGCCGCAGCACAGGTCGACCACGGCGGCGCCGGACGCCAGATGGCGGGCCAGGCGCGCCGCCCGGTGTGCGGCCACCGCGGGGTGGGTGGCTTGCTCCAGTCCGTCCGAGGTGAACCACATCGAGGCGGCCGCGGCGCCGAACTTGGCCGCGCCGCGCTCACGCAGGCGGGCCTGGGTGATCGCCGCGGCGACCAGGTCGGCGGGGTGTTCGCCGCGCAGTTTGGTGCCCAGTCTCAGCGCAGTGGCGTCGGTCAGCGGGCCCGTGGCGGTGATCCGGTCCAGCAGCGCGGCACCGGCCGGGGCCCGCAGCGCGTGGAAGGCAGCTAGGTCCATAGAAAATTGGCACTCGAGTTGACTGAGTGCTAAGCGCCCACATAGTGTCGGGCTGGCACTCGCAACAGGAGTGTGCCAGAAAAGCGACCCGTCCCTGACCCCCGCGACGGCAGGCCCAGGGTCGCTCACCAACTTGTCACCCTCGTAAGGGAAGGTCAGCAACCAATGGCCACCAAGGTCTCCATCACGCCACTCGAGGACCGCGTCGTCGTCAAGCCGCTCGAGGCCGAGATGACCACCGCCTCCGGCCTGGTCATCCCGGACACCGCCAAGGAAAAGCCCCAGGAGGGCGAGGTCCTGGCGGTCGGCCCCGGTCGTTTCGAGGACGGTCAGCGCCTGCCGCTGGACGTCGCTGTCGGCGACATCGTCCTCTACAGCAAGTACGGCGGCACCGAGGTCAAGTACAGCGGCGAGGAGTTCCTCATCCTCTCCGCGCGTGACCTGCTCGCCAAGATCGTCAAGTAGGGCTCAGCTCAGTCCTGACGTCGTTCCAGTTCGTCCGCCCCGGGGCGGCCCGTGGGTACCCGGGTCCCGGGGCGGACGCATGAGAGGGGATAGACCCGGCAATGCCGAAGATCCTGTTGTTCGATGAGGACGCACGTCGCGCCCTCGAGCGGGGCGTCAACGCCCTCGCCAACACCGTCAAGGTGACGCTTGGCCCGCGCGGGCGCAACGTCGTCATCGACAAGAAGTTCGGGGCGCCGACCATCACCAACGACGGCGTGACCGTCGCCCGTGAGATCGAGCTGTCCGACCCCTATGAGAACCTCGGCGCCCAACTGGCCAAGGAGGTCGCCACCAAGACCAACGACGTCGCCGGTGACGGCACGACCACGGCCACCGTGCTCGCCCAGGCGATGGTGCACGAGGGCATCCGCGCGGTCGCCGCGGGCGTCAACCCGATGAGCCTCAAGCGTGGCATCGACGCGGCGACCAAGGCGCTGGGTGACACCCTGCTTGAGGCCGCCCGCGACATCGAGACCCGCGAGGACATGGCCAGCGTTGCGTCGATCTCGGCGCAGGACGCCGGCGTCGGCGGCCTGATTGCGGACGCGTTCGACCGCGTCGGCAAGGACGGTGTGATCACCGTCGAGGAATCGAACACGATGGGCCTCGAGCTCGAGTTCACCGAGGGCATGCAGTTCGACAAGGGCTACATCTCGCCGTACTTCGTCACCGACGCGGAGCGGATGGAGACCGTGCTCGAGGACCCGCTGATCCTGCTCACCGCGGGCAAGATCTCCTCGATCGCGGATCTCGTGCCGATCCTGGAAAAGGTCATCGGCGCGGGCAAGTCGCTGCTGATCATTGCCGAGGACGTGGACGGTGAGGCGCTGTCCACCCTGGTGGTCAACAAGATCCGTGGCACGTTCACCTCGGTGGCCGTCAAGGCCCCCGGCTTCGGCGACCGCCGCAAGGCGATGCTCGAGGACGTGGCCGTGCTCACCGGTGCACAGGTGATCAGCCCCGAGCTGGGCCTGAAGATCGACCAGGTCGGCCTCGAGGTGCTCGGCACCGCCCGCCGGATCGTGGTGACCAAGGAGGACACCACGATCATCGACGGCCAGGGCGTCACCGCGGACGTGGCCGCCCGGGTCGCCCAGATCCGCGCCGAGATCGAGCACAGTGACTCGGACTGGGACCGGGAGAAGCTGCAGGAGCGGCTGGCGAAACTCGCCGGCGGCGTCTGCGTGATCAAGGTCGGCGCAGCCACCGAGGTCGAGCTCAAGGAGAAGAAGCACCGCATCGAGGACGCCGTCTCGGCCACTCGTGCGGCGATCGAGGAGGGCATCATCGTCGGCGGCGGCGCCGCGTTGGTGCTGGCCGCCGCGGCGCTCAAGGACGGTCTGGGCCTGGAGGGCGACGAGGCGATCGGTGTGCACGTGGTGCGCAAGGCCGTCGACGAGCCGCTGCGCTGGATCGCCGAGAACGCCGGCTACGAGGGCTACGTGGTGGTCGCCAACGTTCGCGAGAGCGGCAACGGCTTCAACGCGGCCACCGGCCAGTACGGCGACCTGATCGCCCAGGGCGTCATCGACCCGGTCAAGGTCACCCGCTCCGCGGTGGCCAACGCCGGCTCGATCGCGGCCATGCTGCTCACCACCGAGACCCTCGTGGTGGAGAAGCCCGAGGAGGAGCAGCCGACGCCCGCCGGCGGTGGCCACGGCCACGGTCACGGCCACTGAGGTAGCTCCTGCACCACCCGTGATTCGCTGCGGCCCCGGACCGTCCCGTCCGGGGCCGCTGCTTTGCCCAAAATTGGGACTCTTGTGGTTGGCGTGGCAAAAGTGATTTAGTGGGACCAGAGGGGCACACTAAGCCTCACTAACTGAGCTGACCTCGGGGTTCTCGCGAAGCCACGGCGACGTGCGACCCCCGCGGCTAACCTGAAACGCCGGGTGACGTCACCCGTTCGGCCCAATCGCCGGCCGCGATGCGCGTGCGCAACGTCCGACGAGGGTGGTCGTGGATGACGGCGACCGGCGAGGAGGTCCGATGGCAACGATCCTGGTCTGCGACGGTTCCCCGCTGATCCGCGAGCAGCTGCGCCGTTCCGTCGGCGCGGTGCGGGGGGTGGAGCGGGTGGTGACCACGGCGACCGAGGACGAGGCGTTGGAGCACGTGCGCGCCCAGCCGCCGGATCTGGTGCTGCTGGACGCGGCGACCGGTCCGCGTACGGGCGGCGGCGCGGCCGCGGTGCGCCGCATTCGGGCTGCCGACCCCACCGCACGCGTGCTGATGCTGACCCGACCCGAGGACCCGGACGCCGCGGTGGTTGCCGCGGTCGCCGCCGGTGCCCGCGGCTACCTGCGCAAGGACGCCTCTCGGGCCGAGGTCCGGGTGGTTATCGGCCAGGCCCTGATCGAACCCCAGCCCACCGCGGATTCCGCTGGTGCGGCCACCGACGACCGGCCGGCCCCCACCCTCACCGAACGTGAGCTAGAGGTCCTGGCGGGTATGTGCGAAGGTCAGAGCAATGCGGAGATCGGCCGTGGACTGTTCCTTTCCGAGGACACGGTCAAGACCCACGCTCGTCGTCTGTTCCGCAAGTTGGGTGCCGCAGACCGCGCGCACGCAGTCGCAATCTCGCTGCGCCGCGGTTTGGTGAGGTAACAAATCAGGCACTAGGGAGCACGTGGGTATCGCAGGCGTAACGCCGGGCGATCCGGAACCGATTGAAAGTCGGACGGACCGGATCGACCTACGTGATCTGGCGGCTGCGGCCACCCAGGGTGACCGCGACGCTACGGAAGCGTTGCTCATCCGAATCCGCCCGATGGTCCTTCGCTATTGCAGGGGTCGACTCGGGCGCCTTCCGGGCGCCGACTATGCCGCAGATGACGCGGCGCAGGAGGCATGTATCGCTGTGCTCACCGCACTGCCGCGCTACCGGGACGAGGGCCGCCCGTTCGAGGCCTTCGTGTTCGGCATTGCCGCGCGCAAGGTGGCCGACGTACAGCGCGCCGCGATCCGGGCGGCGGTGCCCACCGAGTTCCTGCCGGAGAAGCTGGACGAGTCGCTCGGCCCCGAGGGCGCCGCTTTGGCTGCCGCCGAGGCGCAGCGCGCCCGCGACCTGCTCGACAAGTTGCCCGACCACCTGCGCGAGCTGATGACGCTGCGGGTGGCGGTAGGGCTGTCCGCCGAGGAAACCGGGCGGGCCCTGAACATGACCCCGGGCGCAGTCCGCGTGGCCCAGCACCGGGCGCTGAACAAACTTCGCGCCCTGGCCGCAGAGGAGGTCACGGACGAATGACCGACGACCTGCAATTCGCTGCCCTGCACGCCGACGACGCGCTGCTCGACGCGCTCGGCGCCCGTACCCCCGGTGCCGCTCTCGGTGTGGCGGCCGGCGTGCCGCGCGAGGTCGAGGGCGACCTGGTCGCCCGCCTGCTCGGTGCCTACGTGGCCGAGATCGACAACCGGCCCGGCCCGCTGTCCACCCTGCTGGAGACCGCGCTGGTGGACGCCGCTGCCGAGCACACCGACCGCGCCCTGGTGTCCGCGGCGGGCACCTCCTGGGCGGCCTACGAGTCCGCGCCCGAGGTAGTCCCGTTGCGCAAGCGCCGAATGCTCGCGCCGAAGGCGGTCGCGGTGGCGACCACCGGTGCGCTGGTGTTGGGCCTGGGCGGCGTCGCCGCCGCGACCGGGTCCAGCCCGCTGGAGCCGCTGCGCCGTGCGGTCGGCTCGGTGAGCGGTGAGGTCACCCCGGCCCGCACGCCGGCGGAGCGCGCCAGCCAGTACCTCGAGCAGGCCGAGAAAGCACTCAACGAGGGCGACCTGAACACGGCTGCCGACCAGTTGGCCCGGGCGCAGCGGTTGCTGCCGTTGATCACCGACCCCGACCTGCTGAGTTCGCTGCGTGCCGAACTGGACGCGCTGCGCGAGCGCTTCCAGCGCGTCGTGGCGCCGAGCACCACGGCGGTCGGCAAGACCGCCAACGGCACGGCCGGGACCGGCGCCGGTGCGGCGACCGACCCGACCGCCGGCGGCGGGCTCGTCCAGGCGCCGGGGCATGGCCCGGAGACACTGGTGCCGGGTACCGGAGTGACGGACCCGACCGAACAGATCCCGGCCATGCGGGACGACAACATCGACCACGCGAAGAGCCAGCTCAAGAACAAGGCCAAGGAGAAGCTGGGCCACCCGCTGCCGGACAGGGACCACTCGCTGCCCGGTGACATCCCGGGCCCGGTGGGCGGCCTGCGCGGACCGGCGGGTTCCGACCTGGCCCACAAGTCCGGTGCCTACGTGCTGCTCTACAACCTGGCCGGGGAAAGCCTGTCCCAGCCGGAGCCGTCCGCGGTGGCCGGTTCGCTGGCAGGCAGCACCAAGCCGCGCGGTCCGGCCTCCTGACGAACCGTCAGTTCACCCGGCGGTACGATGAGTCATGAGTTCTGCCGACTACCCCGCCAAGTTCGCGCAGCTCGGTCTCACGTTCGACGACGTGCTGCTGTTGCCCGGCGCGTCCGACGTGGTGCCCAGCGAGGTTGACACCACCAGCCGACTGTCCCGCAACATCGCGCTGCGGGTACCCCTGATCTCCTCCGCGATGGACACGGTCACCGAGGCCCGCATGGCCATCGCCATGGCCCGCCAGGGCGGCGTGGGCGTGCTGCACCGCAACCTGTCGATCTCCGACCAGGCCGAACAGGTCGACGTGGTCAAGCGATCCGAGGCCGGCATGGTGGCCCAGCCGGTGACCATCGGCCCGGACGCCACCATCGGGGACGTGGACGCCCTGTGCGGGCGCTACCGCATCTCCGGGGTGCCCGTGGTGGATCCGTCCGGCGTGCTGTTGGGCATCGTCACGAACCGGGACATGCGCTTCGAGCAGGACTCCTCGCGCCTGGTTCGCGAGGTGATGACCGCAGCCCCGTTGATCACCGCCCCGGTCGGCACCAGCCACGACACCGCCTTCCGGCTGCTGCGCGACAACAAGATCGAGAAGCTGCCGCTGGTCGACGAGTCCGGTCGGCTCAAGGGCCTGATCACGGTCAAGGACTTCGCGAAGTCGGAGAAGTACCCGCATGCCACCAAGGACTCCGGTGGTCGGCTGGTGGTGGGCGCCGCGGTCGGCGTGGGCGAGGAGTCGTTCAAGCGGGCCATGTCGCTGGTCGAGGCCGGCGTGGACTTCATCGTGGTGGACTCCGCGCACGGACACTCCCGCGCGGTGCTGGAGATCATCGCGCGCATCAGCCGCGAGCTGGCCGGGCGCGGCATCGACGTCATCGGCGGCAACGTGGCTACCCGCGAGGGAGCGCAAGCCCTCATCGACGCGGGCGTGGACGGCATCAAGGTGGGTATCGGCCCCGGCTCGATCTGCACCACTCGGGTGGTGGCCGGCATCGGCGTGCCGCAGGTGACCGCGATCTATGAGGCGTCGCTGGCGGCCGGCCCGGCCGGGGTGCCGGTGATCGGCGACGGCGGTCTGCAGTACTCCGGGGATATCGCCAAGGCGCTCGTCGCCGGGGCGGACACGGTGATGCTGGGCAGTCTGCTGGCCGGCGTCGAGGAGAGCCCCGGCGAGCTGCTGTTCATCAACGGCAAGCAATACAAGTCCTACCGCGGCATGGGGTCGCTGGGTGCCATGCAGACCCGCGGCCTGGCCCGGTCCTACTCCAAAGACCGTTACTTCCAGGACGACGTCACCTCCGACGACAAGCTGGTGCCGGAGGGCGTGGAGGGCCAGGTGCCCTACCGCGGTCCGCTGGAGGCGGTGCTGAGCCAGTTGGTGGGCGGTTTGCGCTCCTCGATGGGGTACATCGGCGCCCACGACGTACCCCAGCTGCACGCGAAGGGTACGTTCGTGCGGATCACCTCGGCCGGACTGAAGGAGTCCCACCCACACGACGTGCAAATGACCGTCGAGGCGCCGAACTACTCCAGCAGATAGGCAGACAGTGGCCCTGTCCGAAATCGAGATCGGCCGCGGTAAGCGCGGCCGATCAGCCTATGGCTTCGACCAGGTGGCGATCGTCCCGTCGCGGCGCACCCGCGACCCGGAAGAGACCTCCACGGCCTGGCAGATCGACGCCTACCACTTCGAGTTGCCGATCATGATCGCGCCGATGGACAGCGTGGTCTCCCCGGATTCGGCGATCGAGATCGGTCGCCTCGGTGGGCTGGCGGTACTCGACCTGGAGGGGTTGTGGACCCGCTACGACGACCCGATCTCGCTGTTCGACGAGATCGGTGAACTGCCCGACTCCGAGGCCACCGCGCGGCTGCAACAGATCTACGCCGAGCCGATCAAGGAAGAACTGATCGGTGCCCGGATCAAGACCATGCGCGACGCGGGCATCATCACCGCCGCGGCGCTGTCCCCGCAGCGCACCGCGCAATTGGCGCATGTGGTGGTGGACGCCGGCGTGGACCTGTTCGTGATCCGCGGCACCACGGTGTCCGCCGAGCATGTGTCCGGCCGCGCCGAGCCACTGAACCTCAAACAGTTCATCCACGAACTCGACGTACCGGTGATCGTCGGCGGATGCGCCACCCACCAGGCCGCACTGCACCTGATGCGTACCGGTGCGGCGGGCGTCATGGTCGGCTTCGGTGGCGGGTCCGCGCACACCACCGCCGAGGTGCTGGGCATCAAGGTGCCGATGGCCTCGGCGATCGCGGACGTCGCCGCGGCGCGGCGGGACTACCTGGACGAGTCCGGCGGGCGCTACGTGCACGTGATCGCCGACGGCGGCATGACCACGTCCGGGGAGATCACCAAGGCGATCGCCTGCGGCGCGGACGCGGTGATGATCGGGTCGCCGCTGGCCCGTGGGGCCGAGGCGCCGGGTGGCGGCTGGCACTGGGGCACCGAGGCGCACCATTCGGTGTTGCCGCGGGGCACCCGCATGCAGGTCGGCACCATCGGGACGTTCTCCGAAATCCTGCACGGGCCGTCCCGCCAGCCGGACGGGTCGATGAACCTGGTCGGCGCGCTGCGCCGGGCGATGGCCACCTGCGGCTACTCCGACCTCAAGGAGTTCCAGCGCGTCGAAGTTGTCGTCACGTCCTGACCACCACCACCCCGCGGCGTCCGAATCACCGTGAGCTATAGCTCACGCTTGTTCGGACGCGCGCGTTCTATGGTGGCGTCATGGGGACGGGACGGCTGGGGCCGGCCGAGCGGGAGGCGGCATGCGCGGCTTTGGCCGCGCGTGAGCTCGATCTGCTGGTGGTCGGCGGGGGAGTGGTCGGTGCGGGCACCGCGCTGGATGCGGTGACCCGTGGGTTGGACGTCGGACTGGTCGACGTCCGCGACTGGGGCGGCGGCACCTCGAGCCGGTCCAGCAAGCTGATCCACGGCGGGCTGCGTTATCTGGAGATGCTCGACTTCGGTCTGGTCCGGGAGGCGCTGGGCGAGCGCAGCCTGCTGCTCACCGAACTGGCGCCACACCTGGTGCGCCCGGTGCCGTTCCTGTACCCGTTGACCCACCACGGGTGGGAGCGTGCCTATGTCGGCGCGGGTATCGCGCTGTACGACACCCTGGCCGCGCTCGCGCCGGGGGACACCGGGGTGCCACGGCACCGTCACCTGATGAAGCGTCAGGCCCGACGGTTGATGCCCGCGCTGCGCAGCGACGCCTATGTGGGTGCGGTGCAGTACTGGGACGCCCAGGTGGACGACGCCCGGTTCGTGGTGAACCTGGTGCGCACCGCGACCGCCTATGGCGCGCACTGTGCCTCGCGGGTCAAGGTGATCGGCTTCCTGCGCGAGGGTGAACGGGTGGTGGGCGCCAAGGTGCGCGACACCGAGTCCGGCGCGGAATGGAAAGTGAGGGCCCGCCAGGTCGTCAATGCCACCGGGGTGTGGACCGACGACACGCAGGCCCTGGTCGGGGAGCGGGGGCAGTTCCATGTGCGGGCGTCCAAGGGCGTGCACCTGGTCGTGCCGCGGGACCGCATCCACGCCTCGATGGGGCTGATCACCCGCACCGAAAACAGCGTGCTGTTCGTGATTCCGTGGAAGCGGCACTGGATCGTCGGCACCACCGACACCACCTGGGACCTGGACAAGGCCCACCCGGCGGCCAGCCGGATGGACATCGACTACCTGCTGGCCGAGGCCAACAAGTGGCTGTCCCCGCCGCTGTCCCGGGCCGACGTGCAGGGTGTCTACGCCGGGCTACGCCCGTTGCTGGCCGGGGAGTCGGAGAACACCTCGGCGCTGTCCCGCGAGCACGTGGTGGCGCACCCGGTGCCCGGCCTGGTGGTGGTGGCCGGCGGGAAGTACACGACCTACCGGGTGATGGCCCGCGACGCGGTGAATGCCGCGGTGCACGCGATGAACGAACGGGTGCCGCCGTCCTGCACCGACCGCATCCCGCTGGTCGGCGGGGCCGGGTTCCAGGCGGCCTGGAACTCCCGGGCGCGCACGGCGGCGACCACCGGTTTGCACGTAGCGCGCATCGAGCACCTCCTGCACCGCCACGGCGGCGAACTGGGCCCGGTGCTGGATCTGGCCGAGGCCGACCCGACGTTGCGCGAGCCGATTACCGGGGCGGAGGACTACCTGCGCGCGGAGGTGGTGCACGCGGCGGCCTGGGAGGGCGCGCGGCACCTGGACGACGTGATGACCCGACGTACCCGGATCTCGGTGGAGACCTTCGATCGGGGCGTGGGGGCGGCCGCGGAGTGCGCGCACCTGATGTCCGGGGTGCTGGGCTGGACCGCGGAGCAGACCGCCAACGAGATCGAGCACTACCGGGCCCGGGTGGCCGCCGAGCGGGAGTCGCAGGACCAGCCCGACGACCGGACTGCCGATGCGGCACGGATGGGTGCCCCGGACATCGTCCCCGTCCGGTA
>DASQPJ010000107.1:0-8213 GCA_035644015.1 Sporichthyaceae bacterium
GTTGGCCTGGCTCGGCGCGGGCGCCTCGGCCACAGTCCTCGCCTACGACGCCGCCGGGGAGGGCCAACCTCACGCCTCCGCCGCGATGGGCGCGGCGCTGCTGGCCCTCGGTGCGGTGCTCGCCACGCTGCTGGCCGCCGACCTGCGCCACCTCGACCCGTTGTTTGTGCCGGCGTCGGCCGTCGCGACTGCCGCCGCGCTCGCGGCGATCCATGCCCCTATGGAGCGGGCCTGGGCGCACGACACCGCCACCGCGGCGGGCGTCGGGCTGCTCAGCCTGGCCGCGATCGCCGTGGCCGCCCTGCCGGTCGCCGCCGCGGCCCGGTGGCGGCCGGGACCGTTGGCCGCGATCGGCATCGGGGCGGCGTTGGCCGTGCTCGACGTGGCGGTCCCGACCGGCCGCGCGCTGACCGGCCCGTGGCACTGGGCCTCGGACCCCTGGTCGCGCTCCTGGCACGGCGACGCGCGCGAGTTGCTCGGCCGGCCCTGGCCGCACCAGGGAACCGTCGCCCTCGGCCTGGCGTTGCTCACCGCCGACGCCGTGCTGCTGGCCTGGCGACTGCGCCGGACCGGCCCCGGCACCTTGGTCGGCGTCGTGGCGGGCGCATTGGCAACGGCCACCGCGATCGTGCTGCCGGTCGCGACAAAGGCGCCGTACCTGCTCGCGGTGCTCGGCCTGGTGGTTACCGGTGGCCTGCTGCTCTCCGTGGCCGCCCGCCGGTTGCCCACCGACGTCGAGAACCCGGCCGAGGCCCCCGATCTGATCACTCGTCTCGGCCTGGCCGCAGCCGGCGCGGTCGCGCTCAGTCTCGGCGTCGTCTGGTCGCTGGCGGCCCGCACCGCCACCGTCTGGGCGCTGCTCGCGGTCGTCGCGACCGCCGCTGCCCTGCGGGTGCTCAGCTCGCCCCGGCTGCGACCCGTCGCCACCGCGGCCGGGATTGCCGCGGTCGTGGCCGAGGTGGGCGTGCTCACCCGGGTCGCCGATCACCCCGCGCCCGTCGCGGGCGGCATCGCGGTCATCGCCGCCGCCGGACTCGCCGTCGCCGCCCGGCTGCTGCCCGACCGGGTGGAACGCTCCGCCGCGGAGGCGGCCGCCGCAGGCTCGGCCCTGGTCGCGTTCACGGCCATCGGTGACGACGGCGGCTGGGCCTCGATCGGCCTGCTCGCCGCTGGGGTGGCCGCCGCCCTGATCGCCCTGCTCGACCCGGACCGACGCGAACTCGGCTGGGCCGCGGGCCTGCTGCTCAGCGCGAGCAGTTGGGTGCGGTTGGCCGCGGCGAACGTCGAGACACCCGAGGCGTACACCGTCCCGCCCGCCCTCGCGCTGCTCGGCGTCGGTTGGTTCACCCGCAGGGCGGAGCGCTCCTCCTGGCAGACCTACGGGCCCGGGCTGGGCGTGGGCCTGGTGCCCAGCCTGTTCGCCTGTGCGGGCGACGACGGGCTCGCCCGGCCGCTGCTGCTCGGCGGCGTCGCGCTGGTCGTGCTGCTCGCGGGTGTCGGGGCACGGCTGCAGGCGCCGTTGGGCCTCGGCGGCGCGGTGCTCGCGCTCGACACGCTGATCCAGCTCGGCCCGTACGCCGCGGAGGTCCCCCGCTGGCTCAGCATCGGCCTGGCCGGCGCGCTGCTGCTCGGCCTCGGGGCAAGCTTCGAACGCCGCCTGCGGGACCTACGGCGCTGGGCCGCCCGCTTCGCCGACCTGGGCTGAGCCCTCGATCCGCGGGGCGGTTATCGTCGCCATCAGGAGACTTTTTTCAAAGGAGAGAGACATGGCGATTGCGGTGGGCGACAAGATCCCCGACGTCGAGGCGAAGGTCCTCGGTGATGACGGCATGCCGGCGGCGGTGAACACCGGTGAGCTGCTCGGCTCCGGCAAGGTCGTGCTCTTCGCCGTGCCGGGTGCGTTCACCCCGGGCTGCACCAAGGTGCACCTGCCCGGCTACGTCGCCGGTGCCGAGGCGCTGGCCGGCAAGGGCGTCGACAAGATTGTCTGCGTGGGCGTGAACGACGCCTGGACGATGGACGCCTGGGCCGACTCGCAGGGCGCCAAGGGCAAGATCACCATGCTGGCCGACGGCAACGCCACCTTCACCCAGGCCATGGGCCTGGCCTTCGACGGCAGCGGCTACGGCCTGGGCACCCGCTCGCAGCGCTACGCCGCGGTGATCGAGGACGGCATCATCACCAAGCTCCAGGTCGAGGACGGCCCGGGCGTCGAGGTTTCCTCCTGCGAGAACGTGCTCGCCGCTCTCTGAGAAACCCGACACACCGCATCTTCGGGCCGCGCAGCAACGTATCCCCGCGTCGGGATACGTGCCTACGCGGCCCGAAGTTGTGTGTCCGGGCGGTCAGTCCACCGGCTTGCGGGCGCTGACCAGCGTGGTGGACAGCCACGGCCCGCCGTACCAAACCCGCCAGCCCAGCGGCTGCCGCTTGACCTGCTCGCAGCCCAGCTCGGTGAGCCGCGCCGCGTAGTCGCGGATGTGCCGGATGTCGGCGAGCACCAGGCGACCACCGGGACGGGTGACCCGCACCGCCTCCTCCAGCGCGGCGCGGCGCCCCTCCGCGGTGGGCACCGTGCTGATCCCGAGCCCGGAGACCACCAGGTCGAACTGGTTGCCGTCCAGGTTGAGGTGGCGCACGTCGGCCTGGGCGAACTTGACCCGGTCCGCGACGCCCTCCAGGTTCGCGTTGCGCCGAGCGATCTGGTCCTCCGTGCCGCCCCGGTTACTGGTCAGCCGGCTGCGCACCCGGAACGAGTCCACGCCGAGCACCGACCCCGTGGGCACCCGGGCGGCGGCCAGCGTGGTCACCGCCCCGCGTCCGCAGCCCAGGTCCAGCACCTTCTCGTCACCGGCCAGGTTCAGCGCGCCGAGCACATCGGACCAGACCAGGAACTTGCCGCGGCGCGCGGCGTGGATGTAGATCAGCGCGATGCACGCCAGGATCGACCCGGCGCCGATCAGCCACCAGCCCTGGTTGTCGTTCCTGTCGGTGATCTTGCGGAAACCCAGTTCGATCATCACCACGGCCAGCGTTGCCTGGGTGACCGGAACGATCGGGGTGTCCACGCCGTAGTTGCCGCGCCGCCCGACGCTCGACCAGAACATCCGGCCATCCTGCCGGCGCATTCCCGGGCCGCAGTGCGCGGCGAGCGCTCAGACGCGCCGGCCGGTCACACTCGCTGAAAGAGGTTCACCGCGACGACCACCGCGCCCAGCATGAGCACGACCACGGCAAAGAGCAGCGCCACGTCGACGCTGCTGCGCCCACGGGCCGGCTGCAGGGTGCCCCGGCGCCGGCGCAGTCCGTCCCCGTTGAGCACCGAGGCGTCCGGAACGACCGCGGAGAACACCCACGGCTCGTCCCGCCAGGCGTTGATGGCGGCATCGTCCCAGGTCGTGGGCCCATTGGCGGTGAGGGCGGAGTCGGTGGGGAGCCAGCGGCCTCCGTCATCCATGCGTTCTGACAGTGCCATGTCCCCACCTCCGATCTGTACCTTCTGGGCGAGCTTCTCTAGAGGGATTAGAAATAGAACGGATGCAAGTGTCAAGAGACGACCAGGTACAGCTGCGCCCTCTGGGCCCCGATTGGGCACCCTCATACCCTTTGCCCGTGCAAGACGGTGACGAGGTACCTGCCGCACCCGTTACCCCTGATGCCCCGCGGCCGCTGAAATATCGCCGGATCGCCGAGGATCTGCGTAGCGGCATCCGCCGGGGGGACTACGAGCCCGGCCACGCGCTCCCCGGCGAGAACGACCTGATGGCGCGGTACAAGGTGGCCCGGATGACCGTCCGGCAGGCCCTGGCCGAACTGCAGCGCGAGGGCCTGGCGGAGGCCCGGCGGGGTTCCGGGGTCTACGTCAGCGACTCCCGAGCGATCGTGCGCGAGGGCACCGGGAGCCTGCCGACGCTGCCGCCGGGCCAGTCGACGTTCTCCGACGAGGCCGGCGAGCACGAATTGGAGGTCGACGAGCAGGAGTCCGGTTGGGAAGCCGCGCCCGACCACGTGCTCGAGGCCCTGCAGCTGAACCCGGGCAGCTCGGTGGCGGTGCAGTCCTGCCGGGTGGTGGTGGACCGCCGTGAGGTCATGTTGAGCGCCACCTGGCGGTCGATCACCGCGGTGGACGGCCGGCCCGCCACCCGGTTCCGCGAGGAGGTGCGCGCCAGGCCGGCCGCGCCGCACGAGGCGGACCGGCTGGCCCTGTCGGTGGGTGCGCCGGTCCTGGCCGTGATGCGCATCGGCTACCGGGACGACCGGCCGGTGGAGGTCACCGAGATGGTGTTGGACGCCTCGGCCTACGTGCTGCGCTACGAGTTCCCGGCGCCCTGACTCCTCACCACCAGTAGTTCACCCCGGCCGGGCCGGCCGGCAGGCCGGGCCGGCCGGCAGGCTGGGCCCATGACGGAGACGGTTATCCCCAGCCTGGACCCCTGCCTGGTCGCACACGGTGCGCCGGACGCCCCGACGGTGGCGCGCTCATTGGTGCTGATCTACGCCGGGGAGGTGTCCCGGCACCTGACCTCCATGGCGGCCGCGTGCGGTTATCGGGTCGCCGTGGTGGAACCCGATCCCGAGCGACGCGCTGCGGCCGCGGCCTGGGCGCCGACCGTGGTGGCCACGGTGCCCGAGGTGGTCACCGACGAAGGCACCGACCTGGTGGCCACCGACCACCATCGTGACGACCTGGGCATCGTGCTGCGCGACGCATTGGCGGCCCCCAGCCGCTGGATCGGGGTGATGGGCAATCCGCGGGACCAGGGACCGCACCTGCACCTGTTGCAACAGCTGGGGGTGCCCAGTGAGGAAATCTTCCGGGTGCACCGCCCGGTCGGGTTGAACATCGGCTCGCGCCGGCCGGCCGAGATCGCGGTGGCCATCCTGGCCGGGCTGCTCGCCGACCGGACGGGCAAGCCGGGAGGTTTCGACTTCTCTGCCTGACCGATGAATCCAGATCCGCCCCGGATGCGTCTTATCCACCCGAGTGTCACATTCAGCTCGGTGTCCATGGGGGGATGCGAATGTTCCGGTCGGGTGCGCGCACAAACGGATCGTCGGCGGAGCTGAAGGCTCCGCGGCTGGGCGCGGTGCGGATGCCCGCGGCCGATCCGAAGCCTCACCGGCAGGCCGCCGCGAACTTGGTCGCTGCTGCCACCGAGCTCAAGCGCAACGGCACCACGAGCAGCCAGGCGACCGCGACCGTGCTGGGTGTCGGGGTGATCACGCTGGTCGACGACCTGCTCGAGCACGACCTGACCGCACACCGGGGCAAGCTCACCGACGCCGCGCACTTCGGGGAATTGCTGGCCCGCGCCGAGGACGCCACGGACACGTCGCTGTCCGAGGCCACGGCCGCGGTGCTCTGCTACATCGGTGCCCAGTTCGATCACCAGGACAAGTTGTTCGAGCAGCTGTGCCGGTGGTCGCTGGAGGCCGGGTACTACGCCACCCGCACCGGCACCGACCCCGATGAGCTGCTCGCCGGTTTGCGCACGGACATGGCGCGCATCCTGGTCGGCTTACAGATTCCCCGGCCGAGGGTGGCGCCCGACATCGGGTCGGTGCCGCGCCCCCGGGTGCGGCCGCAGGCCCGCGTCCACTGACTCCGGGTGCGGCGCGGCATCGCCGCACCCGGACTTACCGCTCGCTACCGCTCCCTGAACCCACCCAGGAAGCGGCGGAACACCCCGCCCTCGCGGGGCAGCGGGGCAGCCGGCGGCGGGGCCGTCTTGCGTTGGGTGGCGACCGGCTGGTCGTAGTCGGTGCGCGCGATGGCGTCGAGGACCTGCGCGTCGTCGAAGGCCTCCGAGCCGGGGATGGTGGGCACCATGCCGACCAGCATCCCGTCGCGCATCACGGTGGCCTCCAGTCCGACCGCGCCGTCGGTGTCCCACAGCGCCTCGCGGCCGTCGCGCAGCACGATGCGGATGCCGTAGCCCAGACCACCGGTCGGGCTCACGTACAGGTGCGCGTTGATGCCACGGTCGCGTAGCTGATCGACCAGATGCTGAGCGTTCATCTCTTCCACGATGGGCAGGATAGGCGACCGCGCGGCTCGCGGTCGGACGGTCGATCGGCAGACACATCTCCGTCCAAGGACAGAGGACGACCCGCCCGGCTTGGCGCCAGGATCGTAGGATCGTCCCGACGCCTGGAGTTGATCGCCGTGGCCCCTTCCTCTTCTGTCGACGCCGACGTCATCGTGGTCGGCGCCGGCATCGCCGGATTATGTGCGGCCCGCGACCTGGCCGCCGCCGGACGATCGGTGCTCGTGCTGGAGCGCGACGCACACACCGGTGGGCGGATCCAGACCGAGCGGTTCGACTACGGGTACCTGGAACACGGCGGCATCTTCCACACCAAGGGCTACGCCGCGATGCGCCGCCTGCTGGCCGAGGTCGGGCTGTCCGATGACGTGGTCACGGTGCCCAGCGGCTTCTACGCGGCGGTCCGCCACGCCGGGACGTGGCAACACCTGGACTACGGCTCGCTGCTCGGCCCGCTGCAGTTCCCGGTGCTGAGTTGGCCGGACCGGTTGACGATCCTCAAAGCCGCGGTGCCCGCCCTGCTGGCCCGCCCGTCCGACCTGGGTGACCTGACCACGCTGGCCAAGCTGGATACCCGCTCGGCCGCGCACGGGCTGAGCCCGCGGGCCTCGTCGTACTTCACCGCCGGCCCGCACGAATTCCTCTGGGGCACCGCGACGCACACGTTGAGCTACGCAATGCTCGCCATGCAGTTGCACGTCTTCAAGGGCGAACTGCGCGAGGTGCGCGGCGGCATCGGCCGACTGGTCGACGCCATCGCCGCCGGGCTCCAGGTGCGCCACGGGGTCGAGGTGCGCCAGGTCAGCGACAGCGGCGACGGGGTGCGCGTGCAGTTGGCCGACGGGTCGTCACTATCCGCGCGTGGCGTGGTGCTGGCCTGCCCGGCCCAGGTGTCCGCGCGGTTGTGGGACGCCCCGCCCGCGCCGGTGGCCGCGCACCTGAGCGGCATCGCGTACTCCCGCATCGACTACGCATACCTGCGGCTGACCCGGGCGTTCCGCATCCGCCACCGCGATCGGTTGGTCGGTATCGAGGTGATCACCGAGCCCGAGGTCGGCGGGATGATCATGGGCGGGATCTACTACGCCAACGACTGGACCTCCGAGGGCGGCCTGCTGCTGGTCACCGCGGCGCCATCGGCGAACGCCGGGCGCATCGCCGACGACGAGCTGTGCGACCGACTCCAGGCCGACGCGGAGAAACTGCACCCGGAGATCGTCGGGCAGGTCATCGAGCGGGTGCTGATGCGCCATCACCCCTACACCCCGACATTCACACCGGGCTCGGTGCGCCGGCTGGCCGCGGCCCGCACGGTGCTGCCCGCCGGGCGCATCGACCTGGCGGGCGACCACATGACCGCGCCCTGGGTGGAGGGCGCGGTGCGCAGCGGTCAGTTGGCCGCGGGACGGTTGGCGCCACGCCTCTAAAACCGCCTTACGTCAGCGGGAGCGGTCGCTATAGCGACCGCTCCCGCTGACGTTACGGGGGTTAGTAGGACCCTTCTTCCTCCCGCGAGATGCCGAGGGTGCGCAGGTAGTCCTCGTGCAGCTCCATCCAGACGGTGTGCACCGAGTCCAGGTGAGGTGCCGTCAGGTGTTCGAACTTGCCGTCCTCGACCAATGCCATCGCGGCTTGTAGTCGCGGCTTGTAGCCCGCGAAGCGCGGCAGCACCTCGGTGGTGGAATCCAGGGAGGGCTCGATACGCCGGACCAACGCCGACAGCTTGTCGACCAGACCCCACTTGCCGTCCTCGTCGCTGTCCAACCACGTGATGTTCAGCGCCTTGAACTGGCCATTGGCGGAAAGGAACCGCTCGTAGACCGGAGTGATGCCCTGCAGGTCCAGTGTCGCGCGTTCGGCGGCGAGCAGGACGTCGTGCCGCGCGATGCCCTCCTCGGTGATGAGGAATCCCTGCGGGCTCGACCAGATCAACCCGGCCTTCTCCAACATCTCCGCATCGACGCCCTCGCCGAGCTCGGGCAGCATGCCGCGCAGGGCGAGGCGGTGCAGGTCCCCGAGCTGGATGTCGGTCAGCGCACCCGCGGACAGCGGCGGGTAGCCAGTGCCGGACAGGAACAGCTTGCCGACCATCGGCACGCCGAGTTTGTCGCGCACCAAGGGGAAGTAGGCGTTTGCGGTGGTCTCGTCCCACTCCCAGAAGTCGTG
>DASQPJ010000108.1:0-38109 GCA_035644015.1 Sporichthyaceae bacterium
AGCGCGGCCGCGATGGTGCTCGGCATGGCCCTGCTCGACGACCTGATCTTCCCCCGCGACACCCGCCGGCCCAGCGACTCCAAACTTGCGGCTGAGATGACGACCACGATCCTGTGCCGACTCCGCGCACCCGGCTGAACCCAAAATTTCGAAGCAGAGCCGACGCCCGGACTCGAACCGGGAACCGCTCGATTACAAGTCGAGTGCGCTACCAATTGCGCCACGCCGGCGAACGCCGGCAAGCGTATCTGGGGGAACGGCTCAGCCCGCGGAGGAGATGTAGTCCACCAGGTGGGCGCGCTCCTCCTCCAACTCGTCGATGCGGTTCTTGACCACATCGCCGATGCTGACCAGCCCAACCAGGGCCCCGTCCACCACGATCGGCATGTGCCGAATCCGGTGCTCGGTCATGGCCCGCATCAGCTCATCGAGGGTCGAGTCCGGGGTCGCGGTGCGCACCAGGGAGGTGCAGATCGCGGACACCGGCTGCTCGAGCAACCCCGCGCCGTGCTGGGCCAGACCCTTCGCGATGTCGCGCTCGGAGACCATGCCGTCCGGCGTGCGGCCGTCATCAGAAACGACACAGGCACCGATCCGGCGGGTCGCCAGAATCTCCACGAATTCCCGCACAGAAGTGCTCGGGCGCACCGTGACTACGTCAGGACCCTTGGCACGCAACACATCGGAGACTCGCACGGGCTCTCCTCGAGATCGGCGTCGTCCTTCCGAGACTAGGCGGGATCGACCCCGATCGCCAGACACCGAGCCTGAGGATCCTCAGCAGCCGGACGCACCGTCAGGTTCCTGACGTACTTGGACGTCAGACTGCTCGACGTCGAGCTATCTCATAGAGCGCAACGCCGGCTGCCACGCCCGCGTTGAGCGACTCGGTGGGCCCGGCCAGCGGGATGCGCACCCGGACGTCGGCGGTCTCACCGACCAACCGCGACACGCCTTTGCCCTCCGACCCGATCACCAAGCAGATCGGCTCGTTCACCGCCTCGAGTTCCTCGATCGACATCGCGGCGCCGCCCTCCAGGGTCACCACCAACAGGCCCGCCTTGCGGTAGGCCAGCAGCGCCCGGGTCAGGTTGGTGGCCCGAGCCACCGGCAGCCGGGCGCCCGCCCCGGCCGCGGCCTTCCACGCCCCGGCGGTCATGCCGGCCGCGCGCCGCTCGGGCACCAACACCCCGTGCCCGCCGAACGCCTCGGTCGAACGCAGCACGGCGCCGAGGTTGCGCGGGTCGGTGACCCCGTCCAGCGCGACCAGCAACGGTTTCTGCCGCAGCCGCGAGGCACGCGCGAGCAGATCGTCGGGATGGGCGTACTCGTAGGCGGGTACGGACAGGGCCAAGCCCTGGTGCAGCGCACGCCCGGTGATCCGGTCCAGCTCGATGCGAGGGACCTCCAGCATGGGCACGCCGGCGTCCGCACACAGCTTGAGCACGGCACGCACCCGGTCGTCGGACTCGATGCGCTCGGCGATGTGCAACAGCGAAGCGGGAATGCCCGCCTCCAGCGCCTCGAGCACCGAATTGCGTCCGACCACGACCTCGTTGGCCTCTTTCACCGCGCGGGCCGGCGACCGGCCCGACCGACCTGACGGGGCGTCACGGCGGGCCGCCGCTGCTGCCCGACGCGCCGCCGGGTGCCCGGTGCGCTCGGTTGCCTTCGGCGTCGGGCCCTTGCCGGACAGCCCGCGGGCTTTGTTGCCACCCGAGCCGACCACGGAACCCTTCTTGCTGCCCGGGTTGCGCATCGCGCCCTGGCGTTTCGAGTTGCCTGCCATCAGCCCTGTCCCACAATCCATCGCGGACCGGCCGGGGTGTCCTCGACCTGGACGCCGGCCTCGCGCAGCCCGTCCCGGATCGCGTCAGCCGCAGCAAAGTCCTTGCGTTCCCTGGCTGTCTGACGCTGCGTCAGCAACTCTTGCACCAGCCGATCGACCACGCTCGTCAGGTCAGCCCCACCCGAGGAAGCCCAGGGCGGGCACGCCGGGTCCAGACCCAGCACGCCCAACATGGCGCGCACCTCCGCGGCGCGGGCGGCGACCACGTCCTTGTCGCCGGCGGCCAGCGCCGTGTTGCCCTCCCGAACCGTGGTGTGCACCACGCCGAAAGCGGCCGGGGTGCCCAGGTCGTCGTCCATCGCCTCGGCGAAGGCCGGTGGCACCGGGCCCGACTCCACCCCACCGAGCAGGTCAGCGGCATTGCGCAGGAACGTCTCGATGCGGCCGAACGCGATGCCCGCCTCGATCAGCGCCTCCTCGGAGTACTCCACCATCGAGCGGTAGTGCGGGGCGGCCAGGAAGTAACGCAGCTCGATCGGGCGGAACCGGCGCACCATCTCCGAGACCAGCAGCGAGTTGCCCAGCGACTTGCTCATCTTCTCCCCGGACATGGTCACCCAGGCGTTGTGCATCCAGTAGTTGGCGAAGTCCTCGCCCGCCGCCTTGGACTGGGCGATCTCGTTCTCGTGGTGCGGGAACACCAGGTCCAGACCGCCGCCGTGGATGTCGAAGCGGTCGCCCAGATACTTGCCCGCCATCGCCGAGCACTCCAGGTGCCAGCCCGGCCGGCCCCGACCCCACGGGGTTTCCCAGTACGGCTCGCCGGGCTTGGCCGACTTCCACAACGCGAAGTCGCGCAGGTCGCGCTTGTGCGTCTCCACGTCGGTGTCCGCAGCCGGCTGCATCGCGTCCGGGCGCTGGCCGGACAGTGCGCCGTACTCCGCGAAGGACCGCACACTGAAGTACACGTCACCGCCGACCGCGTAGGCCGCATCGACGTCGATCAGACGGTGCATCAGTTCGATCATCTCGGGCACGTGTCCGGTGGCCCGGGGTTCGACGGTCGGCGGCAGGCAGCCGAGCGCGGCGTATGCGTCGGAGAACGCGCGCTCGTTACGCGCCGCGACCACCCAGTACGGCACGCCCTCGTCGGCCCCGCGGGCCAAGATCTTGTCGTCGATATCGGTGACGTTGCGCACGAAGGTCACCGCGTACCCGCGGTACTCCAGCCACCGGCGCAGCACGTCGAAATTGACCCCGGATCGGATGTGCCCGATGTGCGGCGGAGCCTGCACGGTGGCCCCGCACAGGTAGACCGACACCCGACCCGGCTCGACCGGAACGAACTCGCGCACAGCGCGGGCAGCAGTGTCGTGCAGACGCAGACTCACCGGCCAAGCCTACCGGCGTGCGGGACTTGCCCCGACCGCACCGCAACGAGCCGGCACCTACTTCGCCTGATCGGCCTTGCCGTAGGCGACGTCCACCATGGAGCCGTAAATCTGCTCCAGTTGGGCCTTCGCATCGGATCGGCCGGTCAACACGGTCACCCGGGTACGCGAATCCAGACCCGGCCCCCACAACTTCTGCAGGGCGAACCGAGAGGCACCGGCCCGGACCTCCTGCCGCAGGGCCACGATCTGGTCCGCCGGGAAGCAACCGGCGAAGATCGCGATCCGGATCGGCGGCCCGGAAACCGGATGGGCTTTCTGCACCTGCGCCGACAGCAGGTTCAGCCGACGCTGCAGGGCGTCCCGATCAACCAACGACGGGTCGACGAGCACCACGATGCGATTGCCCGCACTGTCGAACGATGCGGCCAGATAACCGCGCGCCAGGCCCGAGTCGGTTGCCGTCCCGTCCACCTGGTCGGTGGCCTGCCCAATACGCCGCCACAGCGGCGCGCCGCCGCGCGCGTCCCAGGCGTCTTGGGCCGGCCCCGACGCCGCAGCCACCTTGTCGAACCGGTGCAGGCACGCCGTCGGCGCATCATCACCAGCGGTCGGCGCCACGGTCTTGGCGGGCGTCTCGAGTACCACCCGGTTGCCGGGGCCGCAGGCGGCCAGCAGACCGAGGGCGCCCACTGCCGCCGCGCGGCGGAGCAAACTCATCTGTTCTCGACCCAACGACGGCTCACCCCGGGCAGTCCCAATCACGGGCATCGTGCACCACGATCATGAGGCCACGGGCGTATTCCGCCTAATCACCCGCCCGCGACACCCGGGACTGCCCGGCCGCCACCCGGACGGAGTCGTAGCGCGCCAACACCAATTTCACCAGCGCCGGGTGCAGGCCGATCGGTGCACTGACCACGTCGGCCCCGCAGGCCGCGACCTCGGCAGCGAAGCGGCCGGGCCACAGCAGGTACCCGGCCACGGAGACCCGTTGGTACCGGCGCCCGCGCAGCGCCGCCACCGTGTCCCGCACCGACGGCCGCGCCATGGTGTTGTAGGCGGGCACCACGGGGCGGCCCAGCCGCATCGCCAGCAACCCGGCCATCGCCTCGGTGTCGGCGTACGAGCGCGGATCGGAGGATCCCGCCGCCGCCAGCACAATCGGGCCGTCCGAGCCGCGGTCCCCTTCGGCGGCCAGCAACCGGTCGGCCAGCGCCTCGGCCAACAACGGATCCGGGCCCAGTGCCGGCGCGCACGGCACATCGCCGCCCCGGTACGAGGCCGCCACCCCGGCCACGTCGTGGGCGATGTGGTACCCGCTGCCCAGCAGCAACGGCACCACCACGACCGGAATGAGCTGCGCCCGCAACACCTCCGGCAACGACGGCTGGGCCAATTCGATGTAGGCCTCCCGCACCTTCAGCCCCGGCCGCGCCGCACGTACCGCGCCCAACAGGGTGCGCACGTCGTCCTGCGCGGCGGGGCGTCGACTGCCGTGCGCCACGGCCAGCAGCACCGGATCTGACGGCATGTCAGGCATCCATACGCAGCCGGTACCCGCGCTTCACCACGGTCTGCACCCACTGCCCCGGCCCCAACGCGGCACGCAGCCGGGTCACCGCCATTTCCACCGCGTGTTCGCTGGCCGCGTCCCCGCTGGGCAACCGCGGCACCAGTTGGGCGCGCGACATCACCCGACCGGGTTGTTCGGCCAGGGCACGCAGCACCGCCATCGGGGCCGGCGGCAGGTCCACCAAGCGACCCTCCACGACCACCGCGTGTCCACGTATCTCCAACAGGCGGCCGTCCACCATCAGCCCGGACGGACGTCGGCCCGGCAACTCCTCGGCGATGACCCGCACCAGGGCGCCCAACCGCGGCCGCTCCGGCTGCAGCGTGCGCACGCCCAACGCGGTCAACGGTTCCGCAGTCACCGAGCCCACGCAGGCCGGCACCACGTCGCCGCGGAATGCCGCGATCACCGCCTCCCGCCGACCCATCTGCTCGGCGACCCGCAACACGGCGGCCACCGCGGGCTTGCTGGTGAACGCCACCGCATCGACGTTGCGAGTGGCCACCAGGTCCACCAACCGCATCACCGGCGCGATGTCGTCCGGCGGTGCCCACTGATACACCGGTATCGCGACCACGTCCGCACCGGCCGCGATCAGCCCCTCCACCAACTCCGGCTCGGGATCGCCGTGCAACTGCACCGCGATGCGCACCCCGGCCACACCCTCGGCACGCAGGTGATCGAGCACCTCACGCAGCGACTCGGACACCGGCGACCAGCTCTCCCGCAGCCCGGCCGCCCGGATCGCACCCATCGCCTTGGGGCCGCGGGCGAACACCTCGGCCTTGCTCAGCACGTCGCGCAGCGCCTCGCCCAACCCCCAGCCGTCCGCGGCCTCGATCCAGCCCCGGAACCCGACCCCCGTGGTGGCGATCACCAGCGTGGGCGGTTCGGCCAGGCACGCCTGGGTCGCGGCCAACAGTTCCCGGTCATCAGTGAGCGGACGCACGGACACTGCGGGCGCGCTGATCACCCGGGCGCCGCGCCGCTCCAGCAACGCACACAGTTCCTCGCGGCGCCGACAGGCCGTCACCGCCACCGTGAACCCGGTCAGCGGTGCACCGGTGGCCGACTCCTCGCCGAACACCGCTTCCACCCGCTGCTCGGGCAATCCGCCATCAACGACTGCGGTCATCCGCCCCCCTGACCTGGACCACACCGTCCAGGACACGCACCTCGAAGTGGGCCAACCGCTTGGCCGGGTCGTCCAGACACATTCCGGTACGCAGGTCGAACACCTCCTTGTACAGCGGGGAGGCCACAGTGGGCACGTCCCCGCGGCTACCCACGATGCCACGGGCGATCACCGAAGCGCCGGTGCGCGGATCCAGGTTGGACACGGCGTACAGGCCTCCGTCCCAGGTGCGGAACACCGCCACCGGCTCGGACCCGACCAACGCCGGCACCCCGAGTTCGACCTCCAGGTCGGCCTCGGCGATGACGTCGACCCAGTCGGTGCGTTGCGCGAGTTCGTTCATCGGGCGGCCCCGAGCTGCAAGCGGGGCCCGGCGATCAGCTGCGGTTGCCCCACCTCGTCCGCACGCGCCGGCCGGATCTGCCCGCGCTCGTCGACGAAGGAGATCGTCGGGTCCGGGACCTCGGGTGCGTTGACGAAGGACACGAACCGCTTGAGCTTCTCCGGATCGGCGATGGTGGCCGCCCATTCGTCGGCGTAGGTCGCCACGTGGCGGGCCATGTCGGCCTCCAGGTCCGCGCCGATGCCGAGGGAATCCTCGACGATGACCGCCCGCAGGTAGTCGATGCCACCCTGCAGCGCCTCCAGCCACGGCGCGGTGCGCTGCAGCCGATCCGCGGTGCGGATGTAGAACATCAGGAACCGGTCGATGTAGCGGATCAGCGTTTCGTCGTCGAGATCGCGGGCCAATTCGATGGCGTGCTTGGGGGTGGCCCCGCCGTTTCCGCCGACGTAGAGGTTCCAGCCCCTCTCGGTGGCGATGATGCCGAAGTCCTTGCCACGGGCCTCGGCGCACTCCCGGGCGCACCCGGACACCGCGGACTTCAACTTGTGCGGGGCACGCAACCCGCGGTAGCGCAGCTCGAGTGCGACCGCCATGCCCACGGAGTCCTGCACGCCGTAACGGCACCAGGTGCTGCCCACACAGGACTTCACGGTACGCAGGGCCTTGCCGTACGCGTGCCCGGACTCGAACCCGGCGTCCACCAGCTTCTGCCAGATCAACGGCAGCTGTTCGGCGCGAGCACCGAACAGGTCGATGCGCTGCCCACCGGTGATCTTCGTGTAAAGACCGAACTCCTTGGCCACCTCGCCGATCGCGATCAACCCGTCCGGGGTGATCTCGCCGCCGGGGATGCGCGGCACCACGGAGTACGTGCCGTTGCGCTGCATGTTGGCCAGCAGGTGGTCGTTGGTGTCCTGCAGCGCGGCCCGGTCGCCCTCCAGCACGTGTTCGTTGTGCTGGCTGGCCAGGATCGAGGCCATAGCGGGCTTGCAGATGTCACATCCACGGCCGCTGCCGTGCGAGGACAGAATCTCGCCGAAGGTGGTGGCGCCGGTGACCCGCACGATGTCGAACAGCTCCGCGCGGCTGTAGGCGAAGTGCTCACAGATCGCCTTGCTGATCGCGACGCCGGCCTTGGCCAGCTCGTGATCCAGCAACGCCTTGACCAGCGGCACGCAGGACCCGCAGCCGGTGCCCGCCTTGGTGGCGCCCTTGAGCTCGGCCATGGTGCAGGCACCGCCGCCGATGGCGGCGACAATGCTGCCCTTGTCCACGTTCTCGCAGGAGCAGATGGTGGCCTCGTCGGGCAGCGCCACCGGGCCGATGCCACCGGGCGCACCGGAGCGCGCGGGCAGGATCAAGTCCTCGGGGTTCGACGGCAACGCCAGGCCGGCGCTGACCATCGGACGCAGCGTCAGATAGGCCGACGCGTCGCCGACCAGGATGCCGCCGAGCAGCCGGCTGCCGTCGTTGGAGACCACGATCTTCTTGTAGACACGGGAAACCGAATCGGAGTACGTGAGCTCCAGCGAGCCCTTGGTGGTGGCGAAGGCGTCACCGAAGCTGGCCACGTCGACGCCGAGCAACTTCAGCTTGGTGGACATGTCCGCGCCGGTGAACGCGCCGTCGCCACCGGCCAGAACGGTGGCGACCGTCTCGGCCATCTGGTAGCCGGGCGCCACCAATCCGTACACCCGCCCGGCGGCGCAGGCCACCTCACCGATCGCGTAGATGGCCTCGTCGCTGGTCCGGCACTGCTCGTCGATCACCACGCCGCCGCGCTCGCCGATCGCCAGGCCGCATTCGCGGGCCAGTTCGTCGCGTGGGCGAATACCCGCGGAGAACACCAGCACGCCGACGTCCAACGGGTCGCAGCCGGCCAGCCGCAGCTGGGCCACCCGTCCGCGTTCGTCGGCCACGATCGCCTCGGTGCTCGCGCCCAGGTGCAGGTGCACGCCGAGGGCTTCGATGTGCCGGGCCAGCATGTCGCCGCCCCCGGTGTCCACCTGAAGCGGCATCAGACGCGGGGCCATCTCCACCACGTGCGTGGTCAGACCGAGGTTCACCAGCGCGTTCGCGGCTTCCAGACCGAGCAGACCACCGCCGATCACCACCCCGGTCGAGGCGTCGGCGGCCGCGGTACGCAGCGCCTCGAGGTCCTCGATGGTGCGGTAGACGAAACAATTCTCGGCCTCCCGGCCGGGCACGGGCGGCACGAACGGGTAGGAACCGGTAGCCAACACCAGGGCGTCGTAGCCGAACACCCGCCCGTCGGCGAGGGTTACCGTGCGCGCCGCGCGATCAATCTCGATCGCCTTGGCCCGCAGCTCCAGGGTGATCGCGGTGTCCGCGTAATGCCCGTCAGGCAGCAGGGAGAGGTCCTCCGCGGTGGCGCCGGCGAAGTAATAGGACATCCCCACGCGGTCGTAGGCCGGACGTGGTTCCTCGCCGAGGACGGTGATGTCCCATTCCGCGGTCACCCCCCGTTCCAGGGCGGCGGTCACGAACTTGTGTCCGACCATGCCGTGGCCCAGCACGATCAATGAACGACGTGCCATGCCGAGCTCCCCTCCGCCGGCCCACGGGGCACCGACCCCACCGAAGCTACGGTTCGCTCGTTTCTCGGCGGTTTCTCAGCGGTTTAAGGTCGAGACGTTCGTGAAAACTGCCGTTCACATGCGAAGGCCGCCGAAGTGAGCGCGGTCATGCCCCGGAGGGCACCACCACGGCGGTGGCGATCGCGGCGATGCCCTCACCGCGGCCGGTCAGGCCGAGCCCGTCGGTGGTCGTCGCGGACAACGACACGGGGGCGCCGGCCGCTGCGGACAGCGCCGCCTCGGCCTCGGCCCGCCGCGGACTCAGGCGCGGGGAGTTCCCGATCACCGCCACGGCCACGTTGCCGATCTCGAAGCCGGCCGCCCGCACCCGCCGTGCGGCCTCGGCGAGCAACGTCACCCCGGCCGCGCCTGCCCACTCCGGCTGCCCGGTACCGAACTGTGCCCCCAGATCCGCCAGCCCGGCAGCGGAGAACAACGCGTCGCAGGCGGCGTGCGCGGCCGCGTCCCCGTCGGAGTGCCCGGCCAGCGCCCGTTCCCCCGGCCACGCCAACCCGGCGAGGAACAACGTCGCGTCGTCCTCGGCGGCGAACGCGTGTACGTCCACCCCGATGCCGACCCGGGGCGTCAACGAACACCCGCCGCGCGTCGGTGTGCCAGCAATGCCTCGGCCAGCAGGAGATCCAACGGTCGGGTGACCTTGAACGCCTCGGCACTGCCCGGCACCGTGCGCACCCGCAACCCCAGTGCCTCCACCAACCCGGCGTCATCGGTGGCATCGGCACCGGCCGCCATCGCGTGCGCATCGGCAAGAACCGCCCGCCGGAAGCCCTGCGGGGTCTGCACCGCGCGCAACGAGGAACGATCCGGCGTGGCCACCACCACGTCGCCGGCGACCTGCTTGACGGTGTCCGCCAACGGCAGCACCGGCACCACCGCATCCGCCCCGGCGGCGATCGCCGCGGCCACCGCGTCGACCAACTCCACCGGCACCAACGGCCGCGCCGCGTCGTGCACCAGCACCACCTCGACCGTGTCCGGCAGCGCCGCCACGGCCAACCGCACCGACTCCTGCCGAGTCGCCCCGCCGGGCACCACCCTCACCTCGGCGGGCACGTCGTGATCGGCGAGCAACGCGGCCACCGCGCCCACCTCGTCGGGGGGCGCGGCAATGACCACGATGTCCACGCTGCGGGCCTGCGCCAGCGCGCGCACGGCGTGCACCAGGATCGGCACCCCACCGAGCTCGCGCAGCGCTTTGGGCGTGCCGGGACCCAGCCGCTCACCGCGCCCGGCGGCAGGCACCACGGCAGCGGTTCGCATGGCGGCTGACTCTACGTGCTAGTCGCCGACAAACCCTGTCGTAGTGGATCCGGCGGGATGCATCGCAAGGCGGAGGAGGAAGTCACCGCACGACGCGCAGCGGAGTGCGGCATGCACACCGCCGGGTTTGTATCGGCGACGACGACAACGCAGCGAGGCGCCCGCCGGGCCGCTACGACGCGAGGACCTCGTCGAGGATGGCTTCCGCCTTGTCCTCGTTGGTGTTCTCGGCCAGGGCCAATTCGCTCACCAGGATCTGCCGAGCCTTGGCCAGCATCCGCTTCTCGCCCGCGGACAGGCCACGGTCGCGCTCGCGCCGCCACAGGTCGCGGACTACCTCGGCCACCTTGATCACGTCACCGGAGGCCAGCTTCTCCAGATTGGCCTTGTAGCGACGCGACCAGTTGGTCGGTTCCTCGGTGTGCGGGGCACGCAGGACCTCGAATACCCGGTCCAATCCTTCCTGGCCCACCACGTCACGAACGCCCACCAGATCGACGTTGTCGGACGGCACACGCACGGTCAGGTCACCCTGAGCGACCTTGAGCACCAAATAGGTGCGATCGACGCCCTTGATGGTTCGGGTTTCGATCGCCTCGATGAGGGCCGCTCCGTGGTGTGGGTACACGACGGTCTCGCCGACCTTGAAAGCCATGGGTGATGTTCCCCTTTCTCACCGGCCCCAAGGATAGCACGCCATATTGCCGAGCCTTTGACGTTTGCGCAGGTCAGAGCACACGTCGAGGCGGTTAAACGGGACTTGACAAACCTCTGTACGTAGTACTCCCGCAGGTCAGACAGTGAAGCAACGACGGTGTACCCTCCCGACGCTTCCAGACGGATACTGGTCCGATGGGGTCGGCGGGCGCGGCCGAACCGGGCCGCGGACACGGAGACGAGGGTCGTGACGACCCGCGTTGGGCCGACCTGCCCCGGGTGTTGGTGGACATCCCGAACGACGCCCGCGAACTCGACCACGAGGTCCGGGCCTACCGCCGCGAACGACGCCGGACCCGTCGTGACCGAATGCGACCGGACCGCGCCTTCGTGTTCGGCGCGGGTCTGGTTCTGCTGATCACCATGCTGGCCATGACCATCTCCCCGAAGCGGGCCGGCCCCCCGCAGGTGTTACCGCTGGCCGACGAGACGACGGCCGGCCCGCTGCTGCCGGCGATCAGCGTGGACACCGGACACGGCGTGCGCGCGTTGCGTGATCTGCGGCCCGCCGTGATCGCCCTGGTGCCGGCCGAATGCGCCTGCAGCGACGGCCTGTCCGTGCTGGTCGGCGAGGCCGCGCAGTACCGGCTGCCGGTGCACCTGGTGGACACCGACGACCGGGGCACCCCGGCACTGCGGCTGACCGCCGCCCGGCTCGGCGTGCTCGAGCACCCGGATGTGCTCTCCGACCCCGGTGGCGCGGTGGTGCACGCCTGGCCCGCCCGGGCGTTGACCTTGCTGCTGGTCGCCGCGGACGGGCGGGTTACCCGAGCTGCGCCCGGTCCGTTCACCCCGCCCGGACTGGACCTGCTGCTGGCGCCGCTGACCCAACCCGCGTTGACCCCGCGCGCCCCGGCCGCGGGTGGTGGGCCGGTGGCCAGACCGGCGGCACACGACCGGTAATCTGTGCGCCGATTGCCGGGTTGGACATGCGTGGGAAGGCTGCCGTGACCCTCTCAAGTCGTGCGCGCACCGCTGCCGTGCTGATCGCCGCGACGCTTCCGCTGAGCGCCTGTGGGGCCGGTTTCAGCTCCCAGGTGGACGAAGTGAAGGCGGACAACGCGGCCGGTCAGGCGCATGACGTGCTGGCCCGCGCGATCGTGTTGGTCAAGGGGCAGGCGGCCACCTCCGCGGCCATCGCCGGGACGCTGATCAACGCCGGCAACCGCCGCGACCAACTGCAAACGGTGACGCTGACCGACAGTGCGCCGGGCTCCCCCACGATCACCCTGAACCCGAACCTGGACCTCGACCCCGGCCAGTTGATCAAGCTCGGGGTCGGCGACTCACCGCCGATCACCGTGCCCGACGCGACCTCGCTGCGGGTGGGCGATTTCGTCGACATGGTGCTGCACTTCCGCAACGCGGGCGACATCAAGTTCGAGGTGGCCTGCGTCGACCGCACGTACTTCTACTCCGACGTGGTGCCCACCACCACACCGATCGCCACCGAGGGCGATACCCCGAGCAAGGCCACCAAAACGAGCGCAGGCAGCAAGAAGGCCGGCCAGGTCGCAAGCACGACCGAGCCGGCCACCAAGCCGCCTGTTCCTACCCGTTAGGGCTCGAACTTGTAGCCCAACCCGCGCACGGTGACCAGGTAGCGGGGCAGGGCTGGATCGGGCTCGATCTTCGCCCGCAGTCGCTTCACGTGCACGTCGAGGGTCTTGGTGTCCCCCACGTAGTCGGCACCCCAGATGCGGTCGATCAATTGCATCCGGGTGAGTACCCGCCCGGCGTTGCGCAGCAGGAGTTCGAGCAGCTCGAACTCCTTCAGCGGCAACGCGATCGGGTCCCCGCCCACGGTCACCACATGCCGTTCCACGTCCATCCGGACCGGACCGGCCTCCAACGCCGCATCGACGGTGTCGTCCAGCTCCCCCTGGCGGCGCAGCACCGCACGGATACGGGCCACCAACTCCCGATGCGAGAACGGCTTGGTGACGTAGTCATCCGCGCCGATCTCGAGCCCGACCACCTTGTCGATCTCGCTGTCCTTGGCGGTCAGCATGATCACCGGCACATTGGAGCGCAGCCGCAGTTGACGGCATACCTCCGTGCCCGGCAGGCCCGGCAACATCAGGTCCAGCAGAATTAAGTCGGCTCCGCCACGCTCGAACTCGTCCAGCGCATCGGGACCGGTGCCGGCCACCGCGACCTCGAAACCCTCCTTGCGAAGCATGTAGGACAACGCATCGGAGAACGATTCCTCGTCCTCGACCACCAGCAGTCTCGTCACTCAGTCACCCCTTCCATTCACGTCCACCTCTGTTCTGCTGGTCTCCGCACCGGCGCGGAAACGACCTCGATTGGGCGTCGGACCGGTCCCGACGCCGTGGTCAACAACGGCAGCCGCAGGGTGAACGTCGAGCCGGTGCCCGGCGTGCTCAACACCCGTACGTCACCACCGTGGTTGCGCGCGATGTGCTTGACGATCGACAACCCCAGCCCGGTGCCACCGGTGGCCCGCGAGCGCGCCGGATCCACCCGGTAGAAGCGCTCGAAGATGCGCTCCTGCTCCGCGGCAGGGATGCCGATCCCCTGGTCCACCACGGCGATCTCGGCAAGGCTGCCCGCCCGGCGCACCGAGACCGTCACCGTGGTGCCGCCGAGGCTGTAGTTGACGGCGTTCTCCACCAGGTTGCCCAGCGCCATGGCCATCTGCGGGGCACTGCCGTAGACCTTCAGCCCGTGTGAGCCGGTGATCCGCAGGTCGATCTCGCGGGCCGCGGCCAATTCGCGCACGCGATCCAGACCGGCCCCGACCACGTCGTCGACGCTGATCGCGCCGGGCTCCTTCAACGGGTCGTCAGATTCCAGGCGGGAAAGGTCAATCAGCTCCTGCACCAGCTGGGACAGCCGGTGCGACTCGACGTGCATGCGCGCCGCGAAGCGCTCCACCGCCTCCGGGTCGACCGCGGCGTGTTGCACCGCTTCGGCCAGCAACCGCAGGGCACCGACCGGGGTCTTGAGTTCGTGGCTGACGTTGGCCACGAAGTCGCGGCGGATCGCGTCCAGCCGCTTGGCGTCGGTCTGGTCCTCGATCAACACCAGCACGTGCTCCGAGCCCAGCGGCGCCACCCGGGCGCTCACCGGCAACATCGCCCCGCCCACCGGCCCGCGGGGCAGCTCCAGCTCCACCTGGCGGATTCGCCCGTCCCGGCGCACCTCCTCGACCAACTGCACCAGGTCGGAGGCCACCAGGCTCTGGGCGCGGACAATGCCGAACGCATAGGCCGCAGGGCTCGCTTTGACCACCTTGCCGCGATCGTCGAGCACAACCGCCAGCGAACGCAGCACCACCAGCACCTGGCCCACGCCGGGCGCCAACTCGCCGTCCTCGACGGGCGAGGGGACATCGCCTCGCATGGATCGCTCGCTGATGCGATAGGCCAGGCCTGCGGCCAGACCCACCAGCAAGCCCAGCGCGATGCCGAGCAGGATCAGCGACAGGTCCACCCAGCGGCCCCTGCCAAGGCGGTGCTCATGAGCCGATGGTAGGTCGCCCGTATACCTCCAGGACACCAGCAGGCCGCTGAGCAGGGCTTCGTCGGGTACTGTTCACCCCCCCGCATGACCCTGTTCACCGCTTCCGAGGACCCTGAGAGCCATGCGCGAAGCCTTCCGCGGTGAGCTCGCCGCCATCGGAAACAGCCTGGTCGAGATGACGCAGCTGGTCGGGTTCGCTATGAGCCGGGCCACCACCGCCCTGCTCGAGGCTGACCTCGATCTGGCCGAGAGCGTCATCGAGCACGACCGGATGATCGACAAGCGCCGCGACGAGATGGACGAGAAAATCGTCGACCTGCTGGCGCGCCAGCAGCCCGTGGTGGCCACCGACCTGCGGGTGCTGGTCACCAGCCTGCGGATGAGCGACGACCTGGAGCGGATGGGCGATCTCGCCCTGCACGTCGCGAAGATCGCCCAGATGCGCCACCCGCGCAACGCGATCCCGACTGAGCTGATCTCCACGATCCTGGAGATGAACTACGTCGCGCAGATGATCGTGACCCGGGCCGGCGAGGTGATCGCCTCGCGCAACGTGGCCGCCGCGCTGGAACTGGACCGCAGCGACGACGAGATGGACATCCTGCACCGCAAGGTGTTCACCATCCTGCTGGACCCGTCCTGGCCGCACGACGTCGAGTCGGCCATCGACATCACCCTGCTCAGCCGCTACTACGAGCGCTTCGCCGACCACGCGGTCTCCGTGGCCCGGCGCGTGGTGTTCCTGGCCACCGGTACCTGGCCGGACCCGCAGTCCGACCTCACCGGCAACCACGCAGTGCTCGACGACCTCTGAGCGGTAGCCGAATCGTGCCTCAGCGGCCCTGTGCGGCCACCGCGGCTGCTGCACCGGCGGCCGACTCGGGATCCAGGTACTCCCCGCCCGGCACGATCGGGTGCAGCGAGGCGTCCAGCCGGTAGTACAGCGGGATGCCGGTCGGGATGTTCAGCCCGACCACGGCGTCGTCGGTCATTGCGTCCAGATGTTTGACCAGCGCGCGCAGTGAGTTGCCGTGCGCCACCACCGCCACCAGCCCCCCGGTCCGCAGGTCCGGCACGATCGCGTCGTACCAGTACGGCAGCAGCCGGTCCACCACATCGGCCAGGCACTCGGTGCGCGGCACCAACTCGTCCGGCAGCGACGCGTACCGGGCGTCGCCGACCTGGGAGAACTCGTCGTCGTCGGACAGCGGCGGCGGCGGGGTGTCGTAGGAGCGCCGCCAGAGCATGAACTGTTCCTCGCCGAACTGCTCGAGGGTGGCCTTCTTGTCCTTGCCCTGCAGGGCGCCGTAATGCCGCTCGTTCAACCGCCAGGACCGGCGCACCGGGATCCACTGTCGATCCGCAGCGTGCAGCGCCAACTCCGCGGTCCGGATCGCGCGGCGTAATAGCGAGGTGTGCACGACATCCGGGCGCAGGTCCTGCTCGGCCATCAGCCGGCCCCCGTGCGCGGCCTCGGCCTCGCCCTTGGCGTTGATATCGACGTCCACCCACCCGGTGAACAGGTTCTTCGCATTCCACTCGGACTGGCCGTGGCGCAGCAGGAGCAAGCGGTAGCTGGCGTCGACCATGGCCCGCACGATAGTCGGGGCCTGGTCGCGGCGGCCCGGCCGGGCATATACATCGTTCGGTAGATGTTCGGCCGGCCCGTCCACGCCAACCTGCTGCCATCAGCAGGCGCACCGGCGAGATGGAGGCGACCGTGACCGAGGCGTTGGTGAGCGGGGCGACGGTGACCGAGATGGCCTCCTTCCGGGACCAGCGGCTCCGGCTGGCCGCGGTGGACGGCGCACCGGTGATCGCGCCGGCCTGGGCGCTGCCAAGTGAGACCGCGGTCGCACCCCCGACCGGGACGGTGACCTTCCTGCTCACCGACATCGAGGGCTCGACGCCGCGGTGGGACACGCACCCCGAGGCGATGGCCGCCGCGGTGCACCGGCACTACGAGATCCTCGATGCAGCGGTGGTCGCGCACGGCGGCTTCCGGCCGATCGAACAGGGTGAGGGCGACAGCCTGGTCGCCGCGTTCCCCCGGACCTCCGACGCCGCCGCGGCAGCACTGGCCGCCCAACGGGCACTGGTCGCGGAGTCCTGGCCCGAGCAGGCCGACGTGCACGTGCGAATGGCTCTACACACCGGTGAGGCGCAGCTGCGCGACGGGCTGTACTACGCCGGGCCGAGCATCATCCGCTGCGCCCGGTTGCGTTCGCTGGCCCACGGGGACCAGGTGCTGCTCTCGGCCGCCACCGCTGACCTGTTGGCCGACGTCCTCCCGGCCGGGGCCACGATGCGCCCACTGGGCCGCTACCGACTCAAGGGGCTACGGACGCCGGAGGAGGTGCACCAACTCGGACATCCCGATCTGCCGAGTTCGTTCCCCCCACCGGCCGCCGAGGACGAGAAGCAGACCAACGTGCCCATTCCACTGACCAGCTTCGTCGGACGCCACTGCGAGCTCGATGAGATTGCAGATCTGATGCACCGTCACCGCGTGGTGTCCCTCGTCGGTGCGGGTGGCTGCGGCAAGACTCGGCTGGCGGCCGCCGCGACCGGCGCGGCCGTCGCAGGGTTCGCCGACGGAGCGTGGTGGGTCGAACTCGCCGAGGTCACCGACCCGGATCTGGTGCCGACGGCAGTGCTGGCCGGACTCGGTCTGGACGCCAAGGGGATGTCGGCCACCGATCGGCTCACCGGGTATCTGGAGCACCGACGGATGCTGCTCGTCCTGGACAACTGCGAGCAGATCGTGACCGCCGCTGCGGCCCTCGTGTGTGCGGTGTTGCGGACCTGTCCAGAGGTACGGCTTCTGGTGACTAGCCGGGAACCGCTCGGCGTGCCGGGTGAGGCCACCTGGCGGATCGCTCCCTTGTCACTGCCGCCGGACGTCCCGGCCGAGGATCTGACATTGGATCAGATACTGGCCGCCGAGTCGGTGCAGCTCTTCGGTGATCGGGCCGGGCAGGTGCGGCCGAGTTTCCGCGTCCAGGCACAGAACGCGGCGACGGTCGCCGAGATCTGCCGGCGCCTCGACGGTATCCCGCTGGCCGTCGAACTGGCTGCTGCCCGGATCGGCGTGCTGACCCCGGAGCGCATCCTTGACAGCCTGGGCGACAACTTCCGGGTGTTGACAAGTGCGGTCCGCGGCGCGCCCGCCCGGCAACAGACCCTGAACGCCTCGGTGGCCTGGAGCCACGACCTGCTCACCGAAGACGAACGGGCCCTGCTGCGCAGGCTGGCCGTCTTCGTCGGCGGGTTCGACCTGGAGGCTGCCGAGCAGATCGCGGCAGGTGCACCGCTGCACCGCGACGACGTGCTGCCGCTGCTGGCCAACCTGGTCGACAAGTCCCTGGTCACCTTCGACGGAGAGCACTACCACTTGCTGTCCACGATCCGCGACTTCGCCACCGAGCGGCTGGGCGCAGCGGGGGAGGTCGACGCCTGCCGCGACGCGCATCTGACCCACTACCTGAGCGTGGCCGCCGAAGGTGCGACGCAACTTGCCGCCGGACCCCAGGTCCGCACGCTAGAGATGCTGGAGGCGGCCAGGGCGAATCTGCTGGCCGCCGCGGACTGGGCGCTCACGAAGGGGGACTGCGACTCAGCAGCACAGGTCGCCACCGACCTCACGTTGTTTTGGCAGCTGCACGGTCGCCACGCGGAATCTCTGGACTGCCTGCGCCGGGTGCTCGCCGCGATCCCCGAGACACCAACCCCGTTGCGGGCGCGAGTGCTCTGGGCGATCGGCCAACTCGCGGGCTACGCGATGGACCTGCCACACGGGTACGGCGTGGCCGACACGACCGGCGCCATCGAGATCGCCCGCGGACTCGGGTGCGACGAAGTGCTCGGCAGAGCCTTGGGTGTCCAGGGCTTCCTCACGGCGTTCCTGGCCCCGGCCGCTTGTCCGGAGATACTCGCCCAGGCACGCGAAGCTGCCGTCCGGGCCGGCGATCCGTACGGGACCCTCGCCGCATCGGCCTATGCCGCGTTCGCCGCGGTCTTCGGATCCGATCGCCGCGATCTGGCCGCACGCCACCTCGCGGAGCTGACCGTGGGGGCCGGCAGCAGCCCACTGTGGTCGGTGTTCCACGGAATGGCGAGTGGAATCGCCCATTGGCGAGCCGGCGAGGCGGCCGCCGCCGTCGACGCACTGCAGGCTGCGGACGACCTCGGTTGGGCAATCGGCGACCCGACTCTGGAGTCGTGGTGTGTGGTGTGGCTGGCCGAGGCCCACATCGATCTTGGTGATTTCGCCGCGGCAGAGCGGGTGATCACCCGAAGCGCCGGCTGGATGGATCGCTCCTCGCTGGGCAGGCACGAGTTTGTGCTCTCCCGCCGGATCCGACTGGAGATCGCGCGAGGGAACCTGACCGCGGCAGCCGCGGAGCTAGCGGTGTTCGAGTCCATGACCTACATGGGCTTTCCCTTGATCAACATTGAGGCCGGTTGCCTACGGGCCGCGGTGGCGCTGGAGGCGGGCGACAGTGCCACCGCCCGTGCCTCGGTCGACGCCGCTTCCGACGCGGCCGCCGGCCTGGGCACTCCGTGGTACCTGGCGATGGTGGCCAACGCCGAGGGCCGGGTCGCCCGGGCCGAGGGCCGACCCGCGGCAGCCGAGGACGCCCACCACCGAGCCCTGGCGCTGTGCGTCGAACACGGATTCTCCGGAATTGCCGCTGAGACCCTGGAATGCCTGGCGGCCTTGGCGGTGGGGGATGAGAGCTGGTCGGAGGCCGGCCGATTGTTCGGCGCCGCGGCCGCCCAACGCGGGCGCTTGGCGCGACTGCGCCCCGTGCTGGACGCCCGCTCGATCGCCGCTGATCTGGCGACCATCGAGCAGGCGCTGGGTGCAGAGGCGGGTGTCGCCGCCCTGGAGGGCGCCGCACTGAGCCTGATTGAGGCGGCCGACTACGCAGCCCGCGCACGCGGCGCGCGCAAGCGGCCCACGACAGGGTGGGATTCGCTGACCCCGACCGAGTTGACCGTCGTCGGCCTGGTCGCACAGGGCCTGACCAACGCCACCGTCGCGCAGAAGATGTTCATCGCGGAGGGCACCGTGAAGATCCACCTGCACCACGTGTTCGGCAAGTTGGGCATCACCCGGCGGGCCGAGCTGGCCGTCCGCGCGACCGAACGGCGGTTGGGCGCTTAGTCCTCGGCGTCCAACAGGTGCGCGAACGCTGCCAGGTTCGCGGTGGACTCCCCGCGGGACACCCGCCAGGCGTGTTCCTTGCGGATCGAGGTGGCGAAGCCGCGTTCCAGAATCGGGTTGAAGCTGCCGTCGGCGTACTCCAGCACGCAGCCGAGGATGCGGTCGATCTCTTCGGCGTTCAGCGCGGCCAGCGCAATGCGCCCCACCAGGTAGATGTCGCCGAGGGAGTCCACGGTGAACGCCATGCCGTACATCCGGGCGTTGTGCTCGAGCAGCCAGCGATAGACCTCGGCGTGATTCTCGTCGGGGTGGCGGGCAACGAACGCATTCACCGTCACCGCGTGCGCACCGACCGCCAACGAACAGGTGGTGGACAGCTTGCGGGTACCGGGCAGGGTGACCACGAAGAAGCCCTCGCGCGGGGTTTCCCACTCCAGGCCGGTCGCCGCCAGTTCGCTGCTCAGCAGCTGGGTTGCCTCGGTCGCGTCGCGGGCCATCTCAGCCGCGCGGACCGGCCAGCGCGCGGGCGTAGACGTCGAGCACCGCTTGTGCGGTGGCAGCCCAGTCGAACCGAGCCGCATGGCGCACCGCGCCGTCGGACAGCCGCCGGTGCAGCACCTCGTCGGTGAGCAGTCGGTGCACCGCGGCGGCGTAGTCGTCGGGGTCGTGCCCGGCCACCAGCAAACCGGACTGACCGTCAGCAACCGCGGTGCGCAACCCGCCGACCGCGGCGGCCACCACCGGGGTCCCACAGGCCTGCGATTCCACCGCAACCAGCCCGAACGACTCCGAGTGCGAGGGCACCACCGTGACGTCCGCCGCGCGGTACCAGACCGCCAGTTCGCCCTGGGGCACCGGCGGGGCGAAGCGCACCAAGTCGTTGATGCCCAGCTCCCCGGCCAGCTTCTGCAGCAGCTCGGGCTCGGCCAGGCCACTGCCACTGGGCCCGCCGACCACAGCCAGCACCGTGCGCGCCCGGCGCTCGGCATCTCCGGCGACCAGCGTGGCCACGGCCCGCAGCACCACGTCCGGCGCCTTGAGCGGTTGCAGTCGCCCGGCGAACAGAATCACCTGCGCATCCAGCGGCAGGCCGAGCTGAGCACGCGCGGCGGCCCGATGACCGGGCGCGAAGGTGCTCAGGTCCACGCCGGGCGGCACCACGTCCACCCGGTGCGGATCAGCGTCATAGAGGTCGACCAGCGCCGCGGCCTCCTCCTCGGTGTTCGCGATCAGCCGGTCGGCGGCGGCCACCACATCGGCCTCACCCAGCTCACGGCTGCGCGGCTCGGGCACGTCACCGACGGCCAGCGCGGCGTTCTTCACCTTGGCCAGCGTGTGCATGGAGTGCACCAGTGGCGTGCCCCAGCGTTGCGCGGCCAGCCAGCCCACCTGGCCGGACAGCCAGTAGTGCGAGTGCACCAGGTCGTAGTGGCCGGGTTCGCGGGTGGCCTCGGCGCGCAGGACGCCCGCGGTGAACGCGCAGAGCCGGCCGGGCAGGTCTTCCTTGGCCAGGCCCTCGAACGGCCCGGCGGTGACGTGCCGGACCGACACGCCGGGCGCGAGTTCCACCACCGAGGGCAGGTCGCTGGAGGTGGTGCGGGTGAACACCTCGACCTCGATACCGGCCGCGGCCAGCCGACGAGCCACCTCGACCAGGTAGACGTTCATCCCGCCCGCGTCGCCGGTGCCCGGCTGCTCCAGCGGAGAGGTGTGCACCGTGAGCATGGCCACCCGGCGGGGCAGGACCCGCTCGGCCCCAGCCGCGGGCATGGTGTCGGCCGCGCGCAACATACGCACCGGTCGCACCTCCTTGTGACCCCGACGGGGACAACCGAGGTGGATCCTTCCGCATTCCGGCGAGCCCAAGCACGTCGGGCGGCGGTCAGTGGGCCTTTACCGGATGTTCTTGCAATCGGCATTACGCCTGTCACGATCCAAAGCCGGCAATCCCCTGGGCACGGTCAAGGCTTCGTCAGGAGCCGTATCTCCCTCACATTTACCGACCTAAGGTGGCGATACCCCTCAGCAAGCCCTCAAGTTTCGCCTCCGAGGAGCCACCGTGGCGTCCAAGAAAGTTCGTACTGCTGTCGCTAGCGCAGCGACCGTCGTCATGGCGGGCACCAGCATCCTGGTCGGCGCGGGCACCGCGTCGGCCATGCCGTCGCAGTGCAATCACGGCACCGTCATCTGCATCAATCAGGGCAGCCGGACCCTGCGGCTGATGATCAACGGGCGCAACAACATGACGATGTCGGCCCGCTTCGGCGCGCGCCGCACGCCGACCCATTACGGGACCTACCGGGTTTACTGGAAGGACCTGCACCACGTCTCGTCGCTGTACGGCAGCGCAATGCCGTTCTCGCTGTTCTTCGACCGCGGGCAGGCCGTCCACTTCTCGTCCGACTTCGTGCGCAACGGGTACTCCGGCGCCTCGCACGGCTGCGTCAACCTGCGCAGCTACAGCGGCGCCCGCGACCTGTTCTACTCGGTCGGAGTGGGCACCCGCGTCGTCGTGTACTAGGCGCTGCTCTTACCAGGATCCAGAGGGGCCCCGGGGACGTCTCGGCCCGCGCCCGCGACCGCCACCGGCGGCGCGTACTGCGGGCCGGGCGTCGAGCAGGTACACCAGCGCGACCACCGTGCCGGCCAGCACGATCAGGCCCAGCGCGCTGCGGAACACGAAACGCTGGGCGATCAGCATCGGCAGGACGTCCCAGGCGACCGCCACGCTCAGCAGGATCACCCAGAAGTTCTTGGTCTGCTTGTCCACCGCGGGGAACGCCGCTGCAGGTCGGGTCAGCGCATCTGCCAGGGCGTATACGTGCAGCAGTAGCAACGCCGCGCCCAGGATGTTGAGCCCGGACGTCAGCGGACCGTAGGACATCTGCAGCCACTCCCGATTCGGGTACCGGCAATCTCGGGCGAGAATACGCCGCGGCCGCAGGTCCTGAGGGGACCTGCGGCCGCTGACGTACTCGGGTGGTGCGGGGTGATTCAGCTCTCGGTCTTGGCGTTACCGGCAGCCGCCGCCCGCGGGGCGCGGCGCGGAGCCGGGGTGACGACCGGGGTGGGGGTCTCGTCCTTGCCGCGGTTGCGCACCTTCTTGACGACCTTCTCACCACGGTCGGCGAGCTTGTCGATGCGCTTGTCGGCGGCCTTGAGCTGCTCATCGGCCAGGTCGGACAGCTTGGCGCCGAGCTTGCGCGGGTCGCGCGGCAGCTCGCTGATCTTGTCGGTGACCTTCTTGACCGCACCGTCCTCGCCGCGCAGTTCTTCGCGCAGCTTGGCCGGTACGTCCTTGAGCTTCGCGACGGTGACCTCTTCGCGGAGCTTGGTCGGCACGTCCTTGATCTTTTCCACGGCGAGGTCGCCAGAGCCGACGAATGCGTAGAAGGGCTTGCTGCCGGTGAGGTTCTTGGCGGCGTCGGTGTAGGTCTTGCGCAGTTCAGTAGTGCTGGCCATCAGGGCTCATCCTCTCGGTTCTCGACCGCTGCGTTCTCTTTGCGGAACGACGCGTAAATGTCGAGCAAGACACGTTTTTGACGTTCATTCAGGGCCGGATCACCGAGGACGGCGACCGCAACCTCCTGCCCCCCGCTGTCCCGAAGTTCGGGGTCGGTCGCGTCGAGCAGTCCGGCGTGTACGTAGAGCTGTTCGGCAGAGATGCGCAGCGCCTTGGCGATCTGCTGCAGTACTCCGGCCGAGGGTTTGCGGATCCCGCGCTCGATCTGGCTGAGGTACGGGTTGGAGACCCCTGCTGCCGCCGCCAGTTGGCGAATCGACAGTTGAGCGTTGTTGCGTTGCTCCTTCAGGTAATCCCCGAGGCCGCCTGGAATCGTCGGCATGTGCCTATGCTCGCCGATACTGCTAGCAATTGCAAGCAGGCAGGCAGCAGTGTGCGCTACGCCTCATCCAGGCTGAGGTGGGCGTCCAGACCGAAGAAGACCCGGGCGCTCGCCGGGTCCATCGCCGGACGTTGGGCCAGTTCGGCGAGCGTCGCCGCGCGGGCCACCAACTCGGCGTTGTCGGTCACCGCCCGGCCCCGGGCGAAGGTCAACGTGTCCTCCATGCCCACCCGTAGGTGGCCACCCGCGGACAGCGCCGCCAACGCGATCGGCAACGAAGTGCGCCCGACCCCGGTGGCCGACCAGGTGGCCTCCGTGGGGAGGGCGGCGACCATCGCCACCAGGGCCGCGGTGGTTCCCGGCACGCCGCCCGGCACCCCCATCACCAGATCGGCGTGCACCCGCCCGGTGGGTGGCGGCCCGAAGGTGTCCAGCAGCCGGTGCAGGGTGGCCACGTGACCGAGGTCGAACAGCTCGAACTCCGGGACCACACCCCGCTCCTGGCAAGCCCGGTACAGGTCGGTGATCAGGCCCCACGGATTGGCGAACACGTCATCGCCGAAATTCACCGTGCCGCAGGTCAGCGAGCAGGAGTCCGGCCGCGCATCCAGTACCGCGATGCGGTCGGCGAACGTATCCTGCACACCGCCGCCGGTGGACAGCTGCACCAGCAACCGGGTCGACGTCCGGATCGCGGCCACCGCCTCACGCAGCCGGCCGACGTCCAGGCAGGAGCGGTCCTGCTCGTCGCGCAGGTGGACGTGGATCATCGCGGCGCCGGCCCGCTGACAAGCCCGCGCGGTGGTGACCAATTCCTCCAGTGTGGTGGGCAGCGCCGGAGCGTCGGCCTTGGCGATCTCTGCGCCGGTCGGTGCGACCGTGATCAGCGTGCCCGTTGCCGACTGCGAGGCCATGCGGTGAATCTTGGCACCACGCTTCGCGGCTGTGTCGCATCCTGGCACCACGAGCCACCGAGGAGGGTCCATCGTGCGTGCGGTGGTGCAACGCGTCGCCCGCGCCGCGGTGCGGGTGGACGACGCGGTGGTGGGCGCGATCGAGGAGCCCGGCCTGTGCGTCCTGGTCGGCGTCACTCACACCGACGACGCGGCGCGCGCGGACAAGCTCGCCGAGAAGTTGTGGGGGCTGCGCATCCTGGACGGTGAGAAGTCCTGCTCCGACCTTGGTGCCCCGCTGCTGGTGATCAGCCAATTCACTCTCTACGGGGACGCCCGTAAGGGGCGACGGCCCAGCTGGATCGCGGCCGCGCCCGGTGCGCTGGCCGAGCCGTTGGTGGACGCGGTGGTGGCCGGCCTGCGGATCCGCGGGGCCACGGTGGCCACCGGGGTGTTCGGCGCGATGATGAGCGTGGAGCTGGTCAACGACGGGCCGTTCACCGTGCTGCTGGAGATCTGAAGCACCGTCGCCTCTGGCGCACGTGACACTGCTAGGCGTCGACGACGACCTCGGTGCTCACCGCGGTGTCGCCCGCGGTCAGTTCCGCGTCCCGCGGGGTGTTGCGTTTGATCAGCGCCAGCGCGATCGGGCCGAGGTCGTGGTGACGGGCGGAACTGGTCACGAACCCGACCTCGCGGCCGTCCAGGGTGACCGGCTCGCCGTGCCCCGGCAGTGCGCTGTCGCTGCCGTCCAGATGCAGGAACACCAACCGGCGCGGTGGCCGACCCAGGTTGTGCACCCGGGCCACGGTCTCCTGACCGCGGTAGCACCCCTTGTTCAGGTGCACCGCGGGGGCGAGCAGGCCGATCTCGTGCGGGATCGTGCGGTGGTCGGTCTCCCGGCCCAATCGCGGGTCGTGCGCGGCGATGCGCAGCGCCTCGTGCGCCCACACCCCGGCCGGGCGTCCCAGGCCCCCGACGACCGCAGCCAGGTCCGCGCGCGGCACCAACACCTCGCGCCCGGCGAACTCGCCCAACTCGGCCGGGGAGAACCACGTCGGTGCGTCCGGGCCGGCCGGGTGCGCGGCGGGCAACCACAGCACGGCCCGCTCGGCGCTGAGGTCGGCGACCTCGACCCGAAGCATGAAGCGCATCTTGTCCAGGAACTCGACCAGCACAGGCGCGGTGCCGGGCTCGACGGTGATCCAGCACGCGCTGCCGTCGTCGACCAGGTGCAGGTCGTGCTCGATGTGCCCGTGCGGGCTGAGCACCAGCGCCCGGGTGGAGGTGCCCGGCGCCAACTCGGTCAGGTGCTGGGTGCTCAGCGAGTGCAGCCAACCGAGCCGGTCCGGCCCACTGACCCGAACCACCCCACGGTGTGAGAGGTCGACGAAAGCACCGCCCGCGACCAGGGTCCGGGCCTCGCCGAACGGATCGCCGTAGTGCGCGGGCACGCCGAGGTCCGGTTCCTCGGCGGCGACCGCGCCGGGCACGACGAGCGTCGGAGTGAGCGTCATGTCATGAGCCTATGTTCCCGGCCGGCACCCTGCTCGCGCCTACGATGTCCGCCGTGGGGGCAGCCGCAGGTCTGGTGCGCTCGCTGCGCCGTGACCTGGGCACCCTGGCCAATCTGGGGCCGCGCAAGGCTGCCGCGGAGGTGCGCGCGCTGCTGCCCGGCGCGGCCGCCCGCCGCTCGACGGGCAGCGACGCGGGCTACCCGGTGGGCTTCCCCATCGACCTGGTCTACACCTGGGTCGACGGCGCCGACCCGATCTGGCGTGCCCGCCGGGACGCGGCCTGGGCCGCGGCGAACCCCGGCGAGCACAGCACGCTGGCCGCGAACCCGTCCCGCTACGCCAACCGCGACGAACTGCGTTACGCGCTGCGCTCGCTGGCCGTACACGCAGACTGGGTGCGCACCATCTACATCGTGACGGATCGTCAGGTGCCGCCATGGTTGAACCTCGAGCACCCGCGGGTGCGGGTGGTCGACCACACCGCGATTTTCGCCGGCGGCGCCGGCCTGCCCACGTTCAACTCGCACGCCATCGAATCCCGGTTGCACCACATCGAGGGCCTGGCCGAGCACTACCTCTACCTCAACGACGACATGTTCTTCGGCCGCCCCTGCGTGCCCGAGGACTTCTTCGTGGGCAACGGCTTGGCGCGGCTGTTCCCGTCCCCGAAGCCCCTGCCGGACGGCCCGCCCGGCCCCGGCGACACTCCGGTGGAGGCGGCCGGGAAGAACAACCGCGAGCTGCTCACCGTGCGCTTCGGGCAGGCACCGGCACAGCGGTTCCTGCACGCGCCGTACCCGCAACTGCGCTCGGTGGTCGCCGAGATGGCCGAGTTGTTCGCCGAGGACTTCGACCGCACCGGGCACTCGCGGTTCCGCCACCCCAGCGACATCTCCGTGCCGGCCGCACTGACCGGCAACTACGCGTACCTGACCGCACGCGCGGTGCCCGGCACGCTGTCCTACGGCTACGTGGACCTGGCCGACCCCCGACTGGCGCGGCGGCTGCACCGGCTGCGCGCCACCCGCCCGCAGGTGTTCTGCCTCAACGACCACGCCGGGTTGGGCGAGGACCCGGCGGCGGTGGACGCCGCAGTGCGGGCCTTCTTGGACCGCTACTTCCCGCAGCGCAGCCCCTTCGAGCGCACGCCCCGCTAGAAATTTCAGAGAGTCAGCTGCTGCAGTTGCGACAGCGACCGTAGATCGCGAAGTGCTCCAGGTCCACGCTGAACCCGACATCGGCGGCCAGCCGGTCCGTCAGGTCCCCGGCCACCTCCATGCCGACCTGCGACACCGCCCCACAGTCCCGGCAGACCAGATGCAGATGCTGGTGGTGCCCGGCCGGGTGGTAGGACGGCGCCCCGTGCCCGAGGTGCGCATGGCGGACCAGGCCGAGCTCCTCGAGCAACTCCAGGGTGCGGTAGACGGTGGAGATGTTGATGCCGCTGGCGGTGCGTTGCACCTGCGTGGCGACCTGCTCGGGGGTGGCGTGTTCCAACTCCATCACCGCGGCCAGCACCAGTTCGCGTTGCGGGGTGAGCCGATAGCCCTTTTCCCGCAGGGTGACGCGCCAGTCCGGCTCGTCGTGGTGGGCGTGCGGCTCGGCCATCGTCAGGCCCGTTCGAGCTGGGCCGAGAGGTGCGGCTGCAGGGGTTGCCCCATGGCCTCCATCTCGTACACCCACCCCAGCCGGCCCTCGACCAACCCGTAGAGCCGGTGCCCGCGCCGGTAGTCCTTCGCGGACTCCACCTTCACCACTTTGCGCGTGGCGAGTTCGATGACCGGGCCGCGGATCTCGCCCTCCAGCGCCTCCAGGAAGCCGGTCGGGTGGGTGAGCAGCACCTCGAGCACGCCGTCCTCACCGGGCCGCCAGAAGCCGGTCTCCATGGCCAGCGGGCGCAGCGGCTTCCCGTCCTCGTCCATCGCCCAAGAGCGGCTCGTGTAGTGCAGGAACGGCTTGCCGTTCTGCACGAACTCCATGCGCTGCCCGAACAGCATGCGTTGGATCGTCGGGTATTCCACGACGCCCTCGCCCTCCCAGGCGCCGAGCAGGAACGCCAGCGGCACGCAGAGCGGATGCAGGTCCGGCGGGATCTCGAACACCGCCTCAGTCCGTCCGCAGCAGACGCCAGGCCGTACGCAACGCGACGGTTGCCCCCAACAGGGCGCCGGCGGCAAGCGCGCCGGCGAGCGCGGTGGTCACGGTGTCCTCCCGGGAACTCGATTTCTGACTCACGAGTCTAAGCGGGACGCGACCATGAGCGCGGGATGCAACCGGATGGCGGCCGGTCGGCGTAGTAGGGGCAGGACCAACACCGGGAGACACCGCCTGCATGGACCAGACCCGCCGCGATGATGAGTTCCGCCAGTACGTCCTGCACCGCCGCCCCGATCTGCTGCGCACTGCCACGCTGCTCGGCGCGGGTGACCGCCACCTGGGCGAGGACCTCGTCCAGAACACCCTGACCAGGTTGTACCTGGCCTGGCCGCGGGTGCGGCCGGAAACCCGCGACGCCTACGTGCACCGTGCGTTGGTGAACGCGGCCATTGACGAAGGACGCCGCCGCAAGCGACGCCCTGAGTTCCCCACCGAGACGATGCCCGATCGGCCCGCGCCGGAATTGCCCGACGCGCTGACCGACGGCCCGTTGCGCGAGGCCCTGGGCGCCCTGCCCGACCGCATGCGCGCCGCCGTCGTCCTCGTCTACTGGCTCGACCTGGACACCGCCGCCGCAGCCGCCGCGCTCGGTTGCCGTGTCGGCACCGTCAAGAGCCAGGCCTCGCGGGGCATCGCGAAATTGCGCGCCCTGCTCGACGCCCACCCCTACGCCGCCTCCGGAGGCCTCCGATGACCGACCTGCACCCCATCTTCGACGACCTGGCCGGCACCTCCGGCCCGATCACGTCCGCCGTCCTGGACGCCGACCTGCTCCGCGGCCGCCGCGCCCTGCGCACCCGCCGCCGCAACGCCCTGGCCGCCGGCACGTTCGCCCTCGCCGCGGTGGTCGGGGTGTCCGCCCTCTCGCTGGGCGGCTCGTCCGGCGCCTCCGCGCCGAACATCGCGGCCGCCCCGATCACCGCACCGGTGACTGCGCCGGTGGCGACCCCGCACATCTCCTTCGTCGCCTACACCGGCGACCAGGCGGCCCCCGGGTTCCGGGTCGACTCGATCCCGGACGGCTGGAAGATGCAGGGCGTCTCGGAGTACACCCTCAACATCGTTCCGCCGGGCCTGCACACGGATATGAACAGCTTCCTCGGCAAGCTCGTAGTGATGCTGGAGTCCGCCGACGCCGACCCGAGCGACCTGTCCAACCTCCCGGACGGCATCGCCGTCACCCACACCACGGTGGACGGCCGGCCGGCGGTGATCTTCAAGGAGGGCACGGACTCCACGGCATCGGCCTCGCTGCACTGGACCGACGCCGCCGGGCACCGCATCGACGTGCAGTGGCCGCGCAGCGCCGGCTGGAGCGACGACGAGATGACCCGGTTCGCGACCGGCGTCCATGTCCTGGGCGCGGCCAGGGCGGGCCGGGGCTGAGCTCCGCGGGCGCCCGCCGGCTAGGTTGGGCGCCATGAGCCGAACCCTCGTTGTCAAGGTCACCGCCGGCGCTGATGCACCGGAACGCTGCAGCCAGGCGTTCACGGTGGCCGCGGTGGCCGCCGCCTCGGGAGTCCCCGTCTCGCTGTGGCTGACCGGGGAGAGCGCTTGGTTCGCTCTCCCCGGTCGGGCCGCCGAGTTCGAGTTGCCGCACTCGCAGCCGTTACCCGACCTGCTCGACACAATTCTGACGTCAGGTCAGATCACCTTGTGCACCCAGTGCGCCGCCCGCCGGGACATCGCCCCGGACGACGTCCTGCCCGGCATCCGCATCGCCGGCGCCGCCGTCTTCGTCACCGAGGCCCTCGCCGAGAACGCCCAGGCCCTCGTCTACTGAGCCGAGGCGGCGGATCTCACCCGAGTGTGTAGTTGTGCACGCCGTAGGGACCATTAGGCCTGCACAACTACACACTCGGGAGAGTTGTGCACAGGCGGAGCGATCGCCTCCGCGTCGTGGCGCCGATCGGCAGGGTGTGGCGCATGCTTGAACACCTCAAGCCCAGCGGCGCCTTCCGGACCACCGACGGCGTTCGCCTCGGCATCACGCGGGGCCAATTGCAAACGCGGTTCCGCACAGTCCACCGTGGGGTCCATGTCGGCCGGGACGAACAGCTGGAACTCGAGGACCGCTGCCGCGCTTTGGGCCTCCTGCTCGGGCCGGACGCCGTATTCAGCCACCACACGGCCGCCGCACTTCACGGAGCGCCCGTCCCGGACGAGCCGTTGTTGCACATCAGTACCCGGGCAACGGCCGAACCCCGCATAAACGGGGTCGTCGCGCACCGACTCCGAGATCTTGGCCCGGTGCACACCGTCAATGGCCTTCGACTCACCTCGCCGGCCCGCACGTTCGTCGATCTCGCGGCGTTGCTCGACCTCACCAATCTCGTCTGCACCGCAGACTTCCTTGCCGCTCAAGAAGCGACGGGCGTCCAGGCCCTGCGACAGCAAGTCCTGTTGGGACGCGGCCGACGCGGGGTCCGGCTGGCGCGCCTTGCGATCGAGCTGATCAACCCGCGTTCCATGTCGTACATGGAATCGAAGCTGCGCCTGATTCTCGTGCTGGCCGGGCTGCCGGAGCCCGACGTGAACGAGGTGGTCTACGACGCCCGCGGAAACTGGGTCGCCTGTCCGGACCTGTCGTGGCGACCGATCCTGCTCGGGCTGCAGTACGAGGGCAACCATCACCGCATCGATGCTCGCCAATGGCATCGCGACATCGGCAGGGACGAAGGGATGGTGGAACTCGGTTGGACCGTCCTGCGCATCACGGCCGACGACGTCAACGTCAACCCCGCCGCCACCATCGTGCGCATCCGACGTACGTACGACCGACTGTCGCGCAAGCGCGCCGCGTGATCGTCCGGCCTCGCGCCTCTACCGTGCGCAACTCACCCGAGTGTGTAGTTGCGCAGGCTTAGGAGCCCATTCGGGCTGCGCGACTACACACTCGGGTGAGTACGGCACCACCCCTATGCGGGCAGGGCGACCTCGACCTCGGCGATGGAGCCGATGGTGGCGGTCACGGCTTGGTCGGCCTTGGTGCCCGGTGCCAGCGTGCGCAGCGTCCACTCCCCCGGCCCGGCGAAGAAGCGGAAGTGGCCGGTGGCGGAGGTGGGGACCTCGGCGGTGAACTCTCCGCTGCGGTCCAGCAGCCGGACGTAGGCACCGGCCACCGGCGACCCGCCCTTGGTCACCACGCCCTGGATGATCGCCTCCCTACCAGGGTCCACGTTCGCCGCCAGGGCCGGGCCACCCGCGGTCGCACCGCACATCAGGCCACCCCGCCCTCGACGCCGCCGGGGTTGTCGCCCAGGGTGATGGGCACGCCGACCAGGGCGCCGTACTCGGTCCACGAGCCGTCGTAGTTGCGCACGTTGGGCTGGTCGAGCAGCTCATGCAGCACGAACCAGGTGTGCGCGGAACGCTCCCCGATCCGGCAGTAGGCGATGGTCTCCTTCCCGAAGTCCACACCCGCGCCCTGGTACAGCGCGGTCAACTCGGCGTCGGACCGGAAGGTGCCGTCGTCGTTGGCCGCCTTCGACCACGGGATGTTCACCGCGGTCGGCACGTGTCCGGCGCGCTGCGACTGCTCCTGCGGCAGGTGAGCCGGCGCCAGGATGCGTCCGGCGTACTCGTCCGGCGAGCGCACGTCGATCAGGTTCTCCCGGCCCAGCGCGTCGAGAACGTCCTGGCGGAACGCGCGGATCGCGCGGTCCTGCGGCTTCGCGACGTAGGCCGTCGCCGCCCGTGTCGGCACCTCGGTGACCTGCTCGCGGGAGTCCAGCTCCCACTTCTTGCGTCCACCGTCCAGCAGCTTCACATCGCCGTGTCCGTAGAGCTTGAAGTACCAGTACGCATACGACGCGAACCAGTTGTTGTTGCCGCCGTAGAGCACCACGGTGTGGTCGTTGCCGATACCGCGCGCGGACAGCAGCGCGGCGAACTGCTCGGAGTTCACGAAGTCGCGGCGCACCGCGTCCTGCAGGTCCTTCTTCCAGTCCAGGCGCACGGCGTTGCGGATGTGCCCCTTCTCGTAGGTGGTGGTGTCCTCGTCGACCTCGACGAGCACCACCGACGGGTCATCGAGATGCGCCTCGACCCAGTCGGCGTCGACGAGCACGTCATTGCGGCTCATGGGGAATTCCTTCCAGAGGATGGGCATGCCGGAAAAGGGATGTGCGAGTGCGACGCTCAGCGGCGTCAGCTCGAACCGGACAGAGACCGGTGAGGGGGTAGGTCGCGAACCGCCGGATTCAGGCGGACGGACAGAGGCAGCCCGCGACGCGGCACAGATCCACCGCGCGCCGCTTGGTCAGCTGCACATCCCACAACATGACCGCAATCCTACGTTGTCTCACGCGACGAAGGGCTCGGGCAGCCGTTTCAGCCGCGCCGCGGGCAGGGCCGGCCCGAACGCCGAGTGGTCCTTGCTGGACAACTGCACATCGTCGCCCGTGAAGCTGAAGTGGATCCCGTCGGCCTGCGGATCCAACGTGATGATCAGGTTTGGCGGGATGTCGCGCAACGGCACCCGGATGTCCGGCACCGCACGCGCGGCCAGGCCGGCATCCCCGGTCTCCGACGTGGACACCTTCTCCGGCTTGACCACCAAGGTCTCGCCCTCGATGCGCGGGTGTCCGTACGCCGACGCGGTCAGTTCCCGCCCCAGCACGGTGACCTCCGCGGTGATCCGGACCAGTCCGTTCCCACCGAATTCCACGTTCAACGGGGCGGCCGCCTCGTTCACCGCGGCATAGGTGATCAGCCCGTCGCCGGAGATCGAATCGGCGCTGACCCCGTCTCCGTGGCGACGCACCCCGTGCAGATCCGCATGCAGCCGGGCGATCCGCACCTTCCCGCCGTCCGCGTCGGTGACGTCGAGGATCACGTGCCGAAACTTGCCGCGCAGCAGTTCGTCGAGGAACGGGAACCCACCCAGGTCCACGTTCGGCCGTTCCGGCGTGGACAGCGTGGTCTTCATCCGCCCGGCCGCCACCCGCTCCACGGCGAGCTGACCCCCCCGGTCGGCGACCAACGCCAACACGGCTAAAACGATCAACAGGATCGCGGTGATCTTGCCCCAGCGCACGTGCGTCACCCAACCAGCAGGCGGCCGAGGACATATGACGCGGGTGCCGCCAACACCACCGGCAGTGCCGAACCCACCAGCAGGATGGCCTCCCCGGAACGCCGCGCGTCGCGCGCGGCGGAGCGTCGCGCCGCGCGCCCCGCGGCCCGCCCGGTGGCTGCGGCGGTCGGCACCGCCGAAGCCGGATGCGCCAGATCCCAGGCCACGTATCCGGCCGCCCGCCGCCCGGCCACGGCCAACAGACCGGCGGCCGCGGCCAGCAGGGCCACCTCCCCGGTGTCCATGTCACCGGCGATCACGCCCGCCAGCGTGCCCAGCACGGTCGCCACCGCGAACGCGGGCGCCTCGGCCATTCCCGGCGGCAATGGCGCCGCCAGCACCGCGGTGGCCGAGCCGGTGGCCAACACCGCCACGACGGTCACCGTCTGCCCGTGCGTCGCGCCGCGCTCGGCGAGCAGCGTCGCCGCCAACAACGAGAGCACCACCGCGCTGACCGTCGCGGTGAGCGACGCGGTCACCCGGTCACGCCCGTCGGTACGCACCAGCTGCACCGCGATGGCCACCGCCACCGCCGGCCCCAGCACCCCGGCCAAGGGCCCGAGCGACGGATCCCCGCTGCGCACCACCATCGCGATGTCCCCGGCGAACCCCGCGGCAATCGCCAGCACCGCGCCCAGGTCGCGTCCGGGGACGCCGAGCACCGCGTACCACCCCACCACCAGCAACGCCTGCGCCACCAATACCGGCACCAACAGCGCGGTCTGACCGATCAACGAGGCGAGCACCCCGGCCAGGGTGACTGCCACGGCGGCCGACGGCCCCACCGCCAGGCGGAACGGGGTCGTCACGGCGCGGGGACAACGGCGCTGGGCATCGGCCGAATCCTGCCAGAGCCAAAGACGGCAAGATGTGTTCTATGGCAATGGGCACGATCAGGTATTGGGCCGGCGCCCGAGCGGCGGCCGGCACGGAGACCGAGCCGTACTCCGCGGGCACGCTGGCCGAGGCGCTGGATACCGCGCGCGCCGGGCGCGGGCCGGAGTTCAGCCGGGTGTTGTCGGTGTGCTCCTTTCTGATCGACGGCGACCCGGTGGGCACCCGCGCGCACAGCGCCGTGGCGCTGCCCGAGGGCGGCACCGTCGAGGTGCTCCCGCCATTCGCCGGCGGATGACTCACACACGACACATGTCTGACACACAGCCTGTGCGATTCTGGTTACCGGCAGAACGCACTGCACCCGACCGCGGGGCGGGACAAGGAGGCCGATGAGCACGCTGCTGCTGTTGAGCAACGCGGCCCAACCCGCCACGGACGTGTTGCCGGCGCTCGGACTGCTGCTGCACCAGGTCCGCCTGGCGCCCGCCGAGGTCTCCGCGCTGCTGGACGTGCCACCCACCGACGCGCTGCTCGTCGACGGCCGGCGCGACCTGCCGCACGTGCGGGGGCTATGCCGGCTGATCCGCACCACGGGTATCACCTGCCCCTTGCTGTTGATCGCCACCGAGGGCGGCCTGGCCGCGGTCACCGCCGACTGGGGCGTGGACGACGTGGTGCTCAATACCGCGGGTCCGGCCGAGGTGGAGGCCCGACTGCGCCTGGCCATCGGCCGGTTGGCCAGCATCGGCAACGACGACGGTCCGGACGAGATCCGCAGCGGCGACCTGGTGATCGACGAGGCGACCTACACCGCCAAGGTGCGCAGCCGCTTCCTGGATCTCACGTTCAAAGAATTCGAGCTGCTGAAGTTCCTGGCCCAGCACCCGGGGCGGGTGTTCACCCGGGCCCAATTGCTGCAGGAGGTCTGGGGCTACGACTACTTCGGTGGCACCCGTACCGTTGATGTGCACGTGCGTCGGCTGCGGGCCAAGTTGGGCAGCGAGCACGAGGCGCTGATCGGCACGGTGCGCAATGTGGGCTACCGGTTCGTGGTGCCCAGCTCCACCGGCAGCCGGGCCACGGTCGATGTCGAACTGCCCGACGAGTCCGAGACCGCCGACGACCCACGTTGAGCGAGCGCAGCGAGCGAACCAATGGGCGCCGTGTACGCGTGGCCGATAGGCGCGCGGACCGCACAGATGCCCGCCGTTGAGTGCGCCGCCGACCTACCCGGGCGCCGCGGACCGTATCTCGATCGCCGAACTGGCCGCGGCGGCCACCGTCGCCGACGGCGCCGCACCGTTCTCCGAGCAGACCCGCCTGGCCCTGGATGCCGCCCTGCCGGGCCCCACGCACCTGGTGGCCCGCGACGAGGCGGGTGAACTGATCGGCTACGCCCAGGTGTGGCCGGACGGCACCACGGAACTCGCCGTGCATCCCGCCCACCGCCGACGCGGGTATGGGCGCGAGCTGTTGACCCGGGTTCGGGCCACGGTGCCCGCCCCACGCGTGTGGTCCTACGCGGGGCATCCCGGCGCGGACGCGCTGGCCGCCGGGGCCGGCCTGGTCCGGGTGCGCGAACTGTGGCGGATGCGGGCGCCGCTGCCGGTTGGGCCCGACGCTGACCCACCGGGTCCGGTGCCGCTGCCCGACGGGGTCAGCGTGCGGACGTTCCGACCCGAGCGGGACGCGGATGCCTGGGTGGAGCTGAACGCCGTGGCCTTCTACGGCCACGGCGAACAGGGTCGATTGACCCGGGCCGACCTGGACGCCCGGATGGCCGCCGACTGGTTCGACCCGACCGGTTTCTTCCTCGCCGAACGCGGCGGTCGGTTGATCGGGTTCCACTGGACCAAGGTGCACCCGGCCGGTCCGGATCACCCCGCCGCCGGCGAGATCTACGTGCTCGGCGTGCGTCCGACCGAGCACGGCGGTGGGCTCGGCCGGGCGTTGACCCGGATCGGGCTGCGCCACCTCGCCGAGCGCGGACTGGGCACGGCCCTGCTCTACGTGGACGCGGAGAACGCCCCGGCCGTCGCCGTGTACCGGCGCATGGGATTTGCGGTCGAGTCGAGCAGCGTGATGTACGGCCCGGCCCCCTGATCCGGCCCTCAGACCGCCTGCAGACCGGGCTTGCCGTCCTCGATCACGAACGACGCCCCGACGTGCGAGGGAGCGAGCGGGAGCGACACCTTGTTCACGATGTGGAAGTCCGCACGCAGCTCGTCGACGCTCGCCCGGCAGCGGATCCAGCCCCGCCGGCCGTCGTAGTACTTCAAGTACGGGAAGGCCCGCAGGCTTTCCCGTACCCACGGCGGCGCCGGCGACCCGTCACCCATGGTGCTGATCGAGGTGGTCACCAACTCCGAGCCGACCGGCCGGCCGCGATCGGAGAACAGGTCGCGGTGAATGTCGGTGGCCCAGTGCGAGTGCACGTCTCCGGTGAGGACCACCAGGTTGCGCACTTCGGCCGAACGCACCGAGTCCAACAGCCGCTCCCGCGCGCCGGGATACCCGTCCCAGCAGTCGATGTTCATCTTGGGGTACTCATACGGCACCCCTAGCTGATCAACCAACTTCGGCGCCGGTGTGTACATCACCTGCTGGGCCAGCAGCGTCCACACCGCGTCCTGGCGGTGCAACTGCTTGTCCAACCAGGCCTCCTGGGCGGCGCCCATGATGGTGCGGCCCGGGTCGATCCGGTCCAGGCAGTGCAACTGGTTGCCGGTGAGGCAGACCTGCTTGTCCCGGTACTGCCGGGTGTCCAACAGGTGGAAGTTGGCGGTGCGACCCCAGGGCACGGAGCGGAACAACTGCATGTGCGGGCCGTTCGGGTAGGCCGCCCGGCGCAGCGGCATGTGCTCCCAGTAGGCCTTGAAGGCCGCAGTGCGCATCTCGGTGAACCGGGGCCGGTCGACCGGGTCCCAGGCATGGCCACCCGCCCAGTTGTTCGCCACCTCGTGGTCGTCGGGAACGACCAGCCAGGGCGCGACGGCGTGCGCGGCCTGCAGGTCGGCATCGGTCTTGTACTGCGCGTGACGCAGCCGGTAGTCGGCCAGCGTGCGCAGCCGCGCGCCCGCATGCTGTCGCACCGCACCGCTGGGCGGGGCCTCGAAGCCGGCCTCGTACTCGTAGAGGTAATCACCCACATTGAGAATAAGGTCTGGTTGGGCCTCGGCAATGTACCGATAAGCAGTGAAATACCCGTGCTCGAAATGGGCACAAGTGGTGGCCGCGAAATCCACCGACGCGGGCACGCCGGGGGCCGGCGCGGTGCGCGTGTGACCAACCCCGGACATGTGCATTCCGGTGCGGAATCGGTACCAATACTCCCGGCCCGGACGTAGCCCGGTCACCTCGATGTGCAGGGTGTGCGCGTCCACGGCAGAGGCGGTGGCCTGACCGGCGCGCACCACGTTGGCGAACCCGGGGTCCTCGGCCAGCTGCCACTGCACCGCCACGTCCTTGGCGTCCATGCCGCCGGTGCCCTCGGGATCCAGCGGCTCGGGCGCCAGGCGCGTCCAGAGCACCATGCCGTCCGGGGCGGGGTCGCCGGACGCGATCCCGAGCGTGAAGGGGTAGGCGGTCAATCCGATGGTCAACGCCCCGAGCGTGCGGGTCGTTGATCCCAGGGGGGCCCGAGGCCCCTCGGTCGCGCGCGGCCACAACACCGGCGCGACCGCCGCTGCAGCACCTGCTCCGGCCAGCAGTCCGTGCCGGAGGAATCGACGACGAGTGAACACCTCTGCATGGCAGCGCGACAGACGTACGGGACGGGAGCTAACAGATGTTGTGTCGAACAACATGTGGGGTCTGACAGGCGGTAGCCGCCCGGGCGCCCCGGAGGGGTGCGGCCATTCGGGTCGCATCCGTGGATAACCGACCGTCACACCCCGTGCCCGAGCAAACCGGGCAATGACCTGGATATGCCCCGGGAAGTGAACGGGACATTTCCCGAACATGAACGGGCCGGCAATGTGACAGCCCCCCACGACCAACAATGAGTGACGCCACCACTGAGATGATAAATGTCATCACTTGACGCTCGATATACCTGTGCTTTACCAATTTCACATCGCGGACCTAATCCACGGGATTCGCGGGAAACGCAATTTCGAGCAGAGAGCGAGATTCCCATGCGCACTTCGGTCCGTTCCGCCGGCGTGCTGGCTTCGGCCACCGCCTGCCTTTTCCTCACGTTGTCGGCCGGTACGGCCGGCGCCGTGACCATGGGGGACGCCCCCAAGCCGGCCAAGCCGGCCCCGCCGCCCACCGGTCAGATCGTCATCTGC
>DASQPJ010000109.1:0-16053 GCA_035644015.1 Sporichthyaceae bacterium
TGGAGCCCCGCAAGGCCCACCGCTGGTGCCTGTCCGGCGAGACCTTCGACGCGACCGCAGCCGCGGACGCGGGCCTGATCAGTCAGGCCGTGCCCGCCGCCGAACTGGACGCGGCCGTGCAGTCGGTGCTCGCCGAGCTGCTGCTCGCCTCGCCGCAGGGCCTGGCCGAGACGAAGAAGCTGCTCGGCCGGGAGATCGTCGGCCTGCTCGACCGCGACGGCGAGGAGATCTGCGCCCTGTCCGCCGGCCTGTTCGCCTCCGAGGAAGCGAAGGAGGGCATGACCGCCTTCCTGGAGAAGCGAAAGCCTCGCTGGCAGCAATAACCGGGCGTCCGCTCAACCGTGAGCTATAGGTCACGGTTGAGCGGACGCCGCGGGAATCAGCTGCAGGTGCTGGGTGCGGCAGCGCCGGCGAAGCGACCCGCGATCCAGTCCAGCGCGTCGAACGAGCCGGACCCGGCCACCCACAGGTGCTCGCCCGGGTACTCGCGATAGTCCACGGCCAACCCGTGCCGGCAGTAGTCGGCCACGAGCTTGTGGACGTCGGCCAACGGGAGCAGCTCGTCACTGGTCGCGTGGTAGATGTGCATCGGCTCGGCCGGGGTACGACGGCCCAGGGAGTTCGCGTCGAGGATGGCACGCACCCGGGGCAGGCCCAGCGGGTCCGGAACCGTCGAGTAATCGGCGATCTTCTTGAACGCGTACTTCGCTGCGAACTGCTCGACGCACTGGCTCGCGATGTCGGCGACGGCCTGCTTCCCGGCGTCGTTGAGAATCCCATCGAGCTTCAGTTGCGGGTAGGCCCGGTTGAGGCCGACGGCGGCGGCCAGCACCAGGCCGGATCCGTAGCCGCCGTCGAGGAGTCGAGCGGCGTGCTCGAGGTTGGCCGGGACACCGCCGGCCGCCGTGCCGACGAGGTTGACGTCAGGTGCGTAAGTCGAGGCCAGTTCCGCGGCCCAGGTCGAGGCCAGGCCGCCCTCTGAGTAGCCCCAGATCGCGGTCTTGGCCTTCGGGTTCAGCCCAAGGTCCGGCAGGTGCACCGCGGCGCGCGCCCCGTCGAGCACGGCGTGCCCGGTGCTCAGGCCGGCGGTATACGTATGCGGGCCCGGCGTGCCCAGACCCTCGTAGTCGGTGACCATGACCGCGTAGCCGCGAGCGATGGCCGAGGCCATCAACGGTTCCTCCGGGTCGAAGCCCAGGCGCAGTAGGTAGGACGGCGCGCAGGTCGGGCCCAGCCCGTGGGTGCCGATGTTGTAGACGACCAACGGCCGGTCGACGTCCGAGCGGCCGTCCTGCAGGACCGCGACGGTCCCAGAGACAACGTCCGGCCGACCCTGGGTGTCGGTGGAGCGGTAGAGCACCTGGTAGCTGCGCACCGGCATCGGCAGCCCCAGGCCGCGCACGGTGACCGGCCGCGACCGCAGGATGGTGCCCGGCGCGACGTGCGGGATCGGGTTGGGCGGGGTGTAGAAGCTGTCCGCGTTGGGCGGCAATGGATAGCTGTTGCCATCCGGGTAGCCGGCGGCGCGGGCGCTCACCCCCGGGGTGACCAGTGCGAGCAGAGCAGTGATCGTCGCCAGGATCAGGCCCCGACGGAACATCCGGTTCGTCCGCATGTCGGACAGCTTCTTACCGCGAGTAAGCAACGTCAATACCTGCGGCCGAAAAAATCCGACCTTGGGTAGGAATCAGCCGCGGGCGGCGTCCCGGGCGGCGTCGCGGGCGAGCTTGGCGTCGCGGCGCTCGGAGAACCGCGAGGCCGCCCCGTCCAGTTCCTCCAGCATCGCGTCCAGTTCCAGCCGGGCCTTCTCGCCCTCGGCGCCGAACTCGCGCTCCCAGACGTTCCAGAAGCGCAGCACCGGCATCAGCACGGCGTCGCGGTGCTGGCGAATGTCGTAGATGCCGGCCATGGCGATCTCCAGCGCCTTGCGCTGGAAGCCCGGCAGGTCGTAACCGGGCATCTGGAACTTCCGCACCACCTCGGTGATCGCCCGCATGGTCCGATCCGGGGCGATCTCCAGCGAGGCCTCCAGCAGCCGCCGGTAGAAGACCATGTGCAGGTTCTCGTCGGTGGCGATGCGGGAGAACAGCGCGTCTCCGATCGGGTCACCGGTTGCCTTGCCGACATTGCGGTGCGACACCCGGGTCGCCAACTCCTGGAAGGAGACGTAAGCGATCGAGGCGATGGCGTCACCGGGGTTGTCGTTGCTGAAGCCCTGCGCCATGTGGACCATGCGCTCGCGCTCCAGCGCGACCGGGTCGCAGGCCCGGGTCACCAGCAGGTAATCCCGGATGGCCTGGCCGTGTCGGCCCTCCTCCGCGGTCCACCGATGCACCCACTCACCCCAGGCGCGGTCGCGGCCGAACAGCACCGCGATCTCGAAGTGATAGCTGGGCAGGTTGTCCTCGGTGAGCAGGTTGACGGCCAGCGCGGTGGCCACCGCGGGCGACACCGACGACTGCTCGCGCGTCCACGCCTCCCCGCCGAGCGGACCGTCATAGGTGCGGCCCAGGCTCCACGGGACGTACTCGTGCGGCATCCACTCCTTGGCGTGCTGCAGATGCCGGTTGAGTTCGGCCTCCACGACCGACTCGAGCTCAAGCAGGATCTCGGCTTGGCTGAGCGATTCAGCGGCAGTCGTCACAACGCTCCTTGCAGCGGCTCGAGTGCGGATCTTGAGGTTACGGAACCGTAGGTAGTTCTGGCACCAGGTTACGCAACCGTAGGTAGTGCTGTCACCAAGAACCGGGTGAAGCCGATCACCTCGGTGTGTCGCAGCCCCGTAAAAGGCCATGGACCACGGCCATTTTGATGCGCCCCGTGGGCGCTCGAACACACAGAGCGACAGATCTGACGCAACGTCTTATGTCGGCTCAAAGCCTCGGATATGACTGCTTTCCGGGCCGGCGCAAATACCCCGAAACACGGGAGGATTTCCCTATGCCCGCGAGGAATAACCACCATGCCGCCGCCACGTCGGTGCTGGCTGTCAACAGCCCGGCCCCGTCCGAGCGCCGGGTCAGTCGCAGCTCCGCGATGCTGCTCGGACTGGCCGTTATCGGCGCGTCGGCCACGGTGAGTTTCGGCGTCTGGATGGCCAGTTACGCCCAGCACATCTCCCACTGACAGCAACATTCCCAGTAGTTGGCACCCGCACCGTCTGCATCAGACGGGTCACAGCAGGTCGAGTGAGCTGATCAGCCACTTGCCGCCGTGCTTCTCCAGGCTCATCTTCATCCGGCTGCGGTCCACCCGTGGGTCCTTGCTGTTGGTGTTGGTGACCGTCTGGTCGACGAACAGCAGCAACGTGGCGTGGTGGGCGTCCGAGGACAGCACCGCGGTCTCCAGGACTTTGCCGGTGGCGGTGGCCTGGAAGCGCGCGATCAGGTCACGCAGGGTCTGGCTCGCCTCGGTGTACTGCGCACGGAACGAGCCGGTGGAGTTGGTCAACACCTTGTTTAAGTCGGCGTCCAGGTGGGCGTGGTCGTAGGTGGTGAGGTCGACGGCGTAGGCCTGCGCAGTGGCCATCGCGGAGTGGCGAGCCGAGTCCAACTGGTGGTGGTGGCGCACCTTCAGCCCCATCCACCCCGCCAGCAGCAGGGCGAGCACCAACGCCACCGTGAGCACGGGCACGGCACCCGGCCGCCGGAGGCCACCCACTCGGGCGCGTCCGCGCCGGCGTCCGGGCGAGGGGGCGGCTGCGGTGGTCTCCGGCCGCAGCTCGGACTCGGTCACGTGCACCTGCTCCATCTGCGGGTCACCGCGTCGGGGTGGACATCGTGCGGGTTCCCCGCACCCGGGGAACACTGTGCGCGCCATTGTGGCCTGTCGCTCAGGACTGCAGCATCGCCAGCAACAGGGCGATCACCGAGGCCGCGCTGCCGGACGCGCGCAGTGGCTGCAGCCGCAGCCGGCTGCCGTCGGGCAACAGCACAAACCCATCGGCAGGGTCGTACCCGCCGAAGCTGATCGGTAGCTGATCGCGGATCGGTGGCGTGGCGCCCGGCCCGGACGGCTCCGGGCGCGGGGCGTTCTGCGCACCGCGGGCGCCCACGCCGGGCGTGGTGTCCTTGCAGTAGCGGTTGAGATCCGGCGGCACCCGGGTGGGGTCGATCGGGGTGCGCCGCGGTCCGCCGTAGTTGCAGGTCGGGTTGCCGGTCAGGTGCAACTCGGTGCGGAAGTTGCCGTTCTGCGCAGTGGTCTTCAGCGCGGCGGTGGCCTGCGGGAAGGCGATCAACAGCGCGTTGAGCGCGGGCAGCCGGGCGGCGATCAGCGAACCGGGCGTGACCAGGTTGCCCAACAACGCGGCGATCGGCGTGGACAACGTGGTGATGAAGTCGTTGAGGCTGCCGATCCCCGCCGGGCCGGTGTCCAGCACCGTGCTCAGCGTCGGGTTGGTCGCCTTGAGCGCCTTGGTCAGCGTGCGCAGTGACGCGTTGAACGACTCGAACTGACCGGACAGCTCGTTGGCGGTGTCCAGGTCGGTCTTGCCGTTGCGCAGCAGGTTGACGGCCGTGGGCAGGCTCTGCTGCATGGACGCCAGCAGCTTGTCGGAGTTCTCCACCAGCGTGGCCAGTTCCGGGCCGGTGCCGACGAAGGCGTCGGCCAACTCGTTGACCACCGTGCGCAGGTCCGCGGTGCCGACCTGGTCGAGCAGTTCGGCGGCGTCGTGCACCACCACCGCGACGGAAATCGGCACAGTGGTGCGCGCCGCGGGGATGACCGCGCCCTCGGCCAGGTACGGCGGGTTCGCGGTACGCGGGAGCAGGTCGACGAACTGCTCCCCGGCCGGGGACAGCTCCGCGACCGCGGCATCGGTGTCCACCGGGATCTTCGTGCCGCGGTCGATGCTCAGGTTCGCGCGGACCCCGCCCGGCGTCAGGTGCACGTCGGTCACCCGCCCGACGATCTTGCCCCGGTAGGCCACCTCGGAGCGCGGGTACAGCCCGCCCGAGGAGTTCAGGTCCAGGTGCACGGTGAACGGCCGCTTGCCGACCTGCAGGCGCAGCACGTCGAAGGCCACGTGGTACAGGCCAAGGGCCAGCACCAGCAGCACCGCGACGTTGGCCAGCAGCGTGCCGCGCCGGCGCAGCAGGACGATCATCGGCGTCCCTGCCACATCTGACGCAGGCTCAGGTCCGGCCCGGTCGAGTATGAAGCACCGAACCCGAGCGAGTTGTTGTCGAACAGCACGTCGCCGGTCAGGTAGTCAGCCGGCACGGCCTCGTCCAGGAACTTGCCGAACCTGATCAGCTGCGCCAGCGTCGGGCCGACCTGCTTCTCGATGGAGATCAATGCGTCGAGGACCGGCTCGGCCGACTTCAGCGTGGCGACCAGGTCCTTGCGAGTGGCCCGGACCACCTTGTCGCCCGCCTTGCCCAGCGCGGCCACCCGGACCAGCAGGTCGGTGAACTTGTCGGTCTGGTCGGCCAGCAGCTTGGCCGCGGGCACCGTGTCGGCCAACGCCGCCCGGATCGTCTCCCGGCGCTTGACCAGCGTCGCGGACAGCGAGTCCAACGCGCCCAGCGCGCGGTCGATGTCCGCGGTGCGGGCGTTGAGCGCGCCCAACGCGTCGTTCAACGAACGCAGCAGGCTCGGGGTGTCCCCGGCGTTGCCGGAGATGACCTTGTTCAGCTCCACCACGATGGTGCGCAACTGGGCCAGCCCGCCACCGGTCAGCAGCACCGAGGCAGCGGCCAGCATGTCCTCCACGCTGGCCGCGGTGGACGTCGACGTCGGGTGAATGACGTCCCCGGCCTGCAGCGTGCGGGTGCCGTGGCCGGGGTCGATGGCGATGAATCCCTCGCCCAGCGGCGTGGTCAACCGCAGTTCGGCGGTGGCCTGGTCGGTGAGCGTCACCTTGACGGGCAGCCGCACCTGGACCCGGGCTACGAAGTTGGTGGTGCTGATGTGGGCGACCCGACCGACATCAACGCCGTCCACCCGCACGTGCGCGCCGTCCGGCAGGTTCAGCGCATCGGCGAACTCCACGGCGATCTGGTAACTCGGTCCGGACACCGAGCCGCCGGGGCGCGGCATGTCGGTCAGCGCCGGCCCACACGCGGTCAGCGTCAGCATCATGGTGAGCGCCACGGCAAGTTCCTTCGCGGCCCTCATCGGGCACCCCGCGGACCGAACGCGTCGGAGATGGACCCGATCGGCTTGCCCGCGTTCGGGCATAGGAACGGACCGAAGCTGTCGCAGAACTGCTGCGCGATCACCGGGTTGAGGATGTTCGACGCCGCCGAGGCGTTTCCCACCATGCGCTGGTTCTTCGGGCTCACCGCCATGGCCAGGTTCTGGAAGGTCAGCGGCAGCACATCCAGCGCCTCGGTGAGCTGCTGGCGGTGCGCGTTGAGCACCGAGAGCACCGCGGTCAGGTCCTCCAGCGTGCCCTTCGCCGCGCTCTGGTTCTTCTTCACGAACGCGGCGACCTCGGTGACCGCGGTGGACAGCGCGTTCAGGGTCTTGTTCAGCTGGTCGCCGTTGCCCGCCAGCACCGCGGTGGCATCGGTGACGTTCTTGCTGAACGCGCGCACGGTGGCGTCGTTGCGGGCGAACGCGCCGGCCAGGCCGTCCAGGCTGCGGACCAGCCCGCTGATGTCGTCCCGGTTGTCGGCCAGGGTGCCGATCGCGGCGGAAAGGCCCTCGATGCTCTGGTGGATCTTCAGGCCGTTGCCCTTGAGGTTGCTCGCGGCCACGCCCAGCGCGTCCCGGATCGCGCCGACGGTCTTCTGGTCGGAGGTGAAGCTGGTGGCCAGCTTGTCCAGGGCCCGGATGATCCGGTCGAACTCCACCGGGGTCCGGGTGCGGGCCAACGGGATCACCGCACCGTCGGCCATCCGCGGGCCGGCCTTCCAGACCGGGCTGAGTTCCACGTAGCGGTCTGCGATCACACTCGGCGGAATGATCAGCGCGCCGGCATCAGCGGGGATCGGCTGGCTCTTCGTCACCGACATCCGCACCAGCACGCTGGTGCCCTGCGGGGTGACCTTGGTGACCCGGCCCACCGGCACCCCGAGCACGTCCACGGTGTTGCCCGGGTACACGCCGACCGACTCGGTGAACACCGCGCTGAGCGTGATGTGGTCACCACCGACGAAGGGCACACACCCGGCGCACAACAGGCCGGCCAGCACCGCCACGCCGGCGGTGCTTCTCTGCAAGATCTGACGCATGATCAGCCACCTGGTTTCGGTGGCTGGCACTTGCCCTGCGGCTGGCACAGCATCGAGTCGGGGAAGACCGCGTTCGGACCGTTCACGTCCATATAAGGGCCGTTGCCGACGATGTTGGCGAAGTAGCGCGCCGCCGGGCCGAGCAGGATCGCGATTTGATCCAGGGCGTCTTTGTTCGCGCGCAGCGTGCCGAGCACCACGCCCAGGTGCGCCAACAGCGGGGTGATCTTCGCCTGGTTGTCCCGCACCAGCCCGGTGAGCTGCTCGCTGATCGCCTCCGCGTCGACCAACAGCTTGCCGATGGCGTCGCGCCGCCGGGCCACTTCCCCCAGCACCAGCGAGGCCTGCGCCATGAGCTGCACCAGGGAGTCCCGGTTGGCATCCAGGTTCGCGGTGACGTTGGCAGCCTGCTGCAGCAGGGTGTTCAGCTGCGCGCGGCGGGTGATCACCACGTCGGACAGGCGCGATATGCCTTCCAGTGTCTGCCGGGTCAGCGCGGGGGTGCCACGGAAGTCGTCGGAGAGCACCTTGAGCGCGTTGCGCAGCTTGTCACCGTCGAGCTTCTCCAGCGCGGCGCCGCCCGCCTGGACGATCTCCTCGACCTCAAAGGGCACCAACGTGTGGGACACCGGGATGGTGTGGTTGGGCAGTGGTCCGCCGCCGCCGGGCACCAGGTCCAGGTAGTGGTTGCCGAGCAGGGTGGCCACCTTGACGTTGGCCCGGGTGTCCTGGCCCAGGTGGACGCTCTTGCGGACGTGCAGGGTGGCACGCACCATCGCGTCGCGGATCTTCAACGAGGTGATCTGACCGACCGGGACGCCCGCCACCCGCACCTGATCGCCGGACTTCAGGCCGCCGGCCTGGCTGAACTGCGCGTACCAGGTGCGCTTACCCAACGAGATGCTGTTGGGCACGAACAACGCGGCGAGCAGGGCGAGCACCACGCCCACCGTGATTACCCCGATGAACCGCGGGCCGCGCGCCTTGCCCCTCATGCGCACACCGCCGAATTAGCGCCGGAGTTGGCGATCTTCTGTGGCGGTTGGCCGGCCTGGTTGTAGGTCAGATTGCACAGATAGAGGTTCACCCAGGAGCCGTACTGCATGAAGCGGGCGAACGCGGCCAACGCCACCGGCAACCCGCGCACCGCGCCCGCGAAGTTGTCCTTCTGCGCGGCGTAGGTGGCCGAGACCCGCTCCAGCTTTGCCAGGTCGGTCTTGAGCTGCGGACGGATCTCGCGCAGCAATGCGGTGGTGGCCTCGGTCAGACCGGACAGTGCCTCGATCGAGCCACCGATCTTGTCTCGGTCCGCGGCAGTGGCGGTGGCCAGACGACGCAACTGCGCGATCAGGTCATCGACCTGGTTGTCCCGGCTACCCACGTCGGTGAGCACCTGCGCAAAGTTGGTGATCACCCGGCCGATCACCGCATCCCGGTCGGCCAGGTTGGTGGACAGCGCCGCGGTGGTGCGCAACAGGTTGACCAGGCTGCCGCCCTGGCCCTGTAGCACCTGTACCACGGCCACCGACAGGCGATTGATGTCATCCGGGGAGATCACCTGGAACAACGGCTGGAAACCGTTGATCACCACAGTGAGATCCAGCGCGCTTTCCGTGCTGCCCAACGGAATCGCGGTACCTGCCTTGAGCGGGGTGCCACTGCCGCTGCCCGCTTCCAGCGACAGGAACCGTTGCCCGATCAGGTTCTGGTAGCGGATGGCCACCTTGGTGTTGCTGAACACCGACTGCTCGGAGCCCACGCTGAACTTCACCTTGGCCGTGGTGCCGGACAGCGATACCGAGTCCACCCGTCCGACCCGGACCCCGGCCACCCGCACGTTGTCCCCGCTGTGCAGACCGGACGCGTCGGTGAACATCGCGGTGTAGGAGTGCGTAGAGCGGCCCAGTGAGTTGGTCAGTGTGTTGAACAGCAGCATCGCAATGAAGCTCGAGACCACCGCGAAGATCACCAGCCGGGCGAACGCCCCGCGCACCCCTGAATTCACCGCACACCGTCCGGCAGCATCACGGTCAACCCGCGCAGCAACGAACCGGCGAGCAGCAGGCCGACGTCGCCGTAGTCCCGGCCGGCACCGCGGTCGAGCATCGCGAGGATCTGGCTGAGCGCGATGCGGTCACTGACACTGCCCACTGCGCCGATGCCGCCGTAGGTGACGGCCAGCACGTCCGGTGGCGCCGCGGCGGAGGTGGGCGGGCCCGCCAGCGGCGAGACACAGTTCGGACCGTTCAGGCCCGGGTAGTGCGGACAGTCCGCGGGCCCGTAGGAGCGCAGCGGGTCGGGCACGATCTGGGCGTCCAGGCCGATCTTGCCGCCGGGGTGGATGGCCAGCCCGCCGAGGAACTCACCGAGGTTGACGAAGCCCTCGCCGAAGCCCTTCGGGTGCTTGCCGAGCGCCCCGACAATGCCCGCGCTCTGATGGCTGACCCGGATCAGGTCATCGCTGTTGGTCGACAGCAGGTCCTTGGCGTTGCGGGCCAACCCCAGGCCGCCGGAGAGCAGTTCGATGAACTGGGCCTGCCGAGCGACCAGGGTGCGCAGCAGCACCAGCAGGTCATCGACGGAGTCCAGCAACGTCGGGGTCTGCTTGGCGAACACGTCGAGCAGGGCCGCCGCACCGGTGATGTCCTGCTGCAGCAAGGGCAACTGCGGGCGGATCGCCTTGAGGTAGGCGTCGGTGCGTCCGATCAGCCCGTTGATCTGGGTGCCCCGACCGTTCAACGCCTCCGCCAACGCGCCCAGGGTCTGAGCCAGCTTCGCCGGTTGCACGGCGGTGAGGACCCGGTACAGCTTGCCGAACACGTCCTCCAACTCGACGGTCTGCGCGGAGGTGTCCTGCGCGATCACCGCGCCGTCCCGGATGGACGGTCCACCCACCGCAGCCGGCGGCAGCAACTCGATGAAGTCCTGGCCGAAGACGTTGGCGGGCAGCGAACGTGCGGTGACCGCGGCGGGTACCGAGTGCGCCTTGGCGGGGTCCAGGCGCAGCTTGACCCGCGCGCCGGGCTTGCCCAGCTCGCGATGGATGGAGTCGACCCGGCCCACCACGACACCGAGCAGCTTCACATCGGATCCGGTCACCAGCGCGTCACCGGTGTCGGACAACTGCACGCTGACGTCCACCTTCTTGCCGATCGCGCCGGTGAACTGGGCCAGCACCAACGCGATCAGCGCGGCCACCACGCCCAGATAGATCAGCCCACGGGTCATCAACCCGGCGCGGCTCGGACCGTACAGACCCTTGTTCATCCGCTGATCCGTACGCCGGGGTCGTAACCCCAGAACGCCAGCGTCAGGAACATGTCCACCACGATGATCACGATCAGGCTGGCCCGGATCGCGCGTCCGGTGGCCCGACCCACGCCCTCCGGTCCACCGGAAGCGGTGAAGCCGTAATAGCAGTGGATCAAGGTCGTCAGCACGATGAAGATAGCCACCTTCACCGTGGACAGCACGATGTCGTAGGGGTTGAGGAACGCCAGGAAGTAGTGCTCGTAGGTACCCACCGACTGACCGAAGAACGTGGTGACCACCAGCCGGGTGGCGAAGTACGAACCGAACAGGCCGACCACGTACAGCGGCAGGATGGCCAAGCTCGAGGCCACCAACCGGGTGCTGACCAGGTAGGGCACCGGGCGTACCGCCATCACCTCCAGCGCGTCGATCTCCTCGGCGATGCGCATCGAGCCCAGCTGCGCGGTGTAACGACAACCCACCTGCGCGGCGAACGCGGTGGCCGCGATCAGCGGCGCGAACTCCCGCGTGTTGGCCAGCGCGGAGACGAAGCCCGCGAACGGGGCCAGGCCGATGATGTCCAATCCGGTGAACCCGGCGATGCCCACCGACGTGCCGACGGCCGCCGACATCAGCAGCATCACGCCCATGATCCCGCCGCCGACCAGCAGCGCCCGGCCCCAGGAGATGTCCGAGAGCAGCCGACCGATCTCCTTGCGGTAATGCTTGATCGCGAAGGGGATGTAGAAGAAGCCCCAGCCGAAGAAGGTGAGTTGCCGGCCGAGCTCGATCAAGCCGTCGATCAGCGCGCGCAACGGCGCGATGGCCCGGGGCAGCGGTTCGACGGCCACTCAGACCACCTGGGGCGGTGCGATCAACAGGTACGCCTGGGTCATCACGATGTTCGTGCTGAACAGCAACAGAAAGGTGAGCACCACCGACTGGTTCACCGCGTCGGCCACACCCTTCGGCCCGCCCTTGGCGTGCAGGCCCTTGTGCGCGGCGACGATCGCGGCGATGAAGCCGAACACCGCGGCCTTCAGCTCCGCGACGATGAAGTCGCCGGGGGTGGCGAACGCGGTCAACGACGACATGTAGGCCCCGGCCGTGCCGTGCTGCACGTAGACGTTGAACAGGAAGCCGGCGATCACCCCGGTCATCGCGACCAGCGCGCACAGCAGCACGCCGACCATGACCAGCGCGGCCACCCGGGGCACCACCAACCGACGGATCGGCGAGACGCCCATGACCCGCATCGCGTCGAGTTCCTCGCGGATGTTACGGGCGCCGAGATCGGAGCAGATCGCCGAGCCCGCGGCGCCGGCCAACAGCAGCGCGGTGACCACCGGCGCACCCTCGCGGATCACGCCCAGACCGTTGACCGCGCCGACGAACGAGGTGGCGCCGACCTGCGCGGCCAGACTGCCCACGTTGATCGCCACGATGATGCCGAACGGGATGGCCACCAGTAGCGCGGGCAGCAGGCTGACGCTGACCACGAACCAGGCCTGCATCACGAACTCACCCCAGGGGAACTGACCGCGGGCCAGATCCTTGATCAAATAGCGCAGGGTTTCTCCGGACAGCCTGGTGAGTTCGCCGACGGTGACCAGGGAACGATCGATCGGTCCCGGCAATCGCCAACCACCACCGCGCCGGGCGCGCGAGGTGGGGCGCAAGGCCTCATCGGCCATGGACGGTTCACCCCTCCGCGGTGGGTGAGCGCAGCCGGGCGGGTTCGGGACGACCGGCGGGACACGGACACCCTAGCCGGCCCGCCCACGTGCTCCGTCGGGGCGGGCGCTGCCTCGGCAACCCGGTGGGCACCGCCCTCATAGGCTGGGTCCATGGGACCCGAGGCGATACTGCGCCCGGCCGCCCGCCGGGTGGCCGGCGCAGTGCGGTTGGCGGTTGCCACGGCGGAGCTGACCCGGTCATTGCCGGTGGACACGTTCCGGGCTGCCCGGTTCGCCCTGGCCCAGCCGGGGCCGATCATGGCCGCGGCCCTGGGCACCGCGCGCAGCGGAGTGGTGCCGCCGTTGCGTCCGGACCTGACGCTGCGTCAGCTCGATGCGCTGCGCCGGGACGGTCTCGGGCTGACCGGGGCGATGGCCGCCGCCGTCGCGATGGACCAGGATGCGCTCGCGCTGATCGACGACGAGGGCGCGTACAGCCGTCGGGAACTGACCGACGACGCGCGGCGCCTGGCCGCAGCGCTGGCCGACCTGGGTATCGGGGGCGGCGACCGGGTGGGCATCGGCTGCCGCAACCACGTCGGGTTCGTGCTCGCCGTGCTCGCCCTGGCCCGGCTGGGCGCGGACGCGGTGCTGCTCAACACCGGCGCCGGCCCGGAGCAGATCGCCCGGGTGCTGTCCGCGCAGCGCATCCGGCTGCTGATCGCCGACGCCGACCTGGAGTTGCCCACGCTGCCGCCCGAGGTGCGCATGATCACCGCGTGGCCGCAGACCAGCGTGGCCGGACCGACGCTGCGCAGCCTGATCGAGGGGGTCCGACGCGACCGCGACGTCCGCCGCCCGGACCGATCGAGCCGGTTGATCGTGCTGACCTCCGGCACCACCGGCACCCCGAAGGGCGCGGCCCGCCCGGAGCCGTCTGCCACCGCCGGGTTGATCGCCATCGCCGGGCTGCTCGGCCGGGTACCGCTGCGGGCCGACCAGCTGACCGCGATCCCCGCCCCGCTGTTCCACGCCTGGGGGCTTGGTGGGTTGCAGTTGTCGCTGGCCGGACGGGCACCGGTGCTGCTGTCCCGACACTTCGACGCCGAGGCCACGTACGCGGCCATCGAGGCCTGCCGGGTGCGCCAACTGTTCGTGGTACCGGTGATGCTCAACCGGATGCTTGCGCTGCCCCCGGAGATCCGCTACGCCTACGACACCTCCTCGGTCCGGCTGATCGTCAGCAGCGGGTCTGCCCTGCACCCGCGCACCGTGCACGGCGTGGAGGATCAGTTCGGGCCGGTGCTACACAACCTCTACGGGTCCACCGAAGCGTCCTGGGTGAGCATCGCGGGGCCGAAGGATCTCGCGGCAGAACCGGGCACCGCCGGTCGTCCCCCGCTGGCCACCCGGCTGCGCATCCTGGACGACACGGGTGCCTGCTGCCCGACCGGAACGGTGGGACGGATCTTCGTCGGGCACGCCATGTTGTTCAGCGGCTACCTGGAGGCCCCGGACACCGACGGCGCGCCCACCGAGGGACTGATGGCCACCGGCGACCTGGGCCACCTGGATGCCGATGGCCGGTTGTTCGTGGACGGCCGGGAGGACGATCTGGTGGTCAGCGGCGGGGAGAACGTGTTCTGCCGCGAGGTGGCCGACGTGATCGCCGCGGTGCCCGGCATCCTGGACGCCGCTGTGGTCGGGGTGCCGGACGTGGAGTTCGGAGCGCGCCTGGCTGCCTTCGTGGTGATCGCGCCGGGCTCACCGATCAGCGCCGAGGACGTGCGCACCGTGGTGCGCACCCGGCTGGCCCGGCACGCGGTCCCCCGCGAGGTCACCTTCCTCGAGGAACTGCCACGCAATGCGGCGGGCAAGGTGCTGGCCGGGGCGCTGCGCGCGAGCCTCGAATGAGACCGCCGTCGCCGAGCAACGCCGGGGGCAAGGTGCTGGTCAGTGACATGCTGCGCTCGAGCCTCGACTGAGCACGGGTTCTGCAATGACCACTGCCCCGCCGCCCCATGCCGACGTGGTGGTGGTCGGCGGCGGGCACAACGGACTGGTGGCCGCCTGCCTGTTGGCCCGGGCCGGGTTGTCGGTGGTGGTCTGCGAGGCGGCCGGGGTGCTCGGCGGGGCCGCCCGCACCGAGCGCCCGTTCTCGGCCGCGCCGGAGCTGCGCCAGTCCACCGGGGCCTATCTGCTCGGGCTGATGCCGCCGGAGTTGATCGCCACCCTCGGCCTGGACCTGCCGCTGCGCCGTCGCGACCCGCACTACGCGTTGCCCGCCCCGGTCGACTCGGCGTTGCCGTCGTTGATGTTCGGCGCCGATGGCGGGGCCAACACCGCCGCGCTGACCGCGGCCTTCTCCGCGCGCGACGCCGCCGCGGACGCAGCATTGAACGCCGAGTTGGCCGCACTGCGAGAGGACCTCGCCCCGGCCTGGCTGGCCGAACCGGGCTCCATCGAGTCGACCGCGGAGCGGTACGTGCGTCCCGCGTTGCGGGCGGTGTTCACCGACCTCTGCCACGGCTCAGTGCTGGCCTACCTGGATCGGTTCGGCTTCACCGCACAACGGCTGATCGCCATGTACGCCGTCACCGATGGGATCTCCGGACTGGCCGCCGGCCCGGACGATGCGGGCACCGGACACAACTTCCTGGCCCACAACATGGGCCGGCTGCCCGGGTCCGACGGCACCTGGATGATCGTGGCCGGCGGCATGGGCACGGTCAGCGCCGCGCTGGCCGATGTGGCCCGAGCGGCCGGGGCGTTGCTGCTGGTCGACTCGCCGGTGCAGCGGATCACCGTGGGCCAGGCCGGGGTGACCGGGGTGACAGTGAACATAGGGGCGGGCATCGATGCGGCCATCGCGGCACCGGTGGTGCTGGCCGCCTGCGACCCGTTCCGGCTGGCCGGACTGGTGAATCTCCCCACAGATCTGACGCAGCGTCTGAGCATGCTGTACCGGCCCGGCGTCACCCTGAAGCTCAACCTGGCGCTGGATCGGCCCCCGGTGTTCCCCGGCCTGGGCGGGCGGCCCACCGGCGGGGCCACGGTCCACCTGTTGCCCGGCGAGGACCGGCCGATCGACGCGGTCCGCGTCATGTGGGACGACGTGCGCGCCGGTCGGCTGCCCGAGTTCCCCACCATCGAGTGGTACCTGCACACCACGGTGGACCCGAGCCTGCGCGACGCCGCCGGGCGCCACTCCTCCGCGCTGTTTGTGCAATCCGTGCCGCACCGGCCCGCGGGCACGGACTGGGACAGCGCCATCGAGGACTACGTCGCACAGTTGCTGGCCGTGTGCGACCGGTTCGCGCCGGGCACCAGTGCCTCGGTGGTGGACACCTTCGCGCTGCCGCCACCGGGTATCGAGGCGCACTTCGGCATCACCGGCGGTCACATCCACCACGTCGACAACACCATCGCGTTCGACTCCCGGATGCCGTACGCCACCGGCATCGACGGCCTTTACGCGGGCTCGGCGGGCTGCCACCCGGCGGGTTCGGTGATCGGCGCCGCCGGGCACAACTGCGCCCGCAGAATCCTGCGCGACCTCGATCTCACGGGTCGTTCATCGTCACGTTAGCTCTGAGACCGAAACGTTAGCCAGGATCGGTGCTCCGGTTGAGTGAGGACACCGGGCGCCACCCGACTTTCGGCAAACCGGGCGACTACCCTGTGAAGAACCCAACAACGCTGCCGTACGCGCGCCGGAAGAGGTCGATCCACCCGTGTCACCGAACCCGCAGTCCGATCCGATGGCCGGTTTCGGTCCCAACGAATGGCTGGTCGACGAGATCTACCAGCAGTACCTGGCGGACCCGAACTCGGTGGACCGAGCCTGGTGGGAATTCTTCGCCGACTATCAACCCGGCACCGACGTCACGACCAGGCAGGTGAGCAGCCCCGCTCCGGAGCACAGCATGGACGCCACTATCGCGCCC
>DASQPJ010000110.1:0-8311 GCA_035644015.1 Sporichthyaceae bacterium
GACCCGGTGCGCGCCGACGGATCGTCGGACCCCGCGGCCGGGGTGTTGGCCACCGGATGAGCGCCCCTCCCCCCGCGGACGTCCGACGAAGTGAGGGCTATAGGCCTCGTTTCGTCGGACGTTCGTGGATGTGCGCGGGCGATCTCGCGCCGCTGCGGCTGTGGTTGCTCAGCCGGGTGGCGGTCTTCGCGCTGGTGTCCGCGGCCGGGTGGCTGTTCGCCGACCGGGCCGCCCGGACCCCGGTGCGCTACCTGGACCGCTGGACGCAGTGGGACACCGTCCACTACGTGACCATCGCGCACTGGGGTTACGGCGGGGACCCGCGCACCGGCCCGCAGGTGCCGTTGGAGGCGTTCTTCCCGGGCTTCCCGTTGACCATGCGCGCGGTGCACCTCGTGCTGGGCGTCGGGTATGTGGTCGCCGGGTTGACCATCTCCTTCGTGGCCGGCGGCATCGCGACCGTGGCGTTGGCCCGGATCGCCGCGGACGAGGCGGGTGGCGGGAAACTCGGCGACCTGCTCGCCGAACGCACCGTGCTGCTGTTCCTGCTCGCGCCCTCCGCGGTGTTCCTGGCCGCGGCCTACACCGAGGCGTTGTTCCTGGCCTTCGCGTTGCCCGCCTGGTTGGCCGCCCGTCGCGGGCATTGGTTGGCGGCGGGGTTGCTGGCGGCCGGCGCGAGCAGCGTGCGGATCACCGGGGTGTTCCTCGCGGTGGCGCTGGTCGTCGAGTTCCTCACCGCCCGCGACGGCCGTCGACGCTGGGCGCAGGGGCCGTGGTTGCTGCTCGGGTTCGCCCCGGTGGCCGGGTACTTCGCCTACCTGCACCACCGCACCGGGGATTGGAACGCCTGGCAGCACGCGCAGGAGCGCGGCTGGTACCGCGACTTCCACTGGCCGTGGCAGGCATTGCGGATCACCTGGCACAACGCGCACGGCGGTAACCAGACCACGGACTTCGAGTGGATGTTCCGCGCGGAGATCCTCGCGGTGGCCGTCGGTATCGCGTTGACCGTCTGGTTGCTGCGTCATCGGCGCTGGGCCGAGGCGACCTACATCGCGTTGCAGCTCTACGCGTTCACCACCGGGATGTGGTTCTTCTCGGTGCCGCGCGCGACGTTGTTGTGGTGGCCGTTGTGGACCGGGTTGGCGGCGTGGTCACTGCGTCGACCAGCGGTGCTGCAGGGGTATCTGGCGGTGTTCGCGCCGTTCTCCGTGGTGCTCACCCTGTTGTTCTGCACGGGTAGATGGGCGGGCTGATTTTCTCCTGTACGGGGAGATGGCCCGTCGGCAGCGGCGTGGCATGCTCGCGGCATGGAGCATCAGGCGTACCTGGACGGCGTGGGCGCGCAGATCGCCGGCATGGCCGCGGAGTTGTCCGGCCAGGATCTGCGCACCCCGGTGCCGACGTGTCCGGACTGGGATCTGGCCGAGCTGATCACGCACACCGGCCGGGCGCACCGGTGGGTGTCCGAGATCGCGCGCCGGCGATCGATGGAGTACGTCAACTGGAAGAAGCTCGAGCTGGGGATGCCGGAGGACCCGAACGAGTTGGCCGCGTGGTTGGGCGCCGGCGCCGAGCTGCTGCGGGTGGAGCTGTCCGCGGACCCGACGACGCCGTTGTGGTCGTTCGCGCCGGGCGCCAGCGTCGGGTGGTGGACCCGGCGGATGCTGCACGAGACCGCGGTGCATCGCGTGGACGGGCAGTTGGCGCTGGGGCTGGCCCCGCAGATCCCCGACGAGGTTGCCATCGACGGTATCGAGGAGTTGCTGGGCCCGATGCTGTGCGCGGTGGGGGCGGCGAAACGGGTGGCCGGGTTGGACCGGGTGGGCGACTCGCTGCACCTGCATGCCACTGACGCCCCCGGCGAGTGGACGGTCACGCTGACCGAGGACGGATTCGCCGCCGAGCGCGGGCACGCCAAGGCCACCGTCGCGGTGCGTGGTGCAGCCGCGGATCTGTACCTGCTGATGTGGAACCGTCTTCGGTTGGACGACGACGAGCGATTCCAGACGTTCGGGGACACCGCACTGATGGACGCCTGGTTGGCCGCGACAGGGTTCTAGCAAGGGAGCCAGTGTTAGAAGGGAAAACAGTGATGAAAGGTCCCGGTCAGATTCTGCCCGCGGCGGCGGCCCGATGGCCGGCCAAGACCGCGTTGATCACGGCGACGCGGTCGCTGACCTATGCCGAACTCGATGACGCCTCGACCCGGGTGGCCTGCGCGCTGCTGCGCCGCGGCGTGCGGCCGGGCCGGGTGGTCTCGCTGTACGGGCCGAACAGCTGGCAGTGGGTGGTGGCCTACCACGCCATCCTCAAGGCCGGTGCGGTGGTGAACCCGATCAACTCGATGCTGACCCCGCCCGAGGTGGCCTTCATCCTCGGTGATGCGCAGTCCTCCGCGATCCTCACCGCGTCCGCTGCGGTCGAGACGGTGGCCGGGTTGACCGCAGACCTGCCGGAGTTGGGCAGCGTGTTGTCGCTGGAGGCCGCGGTGGCCGGCCACGAGTCGCTGGGCGACCTGGTCGCCGAATCGCCGGAGGCGTTGCCGCCGGCGCCGGAACCCACGGACACCTCGACGATCGGCTACACCTCGGGCACCACGGGGCATCCCAAGGGCGCGGTGCAGACCCAGCGCGCGGTGCTGTTCAACTGCGCGCTGACCGCGACCTCGCACTGCCGCGCCGCCGATGACATCTGCGTGAGCGCGCTGCCCGCACCGCACGTGTACGGCAACGTGGTCATCAACGGCACCTTCATGTCCGGCGGCACCGTGGTGCTGCACGAGCGTTTCGACCCGGAGTTGTTCCTGGATTCCGTCGGCCGCTACGGCGCGACGATTCTGGACTGCGTGCCGGCCATGTACGCGGTGATGCTGGCCTCGCCGGCGTTGGCACGCGCGGACCTGTCCAGGGTGACCCGCAGCGTGTGCGGCGGGCAGACCATTCCGGTGCCCACCATCCGGGCCTGGGAGGAGCGCAGCGGCTCGCCGTTCCTGGAGTTGTGGGGGATGACCGAGCTGTCCGGGCCGGCCACCTCGCAGACCGTGTTCATGCCGCGCGAACCGGGCTCGGTCGGGCAGAGCCTGCCGGGCACCCAGATCCGCATCGCGTCGCTCGATGACGTCACCGCGGACGCCCCGACCGGTGAACCCGGTGAGCTGATGGCCCGCGGGCCGCTGGTGATGACCGGGTACTTCAACAACGCCGAGGCCACCAAACTGGCCATCGAGCCGGACGGCTGGCTGCACACCGGCGACATCGCGCGGATGGACGAGTGCGGCAACGTGTTCCTGGTCGACCGGCGCAACGACATGATCATCACCGGCGGCTACAACGTGTACCCGGCGGAGATCGAGCGGGTGGTCGCGGCGCACCCGGCGGTGGCGCTGGTCGCCGTCGGTTCGGTGCCCGACGAGATCCGCGGCGAGCTGGCCTGTGCCTACGTGGTCTTGCGTGACGGGGCGTCAGTCAGCGGGGCAGAGATCATCGAGGCGACCAAAGATTCGCTGGCCCCGTACAAGCGGCCGCGCCTGGTGCGCTTCGTGACCGACCTGCCCAAGACGTCCACCGGCAAGATTCAGCGGCGCAAGCTACTGGAGTTCGCCGATGCGGCGGGGGCGCCTGCGGCGCAGGCGCCCAGCTGACTCAGGGCGTCGCGGTGCAGGTGACCGACTCGTCGTTGGCGTCGTGGTAGGTGCAGGTCACTGACGACGCCGTGGTCCAGAGGCCGGCGAACGGCGTGACGATGAAGTCCCGGCCGCCGTCGTAGCCCGTGCTGGTCGAGGCCGCACAGGTCCCGGTCGCGGCGGTGATGTCGCACACGGCGGTGCCGCCGAGCGTCACGTGGTATCCGGCCGCGCCGGGTGCCGCGGTGGCGATCGTGAACGTGGGAATGCCGGCGCCGGTGCCCTTCTTCGGGCGGGCGCTGGTGGCCGAAGCGGCTGGGATCGACCCGAGCGTGCCGGCGTTGGCCGTCACCTGGAGGTTGCTCCGGGCACCGGCGGTCCAGAAGGCCATGGCCGGTGTCGCCGTACTGACGGCCAGCACGCCGACACCTGCGGCGATGATCAGGCGACGCTTCACGACTGCGCTCCAGTCAGGGTGATCGGGATGGTGAAGGAAACGCCCTGGCAGGCGTTCGGTGCGCCGGCGATCATTGTCACGACCGAGGAGACCGAAAAGGTGACCGTGCCGGAGCCGCTTGCGATCGTCTGATTGAGGCTCTTGGAGGCCACCGTGATCGAGGACGCGGGGCACCCCGTCGGGTTCGAACTGACGACCGTGCCGGGCGTGAGGTTCTGGATGGTGATCGTCTTGGTGGCGTTCTTGGTGACCGTGAGCGAAAGGCCGGCCGTAGTGCTCGGGAACAGCGTCGCGGATACGGTGCCCACGGTCGTGAACGTGATGTCGCTCAGCGTGCTGGTGGCGGCGGTGCTCCTACCGGACCCGGAGGTCCGCCAGTAGGCGGCCGCGCTACCGGCCGAGACGATCACGGTGGTCACGGTGATTGCCGCGACGGTGATAGTGCGGGCAGGCCGGTGGGAGGCCGGACGGCGGTGCTTGCTCATGACCGGTTCCCTTTCTCGCGCCGAACGATGCGGACGGTGGTGGCGCCTGCCGCGGCCAGGCCGAGTCCGGCCAGGCCGAGCCACCACGTGTTGGAGTTGGCGCCGGTGCCCGGCAGGCCGGAGTGCGACCCGTCGACATCGCCGTCGTTATCCCCGTGCCCGTTGGAGCCGTGGCCCTGGCTCGGCTGCCCGTTCGGGTCGAGCGCGGTACCGAGGTACTCCAGCGTGACCCGGGCGTTCTTGCAGGCGTCCTGGTTGACCGCGGTGTCGAGCATGGTGATCCGGGGCAACTGGAGGATCCCCAGGCCCAAAGAGGAGAGCAGAGTGTCGAGCCCGGCGGGCAGGGTGACCACACCCAGCACGGCCTGCTGGACCTGGAAGTCCGCAGCCGTACAGATGCCGCCCTGCAGGGTCTGCACACCCGTGATGCTCACCTGCAGCGACTGGAGATTCAGCGTGCGATTGACCAGGTTGTCCAGGCGCAGGTCGAGCAGTTGCGTGGTCCCCGGGGTCAAGGGCCCGGCTGCGTCACCGCTGATGCTGAAGGTGTCGGTGGCTGCGTTGGCCGAGGTCACCGGAGCGAGCCATCCGCCGAGTACGACGGCGCTCATCACGACCGCGCCTCGCACCACCGGCGAGCCCGGCGTGCGGCGATTGGTCGGGCGGCTGCCCATAATGCTGATCCCCCGTCAGGTATCGATTACATGGTGAAGAGGTGTGCGGCGGGTGGGGGGCCCTGGCACCCCACCCGCCAACGGCTTCGGTACTAGCTGAGCGTCGCGGCCAGCGGCGGGGTGACCGACTTGCAGTTGGCCTGGTCCCCTGCGCCGTCGATCATCGCGATGGTGGCGGTGTAGGCACCCGACACACCCGCGGGCACCTCGGCATTGATCGCGGCGGGCTGGGTGATCGTGAAGTCGTCCTTGGTGCAGGCCGGCTTGAGGCTGTCGGCCTGGGCGGACCACGCGGAGCCGTCCACGTTCTTGATCGCGATCGACACGCCACTGACGTACTGCTTGAAGGTCGCGGTGTTGTTCAGGTGGAAGCCGATGTTGCCGGCGGAGCCAACACCAGGAGCCAGGTTCGACGGAGTGGTGTCGAAGACCACGTTCACCACAGCGCTGGTCGTGGCCGTGGCGGAGCCGCTGCCCGAGCCGGTGGTGGTCCAGTACGCCATGGCGGCGGTGCCACCGAGGGCGACCACAGCGGTGGCGGCGACGACGGACACGATCTTGGTCTTGGTGATGCGCATTTCGAGTTCCCCCTGAGTGATCAAGTCTGTTTGGCCGGTAGTCCGGCGCCCACGACTAATCTCCGGCAGGACAGGGGTTGGGCGAATCGGGTGAGTAGCCGGCGATTGGTGTCCGTTCGAGGGGAGAACAGACCAATCGGATGATCTTTGAGATGGTGGGAATCGATAACGGGTCGTCGCCGTTGCTCAGCGCCCGCGGCGTGCGGACGGGCCGTGCGGTGGGTCTGGAACACTCCGGAGTCGTGGACAGCAAGGACCTCGCGGCGGTGGTGGCGCACACCCGGGCCACGCTGGGATCGGCCTCGGAATGGACCCGGCCGGCCGGCTACCCGGACGGCCTGGCGCTGTGCATGCTGCACGCGTTGTGGGCGCCGGACGATGGCGCGGTCGGCGAGGTGCTGGCCCTCTACCGCGAGCTGCGCGAGGAGGACTGGGGCGAGCCGGACACGGACGGCGTGCCCGAGTTGCTGGCGCAGTTCGGGATTCTCGGCGGTCCGGCGGGCTTCGCCGAGGCGCTCAAAAAGCGTTACCCGCACTCCTCGATACGGACCGGGGTGCTGAACACCGGCGCCGCCGCGGAGGCCTGCGAGCTGCTGATCTCTGCCGACCGGCGTACCGCGGCCGAGCTGCGCGCCGCCCCGGCCGCAACGCTCGCCGAGCTGGAACGGGCCTGGAAGCGCATCGCCGGGCAGCGTTCCGGCAGCTCGTTCCATCGGCTGCTGCGACTGGTCGGGTGCCCGACCCTGCCGGTGGACCGGCGATTGGCGAACTTCGTGGCCGACGCCCTGGGCGCGCCGTGTGAGCCGGGGCCGAGCGGGGAACTGCTGACCGCAGCTGCAGCGGAGCTGGGCCTGGACGTGCAGTTACTCGCCGAGCTGATCCGGACTCAGCCCGGTGCCATGTCCACGAACCGCGAGTAGTGCCCCTGGAAGGCGACGGTCACCGTCGCGCACGGCCCGTTGCGGTGCTTGGCCACGATCAGGTCAGCCTCACCCGCCCGCGGCGACTCGCGTTCGTGCATGTCCTCGCGGTGCAGCAGGATCACAAGATCACTGTCCTGCTCCAAGCTCCCGCTCTCACGTAGGTCGGAGAGCAGCGGCCGCTTGTCGGTGCGCTGTTCGGGGCCACGGTTGAGTTGGGACAGGGCGACGACCGGCACGTCGAGTTCCTTGGCCAACAGCTTCATCGAGCGGGAGAACTCCGAGACCTCCTGCTGGCGGGACTCGACCTTCTTCCCCGAGCTCATCAGCTGCAGGTAGTCGACGATCACCAGCTGCAGATCGTGGCGCTGCTTGAGCCGTCGCGCCTTGGCGCGGATCTCCATCATGGTCATGTTCGGCGAGTCGTCGATGAACAGCGGCGCCGACGACACCTCGCCCATCCGCCGGGCCAGCCGCGTCCAGTCGTCGTCGGACAACGTGCCGGAGCGAATGTTCTGCAACGACACCCGCGCCTCGGCGGACAGCAGCCGCATGGTGATCTCGTTGCGGCCCATTTCCAGCGAGAAGATCACCGCGGTCCGGCCGTGCTTGATGGACGCCGCGCGGGCAAAATCCAAAGCCAGCGTGGAGTTGTGCGTCGGGATCATCGACTGCCCCGCGAGGAACAGACCGTCGGAGGCAGTCACCTGGATGCAGCGCACCGGCACGCTGCGCACGGGTCGCACGTCCACGATGAAGCGGGAGCCGGCCTTCGGCGGGATCTTCTCGCCGTACCGCTCCTTGTGGGCGCGCTGCTTGCGGTCCAGCCGGAACACCGTGTCCGACGTGGGGAAGGTCAGCGTGTAGGCGATCGAGGTGCACTCAACGGCCTCGGGGACGCGCCGGGCCGTCAGCCCACAGCGGTAGCCGAGGCTGACGATCAACTCCCGAACGCCTATGGCCAAGCGCCGGTTAGTCGTGCTGAACTGCGGCGACCCCGCCTCGCTTACCGCACCATCGATGTCCAGCAGCCCCGCCAGCAGGGCCCGTCGCTGTCCCTCGGACGACCGCAGGTACAGGCCGGGGATGTACTTGTGGTCCAGCTGCACGGTGTGGGTCGGCGCCCAGCCCGCAGCCTCGAGGTGCATAACGATTTCGTTGTCGGCGGCGGCGATCCGGCCATCCACACTGTGCCTGTCACCCAGCCAGACGCCCAGAACGTAGGGCGGGTGCGGCAGCTCGCGCTCGGGCAGTGCCAAGGGGCGGGCGTTGTGCACGCTGTGGTTCGGGCGACGACCAGCAGTGGCACAGCGCAGGGTGGCGGCGATGGCGGCGGTGGCGCGGACCTCGGGGAAGGCCCGCGTGGCCCGCGTCTCCGTCAGCCACAGGTGCTCGGCGTCGGCCCGGATCACCGAACCATCGTCGAATTCCACCTCGTAGCAGGGGCGGCCGTACATGACGTTGGTCGCGGCGACGATGCGGGTGGGCCGGCCATCGCCGCCGATGACCTCGTCCCCCACGGCGAGCTGCGCCATCGTGGTCCAGCCGTCTGGCGTCGGCACCGGTGTGTCC
>DASQPJ010000111.1:0-12399 GCA_035644015.1 Sporichthyaceae bacterium
GTCGTCCACCGGGCAGACCCTGGCCCGCACCAGCGCGTTGACCAGCTGGCTCTTGCCCTGCTTGAACTCCCCGATCACCAGCACCCGCACCCGGTCGTCGACCAGCCGCGCGGCGGTGGCGTTCAGTCGGGCGGTCAGGTCCGCCCGGTGGCGGACCCCGGTCAGTATCGACGCGGCCTCGATGAGCTCGGCGACGTCCGACACGGACTACTCCCCACCAGCGCACAGTGCTTATTGTTACCAGGGGTAAACATGGACAGGCCCCGTCCCGGTTGGGTACCGGGACGGGGCCGATCCTTTCACCTCGACAGGTCGAGTCGACGGAGCGACGCGGACCGCGGGCAGGCGGGCATCGAGGCGCTTCCCCCCACATCCACCGTCCCCCTCGTTTCCCCCCGAGGCGGTGGTGTCGGAGAAGTTCGGGGCTAGGCCAGAACGTGCACCTCGTGCAGCACGTCGTCGACCGGGATGTCGTGCGCGATTTCGTGCAGGTCGTGCACCGCGCCGTCGTGCAAAATGTTCTGACCGAGGTTGTGCCCCAGCTCGTTCAGCGTGTCCGGACCAGAGAGAACGTCCGGGCTGGCGATGCCGGAGAGCACGTTGATCGTGCCGACGTCGACGGTGTGGTCCAGACCGGCCAGCCCGCCGGTGTGGTCGATGTCGCCGCCGGCAACGCCCTGACCGAACACGGCGCCGCCACGCTCGATGTGGACGTCGCGCCCTGCGCTGTGGTCACCGGACACCGTGCTGTCGTACCGCTGATCGTGCGAGGTGTCGTTGCCGTCACCCAACACGTTCTTGTTGCCGCCCTGCGAGTACTGGTCGTTACCGACCGTAGAGGCGTGCTGGTCCGTAGCAGTGGTCCGCTCACCCGACGTCGGGCCGACGTCCTGGTGCTTGGTCAGGTCGGTGATCTGCCGATTGAAGCTGTGATCGGAAGGACGGTTGAAGCTGTCGTCCAGGTGGTCGCCACCGCGGTACTCGTGACGGGATTCCATCTGGGTCCTGTGCTCGTGCACCTTCTCGTTGTGACTGCCGTTGCCGTTGTGGTTGTCGTCGGGCCGAGCGGCCTTGTAGTGGTTGAGGATGTTCGTGACGTGCTCGTGCGCCGGAGCCTCCTGGGCTGCGGGGCGGAAGTGGTTGACCTCCCGAACGTGCGGGTGGTCCACCAGGAAGGCCCGCGAGTCCCGTACGTCCGAGGAGCAGACCGAGCTCATGCCGGCTGCTGCCATCGCGTTCTTCGGGTCGGCCTGGAAGGCCTCACGGGCATCGTCGTTCGTCAGCATGTTCATGATCCAGTCGAGCAGCGAGGTCGCCATTGCCGTCGTCCTTCGTGTCGATGAGCCCTCGGACGGTCGGGTTGCGGACCGCCATGGCCAGAAAGCTACGGATCCCGACCCGGCCCGCGGATCGGGGAAAACTCCCCCACTCCGGGGGACCCTTAGGGGGATCGACGGCCATTCCCCAAAGGCACCTTCAGTAACAAACACCCCATAAGTTGCCTGACGCCTCAGGAGTATCAAGCCCGGGCAAACCCCGCCGACGGCCGACAAACGTCCGCGTTCAGGGCGTTGACCTGCGAAAACGAGAGGCCGGGGGGCAATCCCCGGGGGTGGCCCGGGCACCCGGGCCCGGCCGGCGCCTCTTGACCCCGGATGCAGTCAAAGGATCTTTCCCGCGAGCAGGGCGCGCGTGCCCTTCCCCATCGGTTCGGATGAGCACCGTGCGAGGGAAGGGGCAGGCAGTTATGAGCGCACAGTACGTATTGGGCGTGGACATGGGGACCACGTTCACCGCGGCGGCCGTGGCCGTCGGCGAGGAGCCGCCGGTTGCGGTGCCCTTGGGCTCGCGGGCGGCGACCATGCCGACCGTGGCCTATCTGGGGCCGGACGGGGAGTTCCTGGTCGGCGAGGCGGCCGAACGCCGGGCGTTGACCGATCCCGACTGGGTGGTGCGGCGATTCAAACGGCGCATCGGCGATGAGACCCCGGTGCTGGTCGGCACCGGCGCCCAAGCCACCCGCCATCACGCGCACTCGCTGGCCGCCCGCATGATCAGCTGGGTGGTCGGTCAGGTGATGCTGCGTCAGGGCGGCGCCCCGGAGCGGATCGTGGTCACCCACCCGGTGGGCTGGGGCCCGCACAAGCAGGAGTTGCTGACCCGGTCGTTGGCCGATCTGGGTCTGGACAACGTCGACCTGCTCAGCGAGCCGCAGGCTGCCGCGCTCGCCTTCGCGAGCACCGGCCGGCTACCCGCCGGCGCCGTGCTGGCGGTGTACGACCTGGGCGGGGGCACCTTCGACGCCTCATTGCTGCGGGCGGAACCCGATGGGCGGTTCTGCCCGGTGGGTCGCCCGGTGGGGCTGCCGGACCTCGGCGGCATCGACTTCGACGACGCGATCCTGGCCCATGTCATCGACAGCCTGGGCGCGGACAACGTGAGCCTGGACCCGGACGACCCGATGGTCGCCACCGCGCTGTCCCGGCTGCGCCAGGAGTGCGTGGACGCCAAGGAGGCGTTGTCCGACGACACCGCGGCGACCGTGCCGGTGCTGCTCGGCACGCTGAACACCAGCGTGCGGGTGACCCGCGCGGAATTCGAGACGATGATCTCCCCGGCCATTGCGGCCACCGTGGACGCGTTGGACGCTGCCCTCGATTCGTTGCACACCGACGACGAGATCACCCACCTGCTGCTCACCGGTGGCTCCTCGCGGATCCCGTTGGTCACTCAGGCGCTGTCCGCACACCTGGGTTCCGGGGTGCGGTTGGACCGCGACCTGGACCCGACCCTGGCGGTGGCACTGGGCGCGGCACTGGCCGCCCGACCCCGACCGCAGCCGGTGGCTCCCGTGGTGCGCGAGCCGATCGACAACGCCGACGAGATCACCCGCGACGATCTACCGGTGCTGATTCCGGCGCCGGCCCGCCCGGACGCTGAGGTACGCGAGTTGGCCCGACCGGTACCGGAAGCGCGGTCCGGGCGCCCTCGCCGGGTGCGCGGGACGTTGGTGGTCGGGTTGGCAGCCGCTGCGGCGGCCGCCGGCTCCGTGTACGGCCTGAACCTGATGCACCCTCAGCACGACGCGCCCGCGGCGGCCACGGTGCAATTGCAGGAGGACCGACCGCAGGCCACTCCGTCCGTGGGCGGACCGGACGCCGCGGAGAGTACGCCGACGCCGAGCAGCACCGGTCAGAGTTCCGCTCCGGCCACGGTGACCAGGGCAGCGGCGCCGACCGTGTCCCGACCGGTGTACAGCCGGCCGGCCACGGTGAGTTCGGCCACCCGGAGCAGCCGGGCCGTCACCGACGAGGCGGCGCCACGGCGGCGCTCCGAAACCCGGCCCGCGGTCCGTCCACAGCAGCAGCCCCAGCGGCCACAGTCCGCACCAGCGGCGCCGGCGGCACCCGCTCAGGCGCCTGCCGCGGCACCGGCGAACAACTCCTCGTCAGGCTCCACCGAGATTCACAACGCCCCGGCGGCGCCGGCCAAGCCGAAGCCGCCGCATTTCACCGGGTTCGGGCCGACGGCCCCGCCCAGTCCGTGACCGGCACCAGCGCGCGCACGACCGTCTCGACCGCCGCGGCCACCATCGCCGCGGCGGTCCGGTGCGCCTCGGGGGGCCCGCCGTAGGGATCGGGAACCGTGTCCGCGTCCGGGCCGCCGCCGGGGGCCATCCCGCGGTGCGCGCGAGCGGCCGCGACCAGTGCCCCGCCCCGGTCCACCGGGTCGGCGGGCAATCCCCGCGGGTCGACCAGGGCGACCAGGCGCGCGAACTCCAGCAGCGTGAAGGCCGCCGGGAGCGCACGGGGCCAGATCCGCACCGCCTCAGCGCGCTGCGCCGGGGTGGCGGTCAGGATCAGGTCGGCACCGCCGGCGGTGCGCTTGTCCAACTGCCGCGCCGCGAAGGCGTCCACCCACCACTCGGGCACCCCGCGATGCACCGCTTCGGCCCGGCTCGACGGATGCATCGGGTGTCCGACCAAGGCCCCGGTGCCCGCGCTGCTCACCGTGATCGCCCCGGCCAGGCCGTACTCGGCGAGCCGGTGTGCGGTGAATACCTCCGCGAACGGGGACCGACAGATGTTGCCGGTGCAGATATAGAGCATGCGGAACGTGCCGGGCGCAGACTGGTCCACGGCTACCGCCCGCACTGGGCGTCGTCGACCTGTACGGCGAGCGGGCGCACCAACGGTTGGCGCAGCACCATCGGTGCCGCGTTGCCGCCGGCCGGTTCCAGCAAGTGCAGCACCACGGTGCGAGTGTGGCCGCGGGGCATCTCCACGTCCACGGTGAGCACTGGGTGTCCCAACTGGGTGCCGGACCCGGCGAACCACGGCTTGCCGTCCAGCGTCACCGACTTCATCAGCGCGCCCCGGGTGGCGAAGTAACTGAGGGTGAGTCGGTTGTCGCCGCGCTGCACCGGGTAGCCGTGTCGGTCGTGGCGATAGGTGACTACGTCGGACAGCCCGGCGGCGGGCGCGTTGTTGGTCAGCCGGATGGTGACGGTGACCGCGCGCTGGGCGCCACAACCGGTGCGCTGCCAGATCAAGGAGCGGTCCAGGTAGTAGTCGAGCTTGTTGCCGCCCTCGTTGACGATGGACAGCCCGACGTAAGGGGCGGTGGTCTGCGGGACAACGCCGGCGACCGGCGTGGTCTCCAGATCGCGCTGCACCGCCGGGTTCGCGCTCCACACCAGCAGTCGGCGCTCACCGACCGCGCGACCGAAAGCGGATAGCAGCTTCTTGCCGTCCGCGCCCGGCGCCATGATCCGCTCGCTGACCGCGCCCTCGACCGCGGCCAGGTAGGCCCGCCGCGCTGCATCACCGCGGGGGCCATCCGCGTCGGGGAACCGGGCGTAGACGTCCCGCTCGGTCAGCGCCACCACGTTGGTGGCGCTGACCACCGAGCCATCGGGCAGCTTCGCCGGGCCGGTGGCCGCCAGCAGGTAGCTGAGCACCGTGGGATCCAGCGCGATCACCCCGTCCACCGGACGACCGAAGTGCTGCTGCCACATCGAGGCCCAGATCGCCGCCGCGTAAGGGAAGTGCGGTCCGAGGTTGGCGTTGCCATACATCGAGGTGGTGTGCGCACCCTCGTAGAGCCGGTCGTAGTCCGGCCCGAAATTGACGTTCGCGGACGCCCCGGACAGGGCACGATCGGCGCCGAGGTGCTCGAAGGAGACATGCCCATCGCGCACTGTGGCGGTCATGAACGCACCGGGCAGACCGCCGGTGCCGCGCGCCTCCGCGTCGTTGCAGAAGGTGAGTAGGTAGGTGCGGGAGCCGTGTGCGCCGAGCAGTTCGGGCAGGATCCGCGCGGCGGCCGCTGCGCTGCGCGCGGTGGCCGCGGTCTTGGTCAGCTGGGTGAGCAGATCCGCCCGGGCGGCGTTCACCGGCGGGAGCCAGGTGCTGCCGGGCAGCGCGCGAACGGCGGCCGCGCTCGCGTCAAAGGCCGCCGAGGCGGCGTGCAACGGGGAGGCCACCGAGGCCAGTCGGGCCACATCGATGGCGCCGTCCGGGGTGCGCACACTGGCTGGGTCAAGGGTGGTGCCGGCGTTGAGCAACGGGGGCAGTGCGTTGGCACCCAACTGGTCCAACGCGGCGGCGATACCCCGCACGCTGCGCAGCGGGTCACCCGCGGTGGGCACCCGGGCGGCGGCCGCCCACACCGGACCGCCGGTCCAGTGGTGCGCCTTGGCCACCTGCAGTCGCAGGTCCGCGGCGGCGGCCCGGGCCGCACCGAGGTCTCCGTCGGCCAGGTGGGTACGCATCGCGGCCGCATCCGCGGCAGCCTGCTCAAGGTGGCCGCGGGCCAACACCGCGGTCAGCGCCAGCCAGCCGACGCCCAGACCACCCGCGGCAACCAATCCCCATGTCGCCGGTTGACGGGCCGCGCGGCGGGCCCGTCGGGAGAACTTGCTGAACATGACCCCCCGATCAAAAGCGCAGTACGTCCCTATGTTGTCCAATTCCCACGGGTACCCATCCTCGATTGCGCCGTTCGGATTATTCCTTTGAGGTATTCCAGTGACAGAAGAGGTGAGTGATGCACATGTTCACTTCCGGTCCGGCCCCCTAGCGTCAATTGCGGAGTCGCGCGCTCGGTGTCACCGCCGGGTACGACCTGTTTTGTCTACCGGTAGGCGCGCACCCCTCGTGACCTGCGGCGACCGTGCTGGTGAGGCGGTCATCGGACGGCGCAATCGTTTAGCCCTGACGCTGCATCACCTCTAACTTGAATTAGCTCCTACGGGCGAATTCATCAGCAATTGCATGGCTCAACCCGGATAGGTATGTGCGTTGATTTCGGGGGAAATCGTGGAAATCGGCGGTATTGGCTAATGCGGATTCATCTGTCGAAAGCTGACATCTCGGATGTCGAGGAACAATTCGTCCTCGATGCCCTGCGCTCCGGGTGGGTGGCCCCGTTGGGCCCGCACGTGGAGTCGTTCGAGGCTGAGATCGCGCAGCGCTGCGGCGTGGCCGGTGCCCTGGCCCTGTCCTCCGGTACCGCCGCACTGCACCTGGCGCTGCTCGAGGTCGGCGCCCAGCGCGGCACCGCGGTCGTGGTGCCCACGATGACCTTCGCGGCGTCCGCCAATGCCGTGGTCTACACCGGCGCCAGCCCGGTCTTCGTGGACGCGCTGGCGGAGGACGGCAACGTCTCCCCCGAACTGTTGATGACCGCGGTCAACACCCTGCAGGCCGAGGGCATCCCGGTTGCCGCCGTGATGACCGTGGACCTGTTCGGCCGTTGCGTGGACTATCCGTCGTTGGTCGACGTGCTGGCCGATCACGGCATCCCGCTGATCGAGGACGCCGCCGAGGCGCTCGGCGCCGCCAAGGGCGGCAAGCCCGCGGGCAGCTTCGGCCGCGCAGCGGCGCTGTCGTTCAACGGCAACAAGATCATGACCACCTCGGGCGGCGGCATGCTGCTCTCCGACGACCTCACCCTGCTCGCCCGGGCACGGTACCTGGCTACCCAGGCTCGCCAACCCGTCCCGCACTACGAGCACACCGAGATCGGATACAACTACCGGCTGTCCAACCTGCTGGCCGCACTCGGTCGCGCCCAGTTGAGCCGACTGGACGCGATGATCTCCCGCCGCCGCGAGATCCGCGCGCAATACGTGCTGGGCCTGTCCGACATCCCCGGCCTGCGCTTCCTGGGTCGCACCGGGATGGGCAGCGACCGCGAGGACAACTGCTGGCTCACCTGCCTCACCCTGGACCCCACCCGTTGCCCGATCTCCGTCGACACGGTGATCAAGAGCCTCGACGAAGAAGACATCGAGGCCCGCCACCTGTGGAAGCCCATGCACATGCAGCCGGTGTTCTCCGGCGCGCGGGCCTTCATCGACGGGACCGCCGAACACCTGTTCTCCACCGGATTGACGCTGCCGAGCGGATCTGCTCTCTCCGACGAGGAGGTGAGCACCGTGATCGATGCGGTGCGGGCCGCCCTCGGATTCTGAGGGTCAGTCAGTACCAGCTCCATCTCACCGCTCCAGCACCCGCATTCGCAGTTCTCGGGGGGGAACCATGGCGAACAACCAGGCACGTCCGGAAACCGACACGATCACCGTGCGACGCGGCGGGTGTATTGCCCGCCGGGTCTTCGACGTGATCACCGCGCTGCTCGCGGCCGCCCTGCTGGCGCCGGTGATAGTGCTGGTGGCCGCGCTGATCGTGCTGACCATGGGCGGCCCGGTGCTGTTCCGCCAGCCCCGCTCCGGCCGCGACGGCCGGCTGTTCTCGGTGGTCAAGTTCCGCACCATGCGCGACGCGGCCTACGCCGGCGAGAGCGACGCCGCGCGCACGCCGGCCGCCGGTCGGCTACTGCGGGCCACCAGCCTGGACGAACTGCCCCAGTTGTGGAACATCCTGCGCGGCCAGATGAGTGTGATCGGCCCGCGCCCCACACTGCCCGAGCAGGTGGCCATGTACTCCCACCGGGAACGCGGCCGGCTCGCGGTGCGCCCCGGCCTGACCGGGTGGGCGCAGATCAACGGCCGCAACGCGATCAGCTGGCCGGAGCGCATCGAACTGGATCTGTGGTACATCCAGCACCGCTCGCTGGGCCTGGACCTGAAGATTCTGCTGCGCACCGTGCTCGCCGTGGTGCGCCGGGGCGGCATCGTCGGGGTGGGCGGGGTCAACCCGGGATTCCCCGGTCCGCGTGCCGCGATGGGCGAGATCCTGCCCGCTGTCACGATGGAGGCGGAGGGGTGATCCGGCGTGCTGCTGGCGGTGTTCAGTGACGTCCACGGCAACCTGCCCGCGCTGGAGATCATGCTGCGCGACGCGGGTCCGGTCGACGGTTACGTGTGCCTGGGCGACTGCGTGAACTACGGCCCGTGGAGCGATGAGTGCGTGGACCTGGTGCGCTCCCTGCCCGCGACGGTGTACCTGCGCGGCAACCACGAGGAGTACTTCGTCGACGGGCACTACCCGGGCAGCCACCCGGTGGCCCGGGCGTTCTTCGAGCACTGCGCGCCGATGTTCACCCGGCACGAGGCAATCGCCGACCTACCGGTTGACCACGTGATCGGTGATCACGTGTTCTCGCACACGGTGGACGACCGCTACGTCTACCCCGACACCGTGCTCGAGCTGACGGGTAATGCCGTCATCGGGCACTCCCACCACCAGTTTCGACTGGAGCACGGGCACTACCGGTTGCTGAACACCGGCAGCGTGGGGCAGAACCGCAAACACATCAATCTGATCGATTACCTGCTGCTGGACACCGAGGGCATGGTGTTCACTCCGCGCACGGTCCGTTACGACGAGACCTACGTGATCAATGAGATGCGCCGCCGGAACTATCCGGAGGAGTGCGTGGCCTACTACGACGGAAAGGCACGCGCATGAGGATCCCGTGGAAGACCCTGAATTCCGGGTTCTCCCTGCCGGCCTACGGCTTCGGACTCTCCGAGGTCGGCGGTGGCAGTTGGCAGGCCGACACCAGCCGGGACGGCGAGCACATCGCGGCCCTGAACCGGGCGATGGACGCGGGCATCCGACACTTCGACACCGCGCAGGGTTACGGGGCCGGGCACGCCGAGGAGCTGCTCGGCGCCGCGCTGTCCGGCCGGCAGCGGGCCGAATTCGTCCTCGCCACCAAGGTGTCCGCGGTCAACCAGACTTACGACGGGATCATGCGGGCAGCAGAGAACAGCCTGAGGAATTTGGGCACCGACCACATCGACCTATACCTGATGCACACGTTTCCCAAGCCCGGCATGGACATCGCCGAGGCCATGCGCGGCTTCAACGCATTGGTGGATCAGGGCATGGTGCGCCACATCGGCGGCGCCAACCTGACGCCCCGTCGGTTCACCGAGGCACAGCGGCACTCCGCCGCCCGGCTGGTGTGCAACCAGGTGCACTACAACGTGCGCTACCGCGAACCGGAGGTGCGCGGGGTGGTCGAGCACGCGCGGTCCAACGACGTGATGCTGGTTGCCTGGCGCCCGCTGCAGGCCGGCCACCTGCCGGTGCCGGCGCTGATCCTGGACATCGCCCAACGCTACGGGCGCAGCCCGACGCAGGTGGCGTTGAACTGGCTGATCTCGCAGCGCAACGTCGTGGTGATCTGTAAGAGTTCGACCCCGGAGCACCTGGAGGAGAACCTGGGTGCGCTGGGCTGGGCGCTGGACGTCGAGGACGTGGAGTGGATCCGGCGGGACTTCCCGAACCAGATCACCGCGTCGGACACCGTGCCGATGGATTACCCGGCAGCCTCGGCCGCCTGAACGACTCGGCCAATCCAACAGCGACGGGGGGAAGACGATGACAGCAATCGCGGTATCAGGCGCCGGTGGCGGGGTCGGGCAGAGCATCATCAAGGCACTGGCCGAGGGCCCGTACCGAGTGGTCGCGTTGGACAGCAGCCCGCTGGCTGCGGGCATGTACACCACCGGCACCGCGTACACCATCCCGATGGCACGCTCCGCGGAGTTCACCGATCGCGTGCTGGAGATCTGCGCGGCCGAGGGCGTCGGCATGTTCTTCCCCGGCCTGGACCCAGAACTCGCGGTGGTGTCCGCCGCCGTCGAGGAGTTCCTCGCGGCCGGCGTTTACCCGGTGGTGTCCTCGCCGGAAGTCGTCGCGATCGCCGACAACAAGTACCTGACCTACACCGCCTTGCGAGCCGGCGGCATCCCGGTGCCCTACACCGTGGACATGGCCGAGTACCCGGCCGACGCGATTCTTCCCGCCTACCCGTTCATCCTCAAGCGCCGCGAGGGTGGGTCCCGCTCGGCCGACGTGTACATGATCCGTGAGCGTTCCGGACTGGACGCCATCGACAACCTCGAGGACTTCGTCGCCCAGGAGTACATCGACGGCGAGGAGTACACCTGCGGCTCGGTGAACCTGGACGACAAGTGCCAGGGCGTCATCGTGATGCGCCGCACCCTGCGCAGCGGGGACACCCACAAGTGCTTCTCGGTGCGCGACGAAGGCATCGAGGCGTGCGTGCGCGACGTGATGGACCTGATCAAGCCGCACGGCGCGTGCAACGTGCAACTGCGGCTGCGCGACGGCGTGCCCTACGTCTTCGAGATCAACGCCCGCTGCTCGGGCACCACCGCGGCGCGGGCGCTGTGCGGCTTCAACGAGCCGCTGATGATCGCGGACTGGCTGACGACCGGAATCCCGCCGCAGTACGAGATCCGGGAGACCACGGTCCTGCGGTACTGGAAAGAACTGGTCGTCGACAACGACGACGTCACCGAGCTGGCCGAGCGCGGCGCGCTACATCGGAGCAACTACCAGCCGATGTGAACGCGGCTGGAGGCCCCGGGTCACTCGTCGCACTGAAAGTCTTGCAGAGATGTAAACTAAATGAAATACTGGACATATGTTCGATTCCTGTCCCGATCGCGCCGTCGACACGACGTTCTGGAGCGCCGAGGACCTCGAGTGGTGGTGGTCGTTGCCGCCGCACGAGCGCGAGGACGCAGAGGGCGAGGATCCGCTCGAATGCGGTGCCTCCTGTGCGGAGTTCGACGAGCTCGGTCCGTTGGATGAGATCGGGCACGAGGAACGCCTGCAGTCGATGTCATTAGGGCGCCAGATGCGTTCGATCGCCGCCCATGTGCACGCGGTGGTGGACGACGCGCCGTGGTACTGCCGGCAGAAGGCCGACCGGGCTGCGTGCGCCGAGATCGCTCTGCGGATGGGCATGGGCCGCGATGCGCAGACCCGGCGCATCGGTGATGCGCTGCGGTTGGTCGATGAGCTACCCGCGACCCTGGCCGCCATGTGCGAGGGGTCACTGCCCTACGCCAAAGTCCGGGTGATCCTGGACGAGACGATCAACATCCAAGACCGCGCGATCCTGGCCCGGGTCGAGGCCGAAGCGCTGGCCGAAGCATCCGGGTTCCCTTCGCCACGTTTGCGGGACAAGATCCGCGCCATCATCGAACGCATCGACGCCGAGGCGCTGAAAAAGCGGGTGGAAGCCGCCCCCAAGGAACGTTCCGTGCAGCTGTGGCGCGAACCCGACGGGATGGCGAAGGTCTGCGCGTTCCTACCCGTCGAACAAGCCCTGTCCGTGTTCGGGGTCATTGACGTCCTCGCGCAGGCCACCAAGGGCTCCGACGAGGAACGCACCATCGACCAGATCCGCGCCGACACCTTCGTTGACCTGATCTGCCACCCCGGCGACCAACCCTCCCGCGTCACCTACGAGGCGCAGATCCTCGTCCCCGTCGGCCTGATGCTCGGCCGCGACGTGGCCGATCCCGCTCGCCTGGCTGATGGCACCGCGATCCCCGAGGACCTGGCCCGCGCGATCGCCACCGACTCCCGCTGGCGCCTGCTGCTCACCGACCCCGGCACCCGTCACCTCCTCGATCTGGGCGCCCACACCTACGCACCCGGCAACCCGCTCACCCGGTTCATCCACACCCGCGACCGGCACTGCCGCTGGCCCGGCTGCGCGCGCCGCGCAAAGCGCTGCGAGCTCGATCACACGATCAAATTCCACCTCCACGGCGGGCTGACCATCGTGATCAACATGAGCGCGCTCTGCAAAAAGCACCACGAAATCAAAGACATGCCCGGCTGGGACGCCATCCAAGACCCAGACACCGGAACCATCACCTTCATCACCCCGGGCGGGGATCGATATACCACCCGACCACCCACCCTCGACGGTGAAGAACAACCCGTCGAGGTGAAACTCCGCGGCCCCGTCGCAGATATTCCGCCCTATTGACCGGGCCGGGGTCCGACGACCGACGCCCCCACGGACCCAACGTGCGATTTGAGGCCCTGCCGTCCTGACCGGCACGGGCCCAATCGCCGTTGCCCGACCGCGCGCCCCAGCCCGCACCACCGGCTACGCAGCCCGGCGCATTGGCTCCTCGTTCAGGTCCTCGGTGGC
>DASQPJ010000112.1:0-7622 GCA_035644015.1 Sporichthyaceae bacterium
GCCGGCCGCCATGCCGATCGCCGCGGTCTCCCACACCGCCGCCGCCGTGGTCAGGCCACGCACCGTCCCCTGGCGGGTGAGGATCAGACCCGCGCCGAGGAACCCGACGCCGGAGACCACCTGCGCGACCACCCGGCTAGGGTCCAACACGACGCGGCCGGGCGTCAGCACATCGTTGAACCCGTACTTGCTTACCAGCATGATCAGGGCCGACGTGGTGCCCACGATGGCCTGGGTGCGCAACCCCGCGCTCTTGCCGCGTAGTTGCCGCTCCAGCCCGATGAGCGTGGACAGCCCAAACGCGACCAGCAACTCGCTGATCTGCTTGATGTGCTGGCCCTCACCGACCGCCAGCGTTTGAGTCGTCATCTGCGCTACTGATTCCACTCCGCGGACGCAGCTAACCGCTCACGCACGGGCTGTCGTCGCAGATCACCGCCCCATACTCCAACGTCAGCGAGAGCGAGCGCTATAGCGCTCGCTCTCGCTGACGTAACGGGGTCCAGTGACGGCCTCCCGCCATCACCCCCGGAACTGATCCAGCGTCAGACCGCGGCGAGGGCTGGGGCCATGGAGGCGATCGCCAGGATGCCCTGCCAGTCCAGGACCGCGACGGTGTTGTCGTCGTCGTCCATGAACTGCAGCGCGCCGTAGTTGGTGAAGTAGAAGACGGTCTCCTCCACGAAGTTGGTCCAGTCGTGGATGATCCCGGTCGGCTCGTAGCCGTAGTCGCCGGCCACCGCGGTGATACCGCCGGCCTGCACCCCGCCGCGCACCTCCATCTTGCCGGAGATCATCAGGTACTCCCCGGCCCCGAGGTGCTTGTGCCGGGCGAACCCGGAACCCACCGCGCAGTTGAACAACGCAGTCCAGGTGCCGGTTTCCGAGCTGACCCGCAGCACCTTGATGCCGATGCCGTCGGCGCCGGGGAACGGGATCCACGGCTGGTCCGGCGGGTGGATGTAGGTGTCCAGAATTTCCGCGTTCTGCATACGGTCGCGGGTCGCCTTGTCCATGGGCCGAACACTCCTTCGTCGCGCGAGACGTGTCGCACACGACGATGCCGGCTACCCCGATCAGGATTCTTGACCGTGCGTGCACGGCTCGATGCGGCGCAGCTCGCGTGGGCTCAGCCCGTATTCGGCCTTGAACACCCGGCTGAAGTGCGCGGAATCGCTGAAGCCCCAGCGGAAGGCGGTCTCGGTGATCGACATCGGGCCGCCGCGAAGCAGCTCCTCCCGACACCGGGCCAATCGTTGCCGCCGGACGTAGCCGCTCACGCTCTCGCCGTGCTCGGCGAACACGGTGTGCAGGGTGCGCAATGAGATGCCGTGTTCCGCCGCGATCACGGGCGGGCGCAGACCGGGGTCGGCGAGGTTCTCGTCGATCGACGCCCTGATCCGGGCGAACAACGCCGCGTGCATGGTCTGCCGGCTGACCGCGACGTGGGACTTCAGGGCGGCGGCGAGCAGTTCCAGCGCGGCCCGCTCACCGGCCGCCTGCCCGTCGTCGTCGAGGGTGTCCCAGCGCTGCCGCAGGTCGCCGATGAAGGAGAGCAGCAGGTTGGTGATCGGGAACGGTTCCAGGGCCACCGCGGACACGTCGTCCAGCGACCCGCACAGCTCGGTGATCAGCGGCCGGGGCACCAGCAGCGTCCGCTTGCGCAGCGGTTGGATGACCTCGAAGTAGGCAGGACGGTGGCTGTCCCACATGAGCACCGAGCCGGGACGCATGTCCACCCGGCGGCCGCCCTGCTCGACCACCTCGCGGCCGCCGAGGTTCATCAGCACCGCGACCCATTCGCCCTCGGTGATGTCGAGTTCGTGCGCGCCGCGAGTGCCCAGGCACGGGTCGGCCTCGCACTCCAACAGCACCATGCGCCCCAGCCGTTGCCGTGCGACGCGAGCCTTGTACTCCTGGCGCTCGTCGTGCCGAGGCGAAGCGCCGAGGTCCCACGGGAGGTGCGTCTCTGCGACGACCGTCCGGAAGTACTCCGCCCGGTCGACCGTCGGCACGGAGGCCAATTCCCAGTACTCGTCGGGGTTTCCCGGCTTTGCGACCATCACGGCCCGCCTTGGTCCGGCATCAGGCTGGTCATGCTACTGCGGCGGCGGGCAGGCCCTCGGAAAAGTCCGAATGTGGACACCTAGGAGGGGAGTGGGGAATCATGCACCATGCCCCCGCCCCGAACAGCTGCCTTGAGCATGGCTGTGCTCCTGCTCGTGGGGCTCACCGGATCCCCGGCCCACGCCGGTGACCTCCCGCCCGGCCCGGTCACCGCCCTGAGCGCGGTGGGCGGCATGGAGACGGTCACGGTGTCCTGGGTGAATCCCACCGACGCCGACTTCGACCACGTGGTGGTCGTGGAACGAACCCAGGGCCGCGCCGATCCACCCGTCGTGCCGGCGCGCCGGGAGGTCTACACCGGCACCGGGCACTCCGTGGTCGTGGACGTCTCCCCCTACGTGGACTGGCACGCCTTCGACGTCACCCCGTACGCCAAGGACGGGGCGGCCGGACTGACGGTGGGCGCCCTGGTGAACGCGTCGGTCATCAATGTCGAGCACCGCCCGCGGTCCGTCGACTACCCCAACCCCCTGCGCGTCGAGGGAACCCTGCAGAACTACCTCCAACAGCTCGGCGGCCCCGGCCGGCGGATCGAGTTGGTGCCGGTGAGCTTCGACAGCGTGTTGGGCAAGGCCGTAGCGGTAGCGACCACCGACGAGAACAGTGCGGTTGCGCTGCAGACCGTCCCGGACCGCACCAGCCTGTGGGCGCTGATGTTCCGCGGTGGCCCGGGGTGGATGGGCACCCTGACGACCCTGGACACGGTCGTGGTCCGCCCCAACCTCACCATGCGTGTCCCGCGCACCGTGGTCCGTCTCGGCGAGACCGCCGGCATCCACCTGGACTGCAACCCGATCGACGCGGGCAGCCCGCTGTCGTTGCAGCGCCTCGAGGGCACCGCCTGGATCACCGTCGCCAAGTACAAGCTCGGCAGCCGCGGCGTGGACATTCGCATCAGGCCGACGCAGGCGGGCGACGAGACCTACCGCATCCGCAAGCCCGCCACCGAGCGCTTCGGCGCCGTGGACACCGACAACGTCACGATCAAGGCCGTCAAGGGGAACTGACGGGTATCCGACGTACGAACGGGTAGGGCTCTCGTAGGCACAACGAGAGGAGCCCGCATGAGTAAGCAGAGTGGACCGCAGGCAGGGCTGAGCGGCGTGGCCCGCGTCCAGGCCAAGGGCCACGAGGCTGACCAGCGCAGCTTCCAGGACAAGTGACCCTGCGTCATCTCTGAACGCCCGCCACTACCACGGGGAGGACACCATGGCTTCAGTTGTCGAAACCGTTGATGTTGAGGTGCCGGTGCGCACCGCGTATGACCAATGGACCCAGTTCGAATCGTTCCCGGAGTTCATGGCTGGGGTCGACCGGATCACCCAACTCGATGACAAGCACCTGCGTTGGCAGGTCCACGTCGGCGGCGCCGAGCGCCAGTTCGACACCGAGATCACCGAGCAACACCCGGACGAGCGGGTGGCGTGGAAGAGCACCGACGGCGTCACGCACGCCGGCGTGATCACCTTTCACAAGCTGTCGGACACGAATACGCGGATCACCGCGCAGATCGACTGGCAGCCGGAGGGTCTCAAGGAGAAGGCCGGCGCGGCGATCGGCATGGACGATCATCGGGTCAAGGCCGACCTGAAGAAGTTCAAGTCGTTCATCGAGCAACGCGGCCACGCCGAAGGCGCGTGGCGCGGGGATGTCCCTCGCTGATGCGTTGAACGACCTTGATGCGGCGGCGCCTTGACGGGCGCCGCCGCATCACTGTGTGGCGGCGAGTGCTCGGGCGCAGGCGGCGATGCGGTCCTCAACCGTCGATGAGTTCGCGCATCGCCTCGATCATGCGCACCGGGTCGGTGCCCTCCACCGGCTCCACGAACAATGAGGTCACCCCGGCCTCGCGGTAGGCGGCGATGCGCTCGGCGACGTGACCCTTCGGGCCGGCCAGGTGCAGGCCGTCGACCAGCTCGTCGGGCAATGCGGCCGCGGCTTCGGCCTTCTTGCCGTCCAGGTAGAGGTCCTGAACCAGCTTTGCCTCGTCCGCCCAGCCGTACTGGGTGCACACGGTGTTGTAGAAGTTCTTGCCCCGCGCACCCATGCCGCCGATGTACAACGCCGCCTGCTTGCGGACGGCCGCCCGCGCCCGGTCCGTTGCCGCCGCATCGCCGATCGCGGCCGGACCGCCGGCCATGATCTGTAGCCGGCCCAACTCCGCGGGCCGGTTGGCCAAACCGGCGCGCAGCGCGTCGCCCCACACCAGGTCCGCGCGCTCGGGCAGGCAGAACAGCGGCAACCACCCGTCGGCCACCTCGGCGGTCGCCTGCACGGCCTTGGGCATCAGCGAGGCCCACCAGATCGGGACGGCCGAGCGCACCGGGTGGTTGATGAGCTTCAGCGGCTTGGCCAGCCCGGTGCCCTGTCCCTCCGGCAGCGGGATGTGCAGCGCCTTGCCGTCGTACTGCAGCACCTCGCGACGCAGCACCATGCGGACGACCTCGATGGTCTCCCGGATCCGGGCCAACGGGGTGTCGTACGGGACGCCGTGGAAGCCCTCGATCACCTGCGGGCCGCTGGCCCCCAGGCCGAGGATGAACCGGCCGTTGCTGATCGCGTCGCAGCCGGCCGCGGTCATGCCGAGCAGTGCCGGAGTGCGGCTGTAGACGTTGAGCACGCCGGTGCCGATCTCGACGCGCGAGGTCAACCCGGCCAGCGCACCGACCATGCTGATCGCGTCGAACGAGTAGGCCTCGGGTACGAACACCTGGTCCAGGCCCGCCGCCTCGAGTGCCACCACGAGCTCGAGGGTCGACTTCACATCGCCCGCGTACGGGACCAACATCGCCAGCTTCATGGGCTCAGCATCCCAAACGCAGGGCGAACCGATGTGGCCCGCCCGGCGAGAATCACCAGGTCGTGTTCGCCGATGTCCAGTTGCAGCTCCACCACACCCGGCCCGGAGGGTGTCCACCCGTCGAACTCCGCGCCGTCACACCGCACCCGGATCCCCTCGGGGTCGGCGAGGTTCTCGATGCGGAAACTGGTCGCCCGTCCGGCGTGCGCCGCGGTCGCCGCATAGGTGCGCAGCCGCAACTCGCCGGTGGCCGCGTCGTAGACCGCGCGGGACAGGCCGAGCGACGGGAAGTCAACGCCGACCACAGTGGGCTCAACGAACTTGGTCAGGTTCGGTGCGGTGAACAGCCGCCGCCACCCACCCGGAGCCCCGGCATCCAGCATGGCCAGCAGGGCGGTGAGCTGCCCGCGCGGCCAGCGTTCGCCGTAGCCGAACCACCAACCGAAATCGCCGCCGTCCTCGCCGAAGAACGCGGGCTCGAAGGTGTCTTCGGCGAACTGCGCCAACCGGGCGTGGGTGATCTCATCACCGAGTTCGCGGGCCAGCACCAGGCCGAGGCAGAGGAAGCGCGGGTCGGGCAGGGTGCGCACGGGTTTGGTCGGGTCGCTCCAGCCGATCCGGTCGACGGCGGTCCGGTACAAGGTGTGCGCGAGCGCCTCGTCCTGCGGCAACACGTAGAGCGCCACCGACAGCCCTGCCGTCGGGCCCGCGCGGTGCACGTAGTCGATCAGCGGGTCGTAATACAGCGCCATCCACTCGACCTGACCACCCGGCGTCACCGACATGAACCGCTGCCGGGCGATCTCCAGCCAGGTGCCGAACACCGCGTGCCCGCCGGTGCCACGCAGGTGGTCGTGCAGCAGCAGACCGAGCCCGGCCGCAGACAGGCAGTACGGCCAGATCTTGGTGTTCTCGCAGTGCGGACCCTCCGGACGCGCGGTCCACTGCTCGACCAGCAGCGCGTTGACCGCCTCGTGCCGCCAGCCGAACTGGGCGTCGTCGAAGCCGGTGACCAGGAACTCCGCGTTCCACTTGTCGTCCCCGGACACGTAGCGGTGCAGGCCGAGCAGCAGGTTGAGCCAACCCTTGAAGAACAGGTTGCCCGCCGCCCCCACCGGGTCCGGCGCCAGGCCCCACGGCGGTAGCCCGTTGCCGGTCCAGCCGGGCATGTCGTATGTCCCGACGCGATCCGGGGGCAGCCACAACGCCGCCCACTCCTCCGGATAGGAGCCACGCCGCGGGTCCGGGCCGATCTGGGTCAGCCAGTCCACCGCCGCCCACCAGGTGACGTGACGGGTAATCAGACCATCGAGCACCGTGGCGTACACCTCGCGCCAGGCCGGGGTGGTGTCGGCCAGCAGGCCCAGCGCGTAGCCGGATTCGCTGAGGTCGAAACGGGGGAAGTCCAGCACCGGCGGGGTGCTGCGGTCATCCCACCACTCGTGCGGATGCCCGGCTGAACTCCAGTCATCGGCGGTGGTCGCCTTGCGGTGCATGAACCGCAACCAGCCGCGGGCCCGCGGGGATAGGTCGCTCACCGCGCCATCGCCCACCCGCCGACTTTAGCCGGCGTCGAGCGCAGCTTCCAGATGGGTGCCATTCTCTCCGTGGACGGCGGCCGGGCAGCCGTGTGAGTCGGACGGAGGACCCGGTGGCTCGCCCCTAGAGTGGCTCACATTCTCTGCTCCGGAGGGCGGCCAGAAGTGTCTACCAACCCGACGAATGCCGTCGCGCCATACTCACCGACCCGACGCCTCCGCTCGGTCATCGCCGCTGTCACCGTCTGCGCCTTCGTACTCGCGGGCTGCGGTGACGGTTCATCGGACGTCCAAGCGACGGCCGCGACGGCAACGCCCACGCCGACGGCCGCCGGCCCGGTGGTGCTCGGCAAGGGCCTCATCGCCGACGGCGTGAAACTCGACACCGGCGGTCCGGCAGAGTTCTCGGTTCTGGTGAGGACGATCCCGCCGGGCGGTACCACGGGTTGGCACACCCATCCCGGCACCGAGACGTCCATCGTGACGAAGGGAGAAGTGACCGTTCTCCGTGCCGGGGCTTGCAAGCCCGTGGTCTACCGGGTGGGGGATGGCGTATTCGTTCCCGCCGGCACGGCGCACGTCGCTCGCAACGACGGTGGGGTGCCCGCCGAGATCGTCGTGACCTATCTGCTCAAGCCCGGTGCTCCCGATCGAGCCCCGGCACCTGCCGCCTGCTAGCTACTCGGCGGGGCCGGCCCCCGCCTCGTCGATGGTGAGCTCGCGGCTGCGACCCGGCACCGCGGGGCCCAGCACCGCGGCGAACCCCAGATCCCGGCATGCCTCAGCGAGCGCCTGCGGGGTGCGCGGGTCGACGGCGGCGCTGAGCACCGCCCGGGCCAGCAGGCCCTTGGTGGCCTTGTTGTGATGCGAGACCACCTTGCCGTGCTGGGTGATCCGCACTGTGACGGTCCGTTCGGCCAGCGCGCCGGTGGGCCGCCACGCGTTCGCGTACGTACCGGAGCGCAGGTCCAGCACCAGCCCTCGCCCGGCCCGCGGCGGCAACACCGCGGCCAACGCCGGGCGCCAGTGCCCGGCCAACGGGCCCAGCGGCGGCAGGCTCACCCCGCCGGACAGCCGGTAGGCCGGCACCCGGTCCCCCGGCGCCAGGACGCCCCACAGTCCGCTCGCGATGAGCACGCTGCGATTCGCCCGGCGCT
>DASQPJ010000113.1:0-11728 GCA_035644015.1 Sporichthyaceae bacterium
TCCGGGACCACCCCGGCCTCGGCGAGCGCGAGCAACGATCCGGCCTGGAATGCGCCGATCGCGCCACCACCGCCGAGCACGAACACCGAACCCACAACGCACCTCGATCGCGGATGAACCCGCGAGGACGTGCGGGTGAAGGCAATTCTGCCTGCTCATGGCCATTTGGGCCAGTCGATGCTCCGTCCACGCTGCAGCCCCGAGGCGGCCCCAGCCGTTCATCGAACACTGGTTCAACAGATGGCATCTGATCACCCGTCAGCGAAGAACCTGAACCCATGCGCGTAGCCGTGATCACCGAATCCTTTCTCCCACAAGTAAATGGCGTGACCAACAGTGTGCTTCGGGTCTGCGAACACCTCGCCACCCGGGACCACGAGGTCGTCGTCTATGCCCCCGGCGGACCCGACTGCGACGAACTGTCCGACCACTACGGGTCGGCGCAGATCGTGCGGGGTCCATCCGTGGGCCTGCCCCGGTATCGGGATTTCCGCGTCGGCGTGCCGGCGCCCGGACTGGCCCGGCTGCTGCGCGAGTGGCGCCCGGATGTCGTGCACCTCGCCTCACCCGCGGCGATCGGGGCGCAGGGTGCGTTCCTCGCTCATCGGCTGGGCATCCCCAGCGTCGCGGTGTACCAGACCGACCTGGCCGGATTCGCTTCCCGGTATGGGCTGAGCATGGCCGACCACGTGCTGTGGCGCTGGCTGCGCCGCATCCATGCGGTGGTCGGACGGACGCTGGCGCCCAGCCGCGCCGCGGTCGCCGAGTTGGAACGGCGCGGGGTGCTTCGGGTGTCCCGCTGGGCACGCGGGGTGGACACCGAACGGTTCCGCCCGGACCGACGCGATGCGGACCTGCGTCGACGGCTCGCCCCCAATGGGGAGCTGATCGTCGGCTACGTCGGACGATTGGCGCACGAGAAGCAGGTCGACCTGCTGGTCGGACTGGACCGGACGCCGGGGGTGCGCCTGCTCGTGGTGGGCGACGGACCACAGCGCACCGCGCTGACCCGCCGGATGCCCGGCGCGCAGTTCCTCGGCTTCCAGGGCGGAACCCAACTCGCCGAAACCTTTGCCTCGCTGGACGTGTTCGTGCACACCGGCGCGCACGAGACGTTCTGCCAGGCCGCCCAGGAGGCGCTGGCCAGTGGGTTGCCGGTGGTCGCACCGGCGGCGGGTGGGCTGCTCGACCTGGTCACCCCGGGGCACAACGGTGTGCTGTTCACCCCCAGCGACGCCGCCGATCTGCATCACCAGATCCGTCTGCTGCAGGCGGATCCGGACCGGTGCGCCCGACTCGCCGGGGCCGCCCGTCCCTCGGTGGCCGGGCGCACCTGGACGGTGATCGGGGATGAGTTGCTCGAGCACTACGAGCAGGTGTCGACCGTGCACCGGTTGGCGGCCTGATGCCCACTCAGATTGTGCAGTGCGCGAACTTCGTGACTCCGCGCTCCGGGGGTCTGCGCACCGCGATGCGCCATCTCGCCGAGCAGTACACCGCGGCCGGGTACGCCGTGGTCCAGGTGGTCCCCGGCCCGCGCACAACCAGCGAGGAAACCCCGTGGGGCCGCATCGAGTACGTGCGCGCCCCGGTGGTGCCCGGCACCGGGTACCGGGTCATCGCGGAACCGCGTCGGGTAGCCCGGTTGTTGGAGCGGCTGAACCCGGATCGACTCGAGGTGCACGACCGGTTCACCCTGCGCGGGTTGGGCGGTTGGGCACACCGCCGCGGCGTGCCGTCGATGGTGATCAGTCACGAGCGGCTGGATCAACTGGCCCGGCGGGTGCTGCCGGGCGGGCCGCCGTTGCGCCGCGCGGTCGAGGAGTCCAACCGCCGACTGGCCGTCGGTTTCGACACGGTGGTGGCCACCACGGACTGGGCCGCCGAGGAGTTCCGTCGCCTCGGTGTACCCAACCTGGTGCAGATCCCGCTCGGGGTGGATCTGACGGTCTTTCAGCCGAGCAACTACGACCACGAACTGCGCGCGCGGTTCGCCCCGCACGGGCTACCGCTGCTGGCGGCCGCGGTGCGCCTCTCCCCGGAGAAGGAGCCGAAGCGGGTGGTCGAGACGGTGCGCGAGCTGGTCCATCGTGGCCGGGCGGTGCACTGCGTGATCGCCGGTGACGGGCCGTTGCGGGCCAGGCTGGAACGCAGTGCGGTGGGCCTGCCGATCACCTTCCTCGGATACCTCGACGATCGGGCGACCCTCGGCAGACTGCTGGCCACGGCCGATGTGTTCCTGGCGCCCGGTCCGGTGGAGACCTTCGGGCTGGCCGCGCTGGAGGCATTGGCCTGCGGGACGCCGGTGGTGGTCGATCGGGGCAGTGCGCTGCCCGAGGTGATCGATACGGCGGGCTTCGCGGTGTCGGGCACGCCGGCGTCGTACGCGGCCGCCGTGGAGACCTTGCTCGAGCTTCCCCAGGCGCAACTGCGACGGGCCGCCCGGGACCGCGCCGAGTGCTTCCCGTGGGAGCTGACCGGGCGGAACTTCCTGGCGGCACATCGGTTGGGCGTCGTGCACGAGGGTGTGCCGTGACCGCCCCGGTGTACGTATCGCTCGGCGACAGCCTGGTCTCCGGTGACGGGGTCGGGCAGTACACGCGGCACGAACAGGCCTGGGCCGGACTGCTGGCCGCGGCGGCCGGGGCGACGTTCGTGGGGTTGGCGCAGGGCGGCGCACCGATCGCGTCGGTGTTGCGCGACCAACTGCCGCAGGCCCGCGCGCTGTCGCCGCGCGTTGCCTGCGTCAGCGCCGGCATGAACGATCTGTTCCGCTCCGGTGGTGCAGCCCGCGTCGATGACGCGTTGGAGCAGTTGGTGTGCGGCCTGCGGGACGGCCGCACGACCGTGCTGATCGGGCGCCTGCACGACCCGACGCGCCGGTTGCGCCTGCCGGCGGCGGCGGCCCGGGCGGTGCGCGAACACGCCGCCGCCGTCAACGCTCGGCTGGACGCCTTGGCCCGCGATCCAGGGGTGATGGTGCTCGACCTCGGTGTGCTGCTCGCCCGGGACGAGTGCTGGGCGGTGGACCGGATGCACCCCTCCGGGTACGGGCATCGGGTGTTGGCGGCCGGCGCGGCGCAGCGGATCGGGCTGCCGCGGCCGGTGCCGCTCGGCGTCGCTCCGCCCGCGCCCAGCACTGCCGCGTTCTACCGCTGGGTGCTGCGGCACGGCGTGCCCTGGCTGGCGCTGCGTACCCCCGAACTGGTGAGCTCCCCGATGTTGCGCCGTCAGCCGCAGCGCTGCCCGACGGTGTAGTCGTTCTCCGGGCCGGCCACGTCATCCGGCCCGAACCTGCTGCCGGCGGTGGCCACCGGCTCGCTGAGCCGGTCGCCGACCTTCGGGGAGCCCACGTCGGCCAGCGCCACGGTCATCACCACGGTGCCCGGGGTCCAGGTAACCGGCACGACCGGTGGCTTCTTCGGCAGCCCCGGGGGCTGCTTGTCGTCGTCCGAGCGGCGTTGTTGCTTCTCCGCCGTGCCGGTGACGCGACCGAAGAGATCAACGGAGGCGGTGACCACGTAGGTGGCCCCGTCTCGCCACCAGCTGACCGCGACCTCTTTGTCCACCGACCCCAGCGGCACGGTCGGGGTTAACTGCGGGCCGTGCACGGTGATCACCAGCGATTTGCCGTCCGGGCTCAGCGTCATCGCGGCGTCGGTGAGGTCTTGTCCTTTCCCGCTGTCGCCGAACATGTTCGGCCCAATATTGCCCACCGGCGAGGTGCCGAACGGCTTGCAGGCAACGGCATTGCCGGTGGGCGGGTTGGGCACCTTCGTCGCGCGCGGGTGCTTGCGCGGGAGGGTGCCACCGGCCAGGTCCATGGTGAGCTTGGTCAGGTCGGGCGAGCCGTAGCCGCTGGTGTAATTCCAGCCGGGGCCCGGCAGGTAGAGCCCGTTGCCGCCCAGTTCGCCCTCGGTGATCGCGTGCAGATCAGCGGCGCGCTGCTGCGCCGTCAGCTTGTAGATGGCCGGGGCGGCCGGGCCGATCGGGTGGGCGGCGGCGGCGATCACCCGCGACCACATGCCCATCATCAACGGGCTGGACAGACTGGTGCCGGCGGCCTCGTCGGGCTTGTTGTAGTTGATGATCCGCAACGCCTGGGTGGCGTTACCGGACAGCGCCGCGATGTCGGGCACGCCCCGGCAGATGGTGCCGGGCGGCAACGCGACGCCGTCGGAATCGGTGAGCAGACACGGCCGGTTCACGTTCGGCTCGCTGCGCTGCCACGCCGGTTCGGGGATGAACAACGACGAGCCGCCGCCGGTGAAGGCCCACGCCTGCTCGTCCTTGCGGGCGCCGTCCTTGTCGATGTCCAGCACGGTCCCGCCGACCGCGGTCGCCCACGGACTGACCGCCGGATAGTTCTGCGCGGGCACGGGTTGCACGAGCACACCGTTGCCGCCGCCGACCACCGGGGCCACCAACGAGGCGCAGCCCGAGCCGGTGTCCCCGGACGAGGCGAACAACGTGCGGCCCTCGGTGAAGGCCGCCATGAGGGATTTCTCCGTCGCCGCCTGAATGTTGTTGCCCAACTGCACAGCCAGGTCGCCCTTGCCGGTCTGCGTGGTGAACGGCATGGCCTCGCAGCCGCCGAAGCTGGCGTTCATCAGGGTCGGGCCGTGCGGATCGGCGGCCCAGTAGGCGAAGGCGGCGACGATGTCGGCGTCACCCAATGACTTGGCGGAGTAAAACGCGAGTTCGGACAGCCGCGGCGCCATGCCGGTGGAGGACTGGGAGTCGAGCATCCACTCGATGCCGCCGGCATTCAGCAGGAAATCCTCGGGCTTTCCGGGTGCGGTGAACACCGTGCGCACCGGGACCCGGGGCAGGTTCTCGGCCGTCTCGAACACCCGCAGGCTGCCGATCACCGGTGCCGTGTTGCCCACCATGAACACGCCGGCCTTGGCGCCCTGGCCCTCGTTGTCGCTCGGCACGTTGTAGGTCTTCCACAGCGAGCGCACGTCGATGGTCCCGTCGAAGCCGCCCACCGCGGGATGCACCGCGTGCGACGGCACGGCGAAGTGGTGCAGGGTCTCCAGGCCGAGCACCGCGGTGACCGGGAGGTCGCCCGGCACGGACGGGGCGCGGTCGTTGGCCAGGAACGTCGTCGCGCCGTGCCGGTAGCTGCTCAGCTGCAGGTGGAAGAGGCGTTCCAGTTGGGCGACGGTCCCCGACGCGGACAGCAGGTCCCCGGTGCCGGACTGCTCCGCGGCGGTCAGCCCACCGCCGCGCAGCCAGTTCAATGCGCGGTGACGTTGGGCAATCGGCAGCCCGAACCGCTCGGCGTACTGCGCCGGGGAGAGGAACTGGCGGTACTGCGGGGAGCGGGGATCCACCACCGCGTTGGCCAGCGCGCGTTCGGCCGCCACCATCGGGTCGGCCAACACGACGTAGACGTCCAGCCGTTGCGCCGGGTCGGCCGGCCCGATCCGATCGCTGAGCAGATCGGAAGCGAGCACGTCGCCGGTCCGATGCTGCTCCGCGGCCCGGGCCACGCCGCCGGGCGCTCCGCTCACAACGAGCGCCCCAACCGCGGCGAGAGAAATCCACCATGCCCTGCCGCGCTTCGACATCCGACCTCCTGGGCGAATTGTGCGGGACGATCCAACATCGTCAATCCCGGGTATTCGCCGGCGGAGGTTAACTAGTCCGGTGGTGGAGCTCACGCAGTCATCGTCTGCAGGCTGACCACGTCCTGGGTCTCTCCGTACCCGGTGCGCCCGCCCTGCTCCTGCCAGCGCAGCAGCGAGTTGAACACGATGACGTTGGGCCACGCGGCCCAGGGGAAACAGCTCAGCGTCTCGCCGGCGATCGACAGCGTCCGCCCGCGGGTGTCGGTCACCTCGAGGGTGATCGCGTCGGCGAACCAGCCATCGCTGCGCTTCGAGCTGCCGTGGCCGCTGACCAGTCCGTGCACCTCCCCGTCCTCCAGCAGGTAGCCGTTCACCAACCGCAGTTGCGCGCCGTGGTCCTCGGCGTCGAAGCCGAGGATGGCGTGCATCGCCAGGTCCTCGCCGAAGTGCGCGTGCATCCAGCTCATGTTGCGGGTGCCGTACTCCGGGCGCGCGCCCCAGCTGTGGTCCATGGTGGACACGCAGCGGAACGGAATCCTCTCGCCGGACAGGCGGATCTCACCTTCGTAGACCCCGGTCTGGTCGAAGTGCCCGGCATAATGCGTACCCCAGGCCCACGCCTCGGCCAACGGATTCTGCGCCGGATCCTGGATGTCGTAGGGCGCCATCAACGATCGGTACTCGAAGTGCAGCCCGTTGCCGGCGGGGTCCTCGAAGTCCACCTCCCAGGCCATGTTCGGCTCCGTGCACCGCACGGACAGGCCGTTGGCCAACCGGTAGTTCGTCAGGTCCGGGTCCTCCGGCATCGGGACGTGCGCTTGCATGTTGCAGTAGTCGGTCTCCCAGTAGTGCGTGGTGCGCCGGGAGTTGACGCAGATCGTCGTGTGCACGACGCCCAGGTTCGGCCGCCACAGCGCGTAGATACCGCAGTTCATCGAGCGCTCGGGCACGTAGAAACCGAAGTAATTGGTCTCCGCCCACGCGGGGTCGTCAGAGTCCGGCTTGTGCAGGTGGGCGTCCTGAGGCGTGATCACCGCAGCAGCCTCCCATCACCGGATCGTAGGACTACGTCGCGGTGAACCCGCCGTCCACCGAGAGCTCGGCCCCGGTGATGAAGCGGGCGGCGTCCGAGGCCAGGAACAGCGCGGCGTTGCCCACGTCGGCGGGCAGGGCCCACTCGCCCATCGGCACCTGGGCCAGGAACGCGGCCCGGGTGGTGTCCAGGTCCGGGGTCAGCCCGAGGTCGACGAAGTTCTGCAAGAAGTGATCGCCCATCGCGGACTCGACCACGCTGGGGTGCAGCGAGTTGCAGCGGATCCCGGTCTTCAGTTGCGCGCACTCCACGGCCACCGTCTTGGTCAGCAGCCGGACCGCGCCCTTGGACGCCGAGTAGGCGTGCAAGGCGGTGACCCCGATCAGGCCCGCCGCCGAGGAGAGGTTGACGATCGACCCGCCGCGACCGGCCGCCCCGTCGGGCCGCATCGCGGTCACGCCGACCTTGCAGCCGAGGAACGTGCCGGTGGAGTTGACGTCCTGAATCCAGCGGTACTCCTCGACGGTGCACTCGGTGATGAACGCCATGCGCTCCACGCCGGCGTTGTTCACCAGCACATCCAGGCCGCCGAGGGTGGCGATGGTGGCGTCCACCACCGAGTTCCAGGACGCCTCGTCGGTGACGTCGTGGACCCGGAACTCCGCCTTGGCGCCGGCCGCCCGCAGCGCGTCGGCGGTGGCCTCGCCCTCCTTCTCCCGCACGTCGGTGACCATGACCGCCGCGCCGGCCGCGGCCAGGGTCTCGGCGATCGCCGCACCCAGCACGCCGCCGGCCCCGGTGACCAGGGCGACCTTTCCGTCGAGCCGGAACTGGGGCAGGGTGCTGTCCGCCATGGGGTCTCCTCTGGTATGGAATGACGAACAAACAGGGTGCACCACCCCAGCGCCGCGGGACAGTGGAGGTCGTTCGTGGAATTCCTCGAGGTCGTCGGTAACCGCCGCAGCGTCCGCTATTTCAAAACCTGGGAACCGGTCGAGCGCGCGAAGATCCAGCAGATCCTGGAGGTCATCCGGTTCACCACCTGCCCGGGCAACCTGCAGCCGTGGCGAGCAGTCGTGGTGTGGCGCGATGAACTCGACGATGACGTCCGCGACGAGTTGCTGAAGGCCGACAACTGGCAGGGCGCGCACGTGCAGGCGCCGGTGTGGATTTACATCTTCGCCGACCCCGAGGCCGCCCGACCGGAGCGGTTCGCCACCGGGGCCATCCAGCTGCTCGAGGTTGGGGCGTCGATCTCGGCGTACGGCTGGAGCAAGACCCGGATCCTGGACGCGATCGAGCGCGCCGTGGAAACCCCGGCCGGCATGGCGGGCATCCACGAACTGCTGCACGACCTGCCGCAGGAGGCGTCGGCGACGGTCGCCTACTCCGAAACCGTGGGCGCCTGCGCGGTGGCCACGCTGGCCGCGGTCGACCAGGGCCTGGGCACCTGCCTGCACATGATCGCCAAGCCCTCCCTGCAGGCCCGGGTCAAGGAACTGCTCAAGGTCCCGGAGGACTGGGTGCCGGTGTGGGTGCAACTCGTCGGGTACTCCGCCGAGGGCACCGCGGCCGGCGGGCAGCGGCCGCGGTTCGACTTCGAGTCGATGTTCTTCGAGGGCGATGGGCAGACCCCGTTCCGGCGTGACCCGGAGGTGGTCAGCCAGCTGGAGCAGGCCAAATTGCTGCAACCGGCGGCGCCGCTGCCGGGGCGGTGGGATGAGCTGCGCTTCCTGGCCCGCATGTACGGCTACCCGGAGGACCTGGACGCGTGAACGACCTGCGCGATTACGCCAGCGTCCAGAAGTGGCTGGAAGAACCGTCCGGTCGGGGCTTCCAGCCGGTGCGGGAGGACCCGCAGGTCAAGCTCGACGTGCTCGCCGAGTTCTGCGCGCACATTGAGGTGGACCCGGACGCGCTGATCGAGACCTGCACGGACCTGATCCCGACCGGTCAGGCGGAGCGAAACAAGCACCTGAAATCGCTCAAGCAGTGGGTGGCGGCCAAGAACCTGCCGGATGGCCAGGCCACGAGGGTGGAGAACACCGTGCGCGGGTTCTTCATCAAGAACGGCATCAAGGTGATGACCCGGCCGTACGCGGACGTGTACCGGCCGGGGTTGCGCGCCGGACGATGAACACCGGCGACCTGCTGACCAACGCAGCACGCAGCTATCCCGAGCACGCCGCGTTCGTCTTCCTGGACGCGCCGCGCACCTATCGGGAGTCCGGCACCCGCGCGGACGGGTTCGCCCGCGCCCTGCTGGCCCGCGGGTTGCACCGCGGCGACCGGGTGGCGATCTACCTGCGCAACTGCCCGGAGTACCTGGAGGTCGCCTTCGCCATCCTCAAGGCCGGCGGGGTGGTGGTCCCGCTCAACGCCAAGTTCACCCCGGACGAGGTGGACTGGCACCTGACCGACAGCGGCGCCACCGTGCTGCTCACCGACCCCGAGGGACTGACGTCGCTGGGGTCGGTCCGGCCCGGTTGGGTGGTCTGCCACGACCGGCACGGCATGCTGGGCGCGGCCGACGATCTGCTCGATGACGTGATCGACGCTCACCCGGGCGACGCCTTCGGCAGTGTCCCGGTGGATCCCGACGACCTCGCGTGGCTGGCCTACAGCTCCGGCACCACCGGGCGGCCGAAGGGCGCGATGCTCACCCACGGTGGGCTGATCTATCAGTGCCTGACCACGCTGGCCGACGTGGAACGCATGGAACAACACCAGGTCGGCATGCACGCGGCGCCGCTCTCGCACGGCTCCGGGCACAACGGGTTGGCGTTCACCATGAAGGCCTGCACCCAGGTGATCCACCAACCGTGGGGCTTCGACCCGGCGTTGTTGCTGGAGCAGGTGGAGCGCTACCGGGTCGCCGCGATGTTCCTGGTGCCCACCCAGATCAAGCTGATCGTCGAGCATCCCGACCTCGTCAAGCGGGACACCTCCAGCCTGCAATGGGTCTGCTACGGCGGCGCCCCGATGTACCGCGAGGACCAGAAACGCGCACTGCGCGCACTGGGCCCGGTCCTGGTGCAGATCTTCGGCCAGGCCGAGTCGCCAATGTCGGGCACCGTGCTGACCCGCGAGGAACATTGCATCGACGACGGGTCGGGCCGAGAGCGTTCGGTGGGTCGGGTCCGCGCCGGCATGGAACTGCGCATCCTGGACGCCGACGGAACCGAACTCCCGCCCGGTGCCGCCGGGGAAATCTGCCTGCGCGGACCGACGCTGATGGCCGGGTACTGGCAACGACCCGAGGCCACCGCGGAGACCCTGGCCGGTGGCTGGTTGCACACCGGCGACGTCGGGATGCTCGACGAGCACGGCTATCTGTTCATCCTGGACCGGCTCAAGGACATGATCATTTCGGGCGGACTGAACGTGTACCCGCACGAGGTGGAGGACGTGCTGCTCACCCACCCCGCGGTCGCCGAGGCGTGCGTGATCGGGGTGCCGGACGAGAAGTGGGGCGAGGCGGTCCGTGCGGTGGTCGTGGCCACGCCCGGAACGAGCATTGATCCGGCGGAACTCATCGCGTTCAGTGGCCAACACCTGGCGGGCTACAAGAAACCCAAGGCTGTCGATGTGGTCGACGCGCTGCCCCGAACCGCCTACGGGAAGGTCGCCAAGCGCGAGGTCCGGGCGCCCTACTGGGCGGGTCTGGGACGCACGATCTGACCGGCCGGGTCAGGTCACCGGGTCCGGCTCGCGGCCGGCGCGTACCCGCCGCAGCCAGCGCAGCCCGAGGCCGACCACCAGCAGGCCGGCGCCCGCGATGCCGGCGGCCACCGGGAAGTGGTGCTGGCCATCCGCGGACGGGGCGCCGACCGCCGCCACCGCGGTGATCTGCGGATTGGCGGGCAGAACCAGTGGCGGACCGGCGTCCTCGCCGGACAGCACCGCGGCAGACAGGGGGGCCACCAGCTGGCCGACGGCCGGGGCGTTCAGGTGCGCGAAGCCCCAGTCGAGCAGGATCTTGGCCTGCCCGGCGACGTCGGCCGGCGTGGACGTCAGCGTGGCCAGGATCGTGTGGCCGTTCTGGGTGGCCGCGGCGATCAAGGTGTTGTGCGCCAGCGTGGTGTAGCCGGCCTTCACCCCGATCGCGCCGGGGTAGCGGTTGATCAGTCGGTTCTGCGTGTACATCGCGAACGACTTGCGGCTCGCCGCGGTGCCGGTCTGGGTCTGATCGCCGGGGAAGTCGTGGCGCAGCGTGCCGAAGTAGTGGCGCAAATCGCCGCGTCCCAGCGCGGCCCGACCCCACAGCGCCAGGTCGTAGGCCGAGGAGAACTGCCCGTCCGCGTCCAGCCCGCTGGGGTTGACCACGGTGGTGTCGTCGGCCTGCAACCGGTGCGCCTCGGCCTGCATCATCCGCACGGCCTTGGCCACGTCGCGGTCGGCGCCGGCCTTGGCGATTGCGTTGGCCGCGTCATTGCCCGAGCGCAGGAACAGCCCGTACCAGAGGTTGTCGAGGGAATAGGTCTGCCCGGCCACCAATCCGACCCGGGTGCCCTCCACCGCGGTGTCCGCGACGTCCGCCCGGTAGCTGCCGCCGGGATCCAGCCGGGGCGCCATCGTCAGCGCCAGCAGCGTTTTCTGGGTGCTCGCCGGGCGGGCCAGGCGGTGTGGGTCGAAGGCCGCGAGCACCGCGCCGGTGTCCGCGTCCGCGACCAGCCAGGACGCCGCGGTGAGCTGCGGCAACGGCCCGGCGCTGGGGTCGTCGATGGGGCCGTGCTCGCCCATCCGCGCCCCGCCGATGGCGGACCCGGCCTCGTCCGCCTGCGCGGCGGCCACCGGGGCGCAGGTCAGCGCAACGGCGGCGGCGCCACACAGCGTGGCGCGCAGCAGGGCTCTCATGATCGTCAGGGTAAGCAGCCGCCAGGACGCCCGGGTGTAGTTCGCCTGATCGCAATGTTCGGCGCGCCGGGAGGTAGCGTCGGGCCGCATCGACGTCGAGGAGGCCGTGGTGGAGGACCTGCAGGTGGGCGTCGGGGACGCCCTGGGTACGGACTACCTGCTGCTGCGCGAATCCCTCACTCCCCAACAGCGGGAGTACCTGCTGCGCGCCCGGGCCTTCGTCGACGAGGACGTGTTGCCGGTGATCAACGGCTACTGGGAG
>DASQPJ010000114.1:0-18156 GCA_035644015.1 Sporichthyaceae bacterium
GAACCCGTAACGTCCGACAAACTGCGGCCTATAGGACGCTATTCGTCGGACGTTACGGGTGGTTGGCGGTCAGCCCTTCGTCCAGACCTTGCCCTGGATCAGCACGCCGTTGTGGGTGAGGAAGCCGCGCACCACATTGGCCATGCGCACGGCGTCCTTCTCCGTCCAGCCGTTGGCCACGACCCAGCCGTCGATCATCTCGTTGACCTCGACCCGGCGCTTCTGCGACAGGAACCGTTCGCCGGTGTCCTTCTTGCGCAGGAAGCAGAACGCGACCAGCTCGTCGGGGTCCTTGCCGATGCGGGCCAGGAACCCGTCGAGAAGGTCGAGGTAGCGCTGCTGGTCGGCCTCGGGCAGTTCGTCGTGGTGCGCGCCGGCGAACCAGGCGCGCACCCGCTCGTGTTGCTGCAGTTCCACACTCACAGCGGCAACCCGAAGCGGTCGGCCAACTCCCGGATCTGCTGCCGACGCTGAGCCTCGCGGCCCTCCATCGACTCCTGGATCATCCCGGCATCGCGCAACTGCTGAGTGACCGCCGGGTCCTCGTTGAACGGATTGCCGACCTGGCCCTCGAAGTAGTTCGCGGACAACGGGTTGCGCGGACGCTGACCACCGGCGTCACCCTCGGCGGAGTAACCGACCAACATGACCCACATCGGGATCCAGGTGTCCGGGACCTTCAGGATTTCCTTGCCCAGCGCGAAGTTGTACGCGGACAGCGCCACGCCCAGGCCCTCGTCGACCGCAGCCAGCATCGCCTGGCACATCGCCAGACCCGTTTCCACGTTGACCATCCAGGGCCCGAGCACCGGGTCCTTGGCGATCCCCTCGACCACCTGCGGGTAGGCCACTTCCTCGACGTAGCTGTGCGACCAACCGTGGGTGGGGGCCAGCGCGCCGAGGTCGAACAGGTGCTTGAGCCGGCCCTCTGCGCCGACGTGGAACTCGGTGTCACCGAACCAGTAGATGGCCACCGGCGCGAGGTCGTACTGCACGGTGGTGGTCGGCGTCTTCATCGCCTCCAGCACCTCGGGGTCCATCTCGTCGCGGTAGCAGACCACCGCCTTGGCGTAGTCCGCGTTCACCGACCGCGAGCACCGGTTGGCCGCCTCGAGGATGGCCTGAATCTTGGCGCGCTCCACCGGTTTGTTGGGCTCGAAGAAGCGGGTGGTGCGACGGGTCCCGACGACCTGCTTGAACTCCACTGGTTTCTCCTCAGACAGACAGGACGGTGACGACGGTGGCGGCGTTGTCGGCGGACAGGAACCCGCCCGCGTTCTCCGCCAGGGCAATGCGGGCACCGCTGACCTGCCGGTCCCCGCACCGCCCGCGCAGCTGATCGGCCAGCTCGACGAGCTGCGCGCAGCCCGTCGCACCGATCGGGTGACCCTTGGACAGCAGACCCCCACTGGGGTTGACCACATGCCGACCGCCGAGCCGGGTCTCCCCGGAGGCCAGCAGCTTCGGACCCTCGCCCCGTTCGCACAGGCCCAGGTCCTCGTACGCCATGAGCTCGGCCGGCGCCGCGGCGTCGTGCACCTCGATCACGTCGACCTCGGACGGGCTGACGCCCGCGGCGGCATAGGCTTTGCGCGCGGCGCGCTCCACCGCATTGGGCTCACCCGCGGCGCGATCGGTACCGGACACCAACACGCTGGCCCGCACCTTCACCCCCGGCACGCCCAACCGCTTGGCGTAATCCGCCGAGGCGACCAGCATCGCGGCGGCGCCATCGCCCACCGGCGAGCACATGAGCAGGGTCAGCGGGTCGGAGATGGTGCGGCTGGCCAGCACCTCGGCCGCGGTGACCGGCTGACGGAACTGCGCCTTGGGGTTGAGCGCTGCGTGGTCGTGGCTCTTCACCGCGATCTGCGCGAAGTCCTCCGCGGTCGCCCCGGAGACCTCCATGTACGCCCGGGTCAGCTTCGCGTAGACGTCCATGAAGAACGACTTCTGCCCGCCACCACCGCCGAGTTCGGCCTGCAGTTCGGCCAGCGCCTCCAGGTCGACGGCGGTGCCGATGGCGTCGAACGCGCGCTGCTTGTCCGGGTGGCTCATCTTCTCCGCGCCCACCGCGAGGGCCACGTCCACCTGACCGGAGGCCACCGCGCTCACCGCGAGGTTGAACGCAGTGGAGGCCGACGCACAGGCGTTCTCCACATTGACGATCGGCACGCCCAACAAACCGGTGTACCGCAGCGCCTGCTGGCCGCGGATCATTTCCTGACCGGTGATCAGACCGGCCACCGCGTTGGCGAAGAACACCGCGCCGACCGCATCGGTGCCCACGCCCGCGTCGGCCAACGCATCGTTCACCGCGGAGGTGGCCAACGACCTGACGGTGGCGGATTCGAATTTGCCGAACGGGGTCATTCCCGTGCCGATGATCTGCACGCCGGTCATGTCGCTACCTCCGCTGACTGTCGATCCCACGTCTGTGGGGTAATCCCGCGGGCCTTCAGGGCCGCGTACTGATTGCGCTCAGTGGCTGTCTTCGGCAGTTCCTCGACGAACTCGACGTAGCGCGGGATCGCGTACTTCGCCATCTGGCCCTCGCAGTGCGCAATCACCTCGGCGGGTTCCAGTCCTACGCCGGGCCGGCGGATGACGCAGACCTTGACCTCGTCCTCGCCCAACGGCGAGGCCACCGCGTGGGCCGCGCTGTCCAGGATCGCCGGGTGCCCGTTGAGCACTGTCTCGATCTCCCAGGCCGAGATGTTCTCCCCCAGCACCCGCATGGATTCCTTCTTGCGGCCGCGGTAATAGAACCAGCCGTCGGCGTCGACGTCGGCCAGGTCGCCGGTGTGGAACCAGCCCCCGCGGTTGGCCTCGTCAGTGACCTCGGGAAGTTTGTGATAGTGCGTCAGACGTCCCCGGGGGTGACGAAAAACGAGTTCGCCGACAGCTCCGGCGGGCAACGGGTTGTCGTCCTCGTCGACCACCCGGAACTCCACGTCGGCCACTCCGGAGCGACCCATGGAACCGACCTTACCCTCGGTGTTCAGCAGAATGCCGGGTGCGTCGACCATGCCGAACCACTCGATGAGGCGCACCCCGAAGCGCCGCTCGAACTCTTCCCAACGGTCCGGCGGACAGCCCGCGGACAGCACGGTGCGCACCGGGTGGTCGCGGTCGCGTGCTGACGGAGGCTGTTTGAGCAGGATGGAGATCATCCCGCCCAGGCTGTTGAAGGCCACCGCGTCATACCGGCGGCAGTGGTCCCACAACCCGGACGCGGTGAACTTCGGAGCCAGGGCCAGCCGCGTGTCCAACAGGATCGAGCCGAGCATCGACACCAGCAGCGCATTGCCGTGGAACAGCGGCAGGCCGGTGTACATGGTCTCCCCCGGCGCGATGCCCGCGGAGCGCAGCAGGGCGTTGATCGGGGCGAGGTCGTAACCGGTGGCCACCACGCCCTTGGGCGGTCCGGTGGTCCCCGAGGTGTACATCATGCCGACGCCGCCGGTGGCCTCGGCCAGGTCCACGTCCGGTTCGACGTCGGGCGCCGAGAGCAGGCGAGCCACGTCGGGCCCCTGCCCGCGGGAGTCCAGCGGAATGACCCGGCGCAGCGCGGGCAGCCGCGGCGCAACCGCGTCGACCACCTCGGCGACGGAGTCGTCGTGGATGACCGCGACCGCGTCGCTGTCGCCCAGGATGTGTTCCAGGGTGACCCCGCGCTGGGAGATGTTCACCGGCACCGAGTGGCCACCGATCATCAGCACGCCCAGGTGCAGCCAGATGAACTCCGGACGGTTGGCCATCAGCAGCGCAACGCGCTCGCCGGGCCGTACGCCCTGTTCCAACAACCCGTTGGCCGCGCGCTGCGCGTAAGACAAAGTCTGCGCCCAGCTGACGGTCTCCTCAGCCCAGTACAGCCAGGGACCGTCGGGGTGCTCGGCGACGCGGGCACGGATCAGTTGTTCGACCGCGCCGATCGCCCGAGCCATGTCTCCGACCTCCTCATCCGTGGCCGCCATCGTGCCGGCGGCACGGCAGCCACCGGCATGGCGCAGCGCGACGAAGTTGACCGGCCGGGTTGGCACCGGCACACAGTGGCGAGCGAGCGGTAGCGAGCTCACCCATCAACACCGGTCAGCCGCCGCCGGGCTCCGGATCGCCCAGGGCGGCCTGCACACGCAGCGCGAGCTCGAGCAGGAAACGGTTCTCCACGTCGTGCAGATCCACGCCCAGCTTCTCCTGAGCCTTCGCGATCCGGTAGCGCACCGTGTTCGGGTGTACGTGCAGGCAGGCCGCGGTGCGCTCCAGGTGCCGATCGCAGGAGAGATAGGCGTCCAACGTCCGCACGTAGTCCGAACCGCTCTGCGCGTCCGCATCGATTAGCGGGCCGAGCGCCTGCTCGACCATCGTCTCCAACGAGCCACGTCCGGTGCCCCGGGCCAGCAGACCGTAGAAACCCAGGTCGGCGGCGGGCACGACCTCGCCCGGCTTGCGCCGGCGCCGGGCCACCTCCAGCCCGAGCACTGCCTCGTCGTAGGAGTCGGCGTAGTCCGACGGTCCGACACACAGCCGACCCAGACCGGCCGCGGCCGGCGGTTCCACCGCTCGCAAGAGTCGACCGAGGGACTCATGAACCTCCTGCAGGGTCCCGCCACCGGGGTCGAGCAGCACCAGCAGACCCTCCGGCCGGCGGGCGAAGATCGACGCCGGGTAGCAAGCCCGCAGGCTGGACTCCACCCGCGCCGAACCGCCGCCCTCGAACGGGCTTTGCTCCGGTGCGGCCACCGGCCCGATGCACACGACGTGGCGCGGCGTGGCCAGGTCCATGCCGAGCAACATCGCGCGCTCACGGATCCGCGCCGAGTCGCTGTCCCGGCCGGTGAGCAGGTCGTCGAGCAGGCCGCCGTACAGCCGGCCCTCCGCCAACAGGCCCGCCCGCAGCCGCATCAGCTGCAAGCCGATCATGGACGCGGACAGCGCGACCAGCTGTTGTTGGGCGGAGGTCAGCTCACGCGTTCCGCGCACCCGCAGCGTGCCCAGCGCGTCGTCGCCGAGGCCGGTCTCCAACAGCACCGGTTCGTCGCCGCTGGGGGTATCCGGTGCGGTACGCAGCACGTCGCGTGCCGGACCCAGCAACTCGACCCGTTGCCCGAGCCGGTGCGCGAGCACCTGGAGACCCGCCCCCATGTCCTCCCCGGCGAGCACCGCGGCAGCGGTGTCCAGCGCTCCGTCCACGACCCGATCGGTGGCCTCCGCGCGACGGTGGGCATCCGCGGCGGCATCCTGCTCGCCGCGACGTTCCCGCAGCAGGGCCAGGCAGGTCGCGGTGTCCCGGCCGATGCGGGTGAGCAAGTCGCTGTCGGCGCGACTCCATTCCCGAGCCTGTCGGTGCGCGGCATAGATAACGCCGACGGCTTCGTCGTGGATCAGCAGCGGGGCGCAGATCGCGCTGTGCACTCCCTCGGAGTCGATCATCGACTTCATCACCGGCACCCGTCGTGGGTCGCGGCGATAGTCGCGGACGGAGAGCACGCGGCGTTCGGTGACCACCCGGCCGCCCACGCCCTGCCCGACACGCAGTCGCCACAGCGCCATCATCTGTGCGGTCCGGATGCCCGAATGGGCGGCCATGGTCAGGTAGTCCCCGGTGACCACACCGCACCAGGAGATGTCGATGTCCAGGCAGCGGCGAACGGCATCGACGGCGGCCTGCGCCGCATCGGTGAGCCCGTCGGCGACCAGCAGTCGCCGCAGCAGATCCTCCAGCGGCGGGCCGGATCCGACCAGCGCAGCGTCAGCCGTCGCGGGCACGGACTCGGCGGCCGGCGAGGACATGTCCGCACAATACGCACCACAAGATCCCAGGTGTGAGTCACTGCCAACCGGGCCGGCGGGATTGGGCAGGTCGTGCCATGGCGGGACACGGCGGCCACCGGCCAGGATGGGACCCGCCGCCGGCGCCCGGACCGGCCGGCCACCTCATCCTGGGAGGACCGACATGAGCGACCTGCCGACCCTGGTGCACGCGTTGGACTACCACGCCGACCTCCAACTCGACCCGCTCGGGCGCGGCCCGTTCGGCGACCGGTTGATCTTCAACGTCACCGGCGGTGAGTTCCACAGCGAACGGCTCACCGGCACGATCGTGGGCGCCGGGGCGGACTGGCTGCTCGCCGACGAGACGGGCTTCGGCCGCCTCGACGTGCGGGCCACCTTCCGCACCCACGACGACGCGCTGATTTACGTGCAGTACTACGGCTTGATCGAACTCACCGAGGCCATCACCGCCGTGGTGGGCGGCACCGGCGCGGGCACCGACTTCGGCGAGCAGTACTTCTTCACCAACCCGCGGATGGAAACCGGCGACCCCCGCTACGCGTGGGTGAACACCACGTTCTTCGTGGGTCAGGGCCGTCTGGTGCCGGGCCCCCGGGTGGAATATCGCGTGTTCAGTCTGGCGAATTGACGTTCCGTCAGAAGGTGACCGGCAGCGCCCGCACCGCGTGGATGAAGTTGCCGGTCAGGTAATCCGGTTCACCGGCCCGGATGTCCGGGATTTGCCGGAACAGCTCGCGGAACACGGCGCGCAGTTGGGTTCGGGCCAGCTGCGCGCCGAGGCAGAAGTGCACCCCACCGCCCCCGAAGGACAAGTGCGGGTTCGGCCGGCGGGACAGGTCGAACGCGGCCGGGTCGGTGAACACGTCGGTGTCCCAGTTGCCCGACGGGTACATCATCACCACCTTCTCCCCCGCCCGCACCGTGGTGCCGTGCAGGTCAACGTCAACCACCGCGGTACGCCGGAAGGTCATCACCGGGGTGGCCCAGCGCACGAATTCCTCCACCGCGGTGTCGATGCGCGCGCCGAAGTCCGCGGTCAGCCAGGCCCGCTGTTCCGGGTGGGTGGTCAGGGCGCGCAGCGCATGGCTCATGGACTGTCGAGTGGTGTCGTTGCCGGCCACCGCGAGCAGAATGAAGAAGGCGCCGATCTCCTCGTCCAGCAGTCGGTCGCCGTCCACCTCGGCGGCAACCAGCGCGCTCATCAGGTCGCCGGTGGGCTTGCTGCGCCGTTGTTCGGCCAACGCCAACGCGTGGCGCAGCAGCACCAGCTGCGTCTCGAACATGACGTCCAGCGGATCGCGATCGCCGAGGAACTCCGGGTCGGCCCAGGACACCATGGCGCCCGCCGCCTCGGCCACCTCCTCGCGGTCGGCCTCGCTGACCCCGACCATGTCGGCGAACACCCGCAGCGGTAGTTGCGCGGCGCAGGCTTGCACGAAGTCGCTGCCGCTGCCCGCGGCCGCCAACTCTGCCACCACCGCCACTGTGTTGGCCTCGATGCGTTCGGAAATCTGGGCGATCTGCCGGGGCGTGAACGCCTTGCTGACCAGCGTGCGCAGCTTGGTGTGCCGGGGCGGGTCGGTGGCCAGGAACGACTGCGAGGTCTCCAGGAACATCTCCGGGATGTTCTCGAAGATGACGCCCTGGCCGGAGACGAACACGTCGTGCCGCCGGCTGATCTCGACGATGTCGGCGTGCCGGACCACGGCCCAGAAGCCGGGGTCGTCCTCGTCGTCCATCAGCGCGTCCTGGACCGGCGGGTGCCAGCTCAGCGGCCGGTCGGCTCGCAGCGCGGCGAAGCTGTGTTCGCGCACCGGCGCAGGCTGCGCCCAGAACGTGCGGCTGGAGAGGTCGATCTCGTCGTACGGGCGCTCACGGCTGATGTCGGTCACCGCCCGAAAATACGGCGATGCCCCTGGCCGAGGCCAGGGGCATCGCTGTCGATCTTCTCCGATCAGGCGCCGAGCTGCTGCAGCACGAGGGAGTGCGAGCCGACCTTGGTGTCGATGGTCAGCGTCCCTGCCGTGGGCTCGAGCAGGGCGTCCTGCACCTCGCCGTCGACGGTCAACCGGTAGCGGGTACCCGGCAGCAGGTTGGTGACCCGGAACGTGGTGGGCTCCCCGAGCTTCGCCTTGTCACACGAGGTGATCGAGACGAACAGTGCCCTCTCCGCCGCGTCCCAGTAGGCCTGGCGCGGACGCACCGTCGGGAAGTCCACGCCGACCACGGTGGGCTGCCGGAACTTCGCCAGGTTCGGCTCATTGAAGATCTTCCGCCACTGACCGGCCTGGGTGATCGTGTAGCCGATCATGAGCCAGTCGTTGAATTGCGCCCGCGGCCACTTCTCGCCCAGGCCCAGGTGGTGGTAGAACTCGCCGCGCTCCATGTCCCAGGTTGGCTGGTACTCCCGGCTGATCCAGGCCCGCAGCGCCGCGTTGCGCTCGGTGTCGCCGTACTCCTTGGAGGCAGCGAAGCCGGTACTGGTGGCGTAGTGGAAGTCGATGCCCATCCCCGGCATGCCGGTGATCCAGGCGGCGCCGTCCTCCTGCGGCATGAAGAACTGCTGCATGCCGCCCTCGTAGAGACGGCTGAACAAATCCGGCACCAGCGCGGCACCGTTGAACGAGGTGCCCATGAAGTTGTGCGCGAACTGGTGCTCGGTCTCGTTCATCTGGATGTCGTGCATCTTGTCGTAGTACAGCGTGTAGCGCTGGATCGGAGCGGTGCCGTCGCCGTCGGACACGTAGTTCTTCCGGAACCAACCGGCGAAGTCGTAGTACGCCGCGACGTGTTCGGTGCCGTGCGTCATGTCGTGCAGCCGCAGACCCATGCCGGCGATGTTGTTGCACCAGCCGAAGGCCTTGGTCACCTCGCAGGACAGACCGCTGCCGGTGGCGTACATCTGATTGGCGATCAGTTCGTTCAGTCGGGTGTTGTCGTACTCGAACACCAACGAGTCGTCGTAGACGATCTTGAACGGGTGGTCGTACTTGTCGTTACCGGAGATGTAGCCGTACAGGCCGGCGATGATCGACAGGTAGCCCTTGTACATGACGTTGCACGAGCCGTTGGCACGCACCGGGTCCGGGTCGTACTCGTAGGGCGCCAGGCCGTTGGACGCCCAGCCCGGCGAGTCGTACTTGCCCTTCATGCCCTTGGGCAGCAGGACGTCGTACCACCAGTCCGGGTAGTTCAGCCGGTCCGGGTCCTCGCCGCGGTTCTGTACCCAGTCGAAGAACGTCCAGTACTCGACGAAGCGCTGCAGGGTGACGTCGAGGATGTCGGTGTACACCTCACGCCAGGCCGGGGTCTGGTTGGCCATCAACGCGATCGCGAACGTGGAGAAGGTCAGGTCGTAGCGGTAGTAGTTGTCGATCGGGTCGCCGGTCTTGTTGTCCCACGACGCGTGCACCGCGTCGTCCTTGGACCACTTGCCGCTGGACAGCTGCACCGTGCGCCGCTGGGAGTACGCCAACCAGCCCATCGCCTCGTCGGTCAGGGCCGGCACGCCAGGGGTCATCTGACGCATTGACGTGACCTTGAACGGGCATTCCGCGGCTGGGTCGTATTCGGCGGTTCCGCCGCTGTCGTCGCGGGCGGTGTGGAGCTGATATTCCCAGTGCGGGACGTGGGTCATCATTGACCTCCAGATCTAAGTTCGGGACTTGGGTTCACTCTTTCGCGCGTGTCAACACGGCTGGAGTGACATCACGAAACCGGGGACGCCGACATCACAGTGATGTCATAGTGGCGTCATGCAGGTGCAGACGTACGTCACTCAGGTGCAGACCCAGCTCACCGCCGCCGCTGCGCTGGGCGACGACTCGGTCCGGGCCACCGCCCATGCGCTGGCCACCGCAGCCGACCCGGCCGTGCGTCTGGCTGTGCTGGCCGCGGTGTCCGCGGCGGCGGACGAAATCACCGCCGCCCTGCTCGACGTCCCCGGCGCACCCACCGTCTCGGTGCGCACGGACGGCGACGACCTGCGGGTCGAGGTCCGCACCGGGGCGGCCGAGGCACCGTCTGCACCGGGCGCCGTGCCCGGCGAGGACGCCGAGCACTCTGCCCGCATCTCCCTGCGGCTGCCCGAGGCGTTGAAGACGCACATCGAGCAGGCCGCCCGCGCCGAGTCGATCTCGGTGAACACCTGGTTCCTACGCGCCGCGGGACGCGCCCTGGCCGGCCCCGAGAGCTACGTCCGGAACGTCACCGGCGGGCGCATCACCGGCTGGGTCAACGGCTAAAGCGCTCACCATCAATCCTGTTCAAGGAGTCCCTATGGCACTGCCCCGTACCAGCTTCCCGCTGACCGGTCCGATCGACGCCGTGGTGCGTCTGGGTCGCGGCAGCCTCACCGTGCACACCCGCGAGGACCTCACCGAGGCGATCGTGCAACTCGACCCACGCGGGGGCGACGGCGATGTCCTGGACCACTTCACCGTCGAGCTGCAGGGCCACACGCTCTGCGTGCTCGGCCCGCGCCAGGGCGGCGTGCCGGACCTGTTCGGAGGCCGGCGCAAGGGCAGCGTCGACGTGGTGGTCGAGGTGCCCAGTGGCACCGCGCTGAAGCTGTCCACCATGGACGCCGATGTCACCGTCACCGGACGGTGCGGCCGCGCCGATGTGGCCACCGGTAGCGCCGGCATCACCCTGGACACCGTCGACGGTGATCTGCGATTGCGCTACGGCAGCGGGGAGAGCAGCGTCGAGGCGGTGCACGGCTCGGTACAGGTCAAGGCCGGCTCCGGCAGCGCCCGGTTCGGCGAGGTCACCGGCGGTCTGCACTGCGGGTTCGGCAGCGGGTCACTGGATGCCACCGTGGTGCGCGGTGACCTGCGGTCTCGGTCCGGCTCGGGACACGTCTCGGTCGGCGCGGTGCACGGCGACGTGGACGTGGCCACCGGATCCGGCGGCTTCACCCTTGGCGTGCCGACCGGCGTGGCTGCGCGATTGGACGTGACCACCGGCTCGGGGCAGTTGCACTCCGACCTGCCGGTCGAACAGAACGCCTCGCCGGGCGCCCGGCCGATCACCATTCGCGCGCGCACCGGCAGCGGTGACGTGCGGCTGACCCGCGCGGCCTGACTCGCCGTCAGTTCTCAGCGGCGGCGGAGAACCGGGCCGCCTCGGCGGCATCCGCGCGCAGCGCCCGGCGAGCCCGGTCGCGGATCATGCTCATCCCGGTGACGGTAACCGCGACCGGCACCCCGGCGGACAACAACGCCTGCACGCCCACCGACGCGTGGTGCTGATGAGCCAACGCGAGGGCCAGGAACGGCCCGGCGTCGTAGAGGCCATGCAGCAGGATGGCGGGCAGCAGACCCTCGATCAGCCCGGCGCCCTTACCGTCGAACCGCTTGCGCACCAGCGCATAACCACTGAGCCCGGCCCAGATCGCGTGGTTGGGCACGGCCAGCACGGCGCGGGTCAGGAACGTCATCACGTACGCGCCGGAGGTCGGGGCCGCGGCCAGGTACAGCACGTTCTCCACCACCGCGAAACCCAGTCCGATCCAGCCCGCGTAGACGATGCCGTCGAACCGTTCGTCGAACTCCGGGTTCCACCGGAACGAGCGCAGCGCCAGCGCCTTGCCGGTCTCCTCCACGGCCCCGGCCACGACGAACGCCGCGAACACCGCACCGGCCACACTCAACGTCGAGGGCGCGGCCACTGACAGCACGCCCTCCACCACCACGATCGGCGCGGTGGCCAGCACGCCGGCCAACGCCGCCCGGCCGAGCACGCCCGGCGACTCCGGGCGCACCCGATCCTTGCGCCGCAGATAGGCCATCCAGGCGAAGGCCGGCAGCACCCCGAGCAACGCGGCCGGGCGGGAGGCCAGGGTGGCCACCAAGACAACTGCCACGACGGCCAGCACCAACACTGCCACGGTGCGGCGCACCCCCGGCCCGGCCAACGCCGCGGGCAGGTGCTCCCGGCCCGGATAGCGGCCGTAGTGCTCAACCGCCCGATCCGACCCGCGGGTGCGTTCGCCGCGTCGGGCGTAGGCCCGCCAGGGCGAGTCGACCGGCGCCGCACAGTCGATCAGCCGGAACGGCTCCCCGGCCAGGTCGACCCCCGCGCGGTCATCCAGGAAGCGATCGAACTTCTCGTGCAACTCGGACGCGTGGCCGAACCAGTGCTGCTGGAACTCCGCCTCGTCGGCCCCGGTGAGCACCACGGCGACCCGGGGCAGCGCCTCGTCCTCGTCGGCCGGGTACAGGCCGGAGTAGGTCGCCGGCTGATCGGCGTCACGGGTCCATCGACGGAGCAGCACCAGATCCGCGCCGACCACCACCCGCGCCTCGCGGCGCAGCCCGCTGTAGACATGCACCGCCACCGGACGTCGACCCCCAGCCCTCCTCGCGCCTGCGCCCATTCTGGACCCGACTCCCCCGGGGCCGCCGGCGAGCACACCCGGTCGAGAGTGGGAGAGTTCGCTCGTGAGCACCACATCCGAGCGGGCGTTGCAGGTGCTGCTGATCGAGGACGATCCCGGCGATGCCCTGTTGGTCCGCGAGATGCTCGAGGAAGCGGGCTCGGGCATCGAGCTCATTTGGGTGCAGACGATCGCCGAGGCCAAGCCGCAGTTGACCCCGGACATCCGGTGCGTGTTGCTGGACCTGCAGTTGCCCGACGCCGCGGAGTTCTCCGGGCTGGACGCAGTGCTGGCCGCCGCACCCCGGACCGCCGTGATCGTATTGACCGGGTTCACCGATCAGGCCCGCGGCGTGGACGCGGTCGCGCACGGCGCGCAGGATTATCTGACGAAGGCTCAGCTGGAGCCGGACCTGTTGGCCCGCACCATCCGCTATGCCCTGCAACGGCGCACCACCGAGGACACCGCGCGGGAGCTGGCCGACTCCCGCGCCAGGGCCAGGGAGAACGCTCGGCTGGAGCGCGGCCTGCTACCGGTGGCCATCACCCACGACGACTCGGTGCAGCTGGTGCTGCGTTACCGACCGGGCCGGGATCGGGCGCTGCTCGGCGGGGACTTCTATGACGTGGTGCAGTGCCCGGACGGCACTGTCTACGCGATGATCGGCGATGTCAGCGGGCACGGGCCGGACGAGGCGGCGCTGGGGGTGTGCCTGCGGGTGGCCTGGCGCACGCTGGTGTTGGCCGGCACCGAGGAGAAATCGATCCTGCCGCTGGTCGCCCAGGTGCTCGAGTACGAGCGGGCCGAGGACTACATCTTCGCCAGCGTGTGCATGGTGCGGGTGGCCGCCGATCACCGCAGCGCCCGGGTGTACCTGGCCGGTCACCCGCCGCCCCTGGTCCTGGACGGGGCGCCGATCCGGCAGCGCGCCGGGGTGCCGCTGGGCGTGCTCGACGACTACGTGTGGGACGCCGAGGAGATCCCGTTGGCCCCGGATTGGCACCTGGTGCTGATGACCGACGGCATCTTCGAGGGCACCGCCGCGCCCACCACCGCCGAGCGGCTGGGCATGGAAGGGCTGATCGAACTGCTGCACGCCCAGCGCGCCGCGACCCCGGATGCGGCCGAGTGGACCGACGCCCTGATCGCGCAGGTCGTCGAGCTCAACGGTGGCCCGCTGGCCGACGACCTGGCGTTGCTGGTGCTCTGCGGCGGGCGGACGGAGCAGGCCGGGTGAGGAACCGGTTCGGCACGCTGCGGGGCCGGCTGCGGTTAGTGCTTTCCGTGGCCGCGATATTGGTGCTCATCGGCGGGATCGCCACCTTGAGCGCCCTACACGCCCTGGACCAGGACACCCGCACCCTCACCGATCGCTTCTCGCCTGCCCGGGCCGTGGCCGGAGACCTGACCAGCGCCTGGCTGGACCAGGAAACCGGGGTTCGCGGTTACGTGCTGACCCGGGATCAGACGCTGCTCAGGCCCTACACCGACGGCGAGCAGGCGGTCCTCACCGCGGACGCGGAACTGCGCCGTCTGCTGCCCACGCCGGCCATCGCCAGCACGTTGGACGCGGTGGCCGCAGCCGGGAGGGCCTGGCACACCGACTTCGCCGACCCGGCCGTCACCACGGTGCGCTCGCTGCCGAAGAACCAGCCGCTGACGCTCGACCAGAAGGTCGCCAAGGCGCGCTTCGACGCGGTGCGCACGGCGCTGACCGGGCTGACCGACGAGATCGCCGCGGAGCGGGTCGTCGCCCGGCACAACGTGAAGACCGGGCTGACCCGCACTCGGGAGCTGACCCTGAGCGCCTTCGGGCTGATCATCGTGGCCGGGGTGGCGGTGTGGTTCGCCCTGCGCCGGTTCGTGCTGCGCCCCGTCGATCAGCTGGCCGTGGAGACCCGCACGGTCGCCGACGGCGAGTTCGATCACCGGGTCGAGGTGGCCGGGGCCAGCGAGCTGCAGGCGCTCGCCACGGACGTGGAGACCATGCGGGTGCGCATCGTGACCGCGCTGGCCGCCTCCCGGGTGGCCGAGCAGGAGGTGCGGGAGCAGGCGCTCGAGCTGGAGCAGCAGGCCGAGGATCTGCGTCGTTCCAACGACGAGCTCGAGCAGTTCGCTTACGTCGCCTCGCACGACCTGCAGGAACCGCTGCGCAAGGTGGCCAGCTTCTGTCAGATGTTGCAGCGCCGTTACAGCGGGCAGCTCGACGAGAAAGCCGACCAGTACATCGAGTTCGCGGTGGACGGCGCCAAGCGCATGCAGCAGTTGATCAACGACCTGCTGTTGTTCTCCCGGGTGGGCCGGACCTCGGAAGGCATGACCACCGTGGACACCGCGGCAGCGGCCGGCCACGCGGTCAGCGCCCTGGCCGCCGCCCGCAAACAGGCCCGGGCGCAAGTAGACATCGGGGACCTGCCGGAGCTCACCGGCGACGAGACGCTGCTCACCCAGCTGTTCCAGAACCTGATCGGCAACGCCATCAAGTTCCGTGCGCCGGGTCGGGCACCGCGGGTGGAGCTACGCGCGGTGCGCGAGGACGAGTTCTGGCACTTCACCTGCGCGGACAACGGGATCGGCATCGACCCGGAGTACGCCGAACGGGTCTTCGTGATCTTCCAGCGGTTGCACCCGAAGGATCAGTTCACCGGAACCGGCATCGGCCTCTCGCTGTGCAAGAAGATCGTGGAGTACCACGGCGGCCGGATCTGGTTGGCGACCGACCGGCCGGCGGACGCGGTGGGCACCGTGATGCACTGGACCCTGCCGGTCTGAGCAACAGCCGGCAGCGATAACGGAGGCCCAGCGGCATGATTGCGCGACTGATCGAGGTGCTGCTGGTCGAGGACGATCCCGGCGACGTGCTGATGACTCAGGAGGCCTTCGCCGAGCACAAGGTGAAGAACAACCTCTCGGTGGTCACCGACGGCGTGGAGGCCTTGGCTTATCTGCGGCGTGAGGGCAAGTATGCCGACGCGCACATCCCAGACCTGATCCTGCTCGACCTCAATCTGCCCCGTAAGGACGGCCGTGAGGTGCTCGCCGAGATCAAGGGTGACCCCGAACTGTCGCTGATCCCGGTGGTGGTGCTGACCACCTCCGGCGCGCGCGACGACGTGATCGCCAGCTACCGGCTGCACGCCAACGCCTACGTCACCAAGCCGGTGGACTTCGACCAATTCATCCACGTGGTGCGCCAGATCGACGACTTCTTCATCGGCGTGGTGAAGCTCCCCCGCACCTGATTCGGCTATGTGGGTGAGGTTTCCGACACAGGGTCCGTTCCCGTCGTAGCGTGTCGGCATGCGGACCGCGACGGTGGGGGCCGCGGTGTTGGCCGCGGCTTTGGGATTGGCAACCGCAGGGGTGGCGGTAGCCGCACCGGACGTGCGCGGCGAGGCGCCGCCGCCGTCGACGGCGCAGGCCCACCCCACGCTGTACCCGATGCCGGCGCCGCCGGTGCAACCGCAGCCCTGTCCCCCGCCGCCGATCAAGCACCACCACCACGGCGGGCACCCGGCGCCGCGACCCAAGCCCGCAGTGCGGGCGGGCGACCTGCCGCACGTGCTGCCGGTGGGGCCGCGCCACGTCTCCCTGGACGTCATCAAGGGCAAGGGCATGTGGTGGACCACCTGGCAACAGTCGAAGGTGGACGTCAACGACGTGGTCGCCCGGGCCAAACAAGCCGGGCTGACCCAGATCTGGGTGCGCACCGGTGGGGCCCGACAGGGCTGGTACGGCGAGGACCTGCTGCGTCGACTGCTGCCCGTCGCGCACGCCGCGCACCTGGCCGTGGTGGCCTGGGACTTCCCCTTCTTCTCCGACCCGATGGCCGATGTGGCCCGCGCCCGCGCGGCGATCGAGGGCCGGTTCGGTGGGGAGAAGATCGACGCGTTCAGCCCGGACATCGAGACCATCAACGAGGGCACGTTCAACACCCAACACCGGGTGAAGGTGTACCTGTCCCGGGTGCGGGCCATCGCCGGCGACCTGCCGGTGGTGGCCACCGTCATGCGGCCCAGCCCGGGTCAGCTGTCGACCTACACGTACCGGGTGCAGACCAAGTACGTCGATGCCTTCGCGCCGATGGTCTATTGGTCCTGCCACGAGCCGGGCCAACTCGCCGCCGATTCGATCAAGGTGCTGGAGAAGTTGCGCCCGGTGCACGTGATCGGCCAGGCCTATGACATGGGTCCGGAAGGCGGTCGGCGCGGGCTGCCCAGCGGCAAGGAGATCTGGCGGTTCCTGGACGCGAGCAAGCGCGCCGGGGCGCTCGGCGCGAGCCTGTACGACGCCGAATCCGCGAACGACACGCACTGGAAGACGCTCGGCGCCTACCCCTGGTGACCCTGTGTCAGACAGAGCCGGACGTCAGCCGTCCAGCAGGGCCAGCGCGTCGACTCGGTTCAGCCCGGTGGCCCGCAGCAGGTCGTAGGCCACCGCGCGCAGTTCGGCGATCACCACCACCGCGGTCTCCGGCGTCTGCGGACCCATCAAGCCGCGCGCCGTGGCGAAGGCGTCGACCAGCAGGCGCCGAGCGATCAGCGGGTCGGTGCCGCTGCCGAGTTCCTCACCCAGGCAACGGGTGGCCTCGGCCAGCCCGGCGATCGCCTCGGCCAACCCGTCCGGGCTGAGGTGCCGGCGACGCAGCAGCACACCGGCCCGGCGGGCCAGCACCCGCGAGTTGCGCACCGCGTAGTCCAGTTGCGGGGCCGCTGCGGCGTAGCTACCGAACCGGTCGCGGGCTCGCCACCGGACCGGCGCCACCCGGGCGATCTCCTCGCTGGTGGCCACCGCGTTGGTCATCGCGGCCACCTTGGCGTTCAGGCCGCGCAGCGCGGTGAGCGCGGCCATCGCGGCGTCGTAGTCCGCAGCCCGCAGGGCGGCCGCCACCGCGTCCAGCCCGTCGGCCATCCCCGAGGTGACCGGCAGCGTGGTCCGCCGGGCCAGGGTCAACGGGTTCAACGGCAGCAGCAACAGGCCGACGGCAATGCCCACCACTCCGCCGATCAGCGCGTTCACGCAGCGGTCCAGGCCGGCCACGCCCTGATTGGTCGGCACCAGCACCGCGACCAGCACGCTGGACGTGGCGGCCTGCAGCACCATCAACTGCCCGCCGTCCAGCACCACGGCGGCCGCCATGGCCAGCACCACGACCAGCATCAGCTGGCCGGTGCCGTTCCCGATGCCCCGGATCAGCAGGTCACCCGCGCCGACCCCCACCGATACCCCGATGACCAGTTCCACCGTGCGCCGCAGCCGCTGCCCGAGGGCCGAGCCGATGGACACCACGGCGGCGACCGGGGCGAAGAACGGCGGGCCGGTGCCCGCGCCGATGCGATTGGCCAGCCACCAGGCCAGGCCCGCGGCGATCGCGGCCTGGCCGATCACCGGGGCAGCCGCACGCAGTCGCATCAGCCGCGTCCGCAGGTCCGCGCGGGAGCGCGCGGCGACCTCATCGAGCAGGGCCTCGCCCCGCCGACGGATCTCCGCGGCGTCCCGGGGTACCCGGGGCAGCGGCCCGGTGACATCCCGGCGCTCCACCACGTGCCCGCCCTCCGTAGCCTGTGCGCGGCCATGATTCCGTGCCGTGGCACCGGGGAGGAAATCGGCATCCAGCAGGTTTTCGAGTTCGCCTTCGACGCCCGCTTCCGCGCCCCGCTGGCGTTGGTCGGGGTGCTGCCCCAAACGGCCCGGGTAACCGTGACCGCCGACGAGTTCGACGCCAGGTTCGGACCCTGGCGGCTGCGCACCCCGCGCTGGAACATCCTCGACGCCGAGGTGAGCGGCCCCTACCGGTGGTACCGCGCCGTGGGCACCCGACTGTCCTTCGCCGACCACGGCGCCACCTTCGGCAGTACCGCCCGGGCGGGACTGTGCGTGAGCTTCGTCGAACCGGTCTCCGCGCTGTTGCCCGGCGGTCTGCTCCGCCACCCCGGCCTGACCGTCACGGTCGCCGACCCCGCAGGATTGCGCGACGCCCT